>NZ_QUJX01000021.1:0-64277 GCF_003480785.1 Ruminococcus sp. AM26-12LB | reverse complement strand
TTTGCCATTATGTTACTTTACGGCACATGAGCATTTGCACCTGGGTTATCATTTCCGTAACCTTCGAGAAGGTTTACAACACCCCATGCGCCCAGACCTGCGCCCAGGGCGATCACAAGGATCTTCAAAGTATCAATCGCGCTTGCAAAAAATGCCATAATGTTCCTCCTTTAATTTCAGAAATTTTAATTTGTGATATGGCCGTATCAGGCCGGAAACAAAAAAAGCCGCCGCACTGTTTTTAGAAAAAATCTGTTTCAAACAGCACGGCGGCATGGGGCAGGAAAAATCCTGCGGTTATTTACTTTTCAGGGAGAATCACGAATCCTCAAAAATCCTCCTTTCATCGTGACAAAAACAAAGCCTGCCAGGGCGTCATGCTTTGACAGGCAGGAACAACTTTATAAAGTCTGGGAAGCCAGATCTTCGGCTGTGACTTCATAATTGCGGTATCGTTCACCGGGACGCATCGGCATCCGGGTAGAAAGAAACTTTTCGATATTAAAAGCGTTCTTCTCATTAAAATCGGAAAGCAGTTTGTAATTTGGGTGTTTGGTTATATCATATTTCCGGGAGAGGAACGGCCGCACACCCCTGATCTGCAGCAGACATTTACCCCCGTCCATGACTGCCAGTTCATCCACCGACATCAGATCCTTTCCCAGCTTTTGAAAATTTTGTCCGTGGGATTCCTGATTGCCCTTTGTGACACTGGTGTTATACAGGTCGATGGTCTCTTTCCCCAATAGGGAGTTCCAGCTTTTTAAGGTGGTTTCTTCTTTGCCTCCTAAGAAAAGAGAGGCGTCACAGTTACCGATGATGGTGTCCATGTTGTCTTTATACAGGGCTTTGAGCTGGCTTTGCGCCTGCAGCACCAGGCAGGCAGAGATCTCACGGCTTCGGATGGTCGCCATAAGACGCTCCAGGTTCGGGATCTGCCCGATATTTGCCGCCTCGTCGATCAGGCAGCGTACATGGATGGGAAGCCTTCCGCCATATACATCATCCGCCCGCTCACACAAGCGGTTAAACAAAATGGAATAGATCAGACTGATCAAAAATGCAAAGGTTCCGTCCGTGTCACTCATAATAAGGAAAAGAGCAGT
This sequence comes from Ruminococcus sp. AM26-12LB, assembly GCF_003480785.1. Taxonomy (NCBI): domain Bacteria; kingdom Bacillati; phylum Bacillota; class Clostridia; order Eubacteriales; family Oscillospiraceae; genus Ruminococcus; species Ruminococcus sp. AM26-12LB. The sequence goes on along the minus strand of NZ_QUJX01000021.1, from coordinate 63,171 downwards.
CCGTTCATCTCCCAGCATATCCAGATCCAGTTCGTCATACATGGTAATTTCCCTGACTTCTTTAATGTCAAAAGGAGCCAGTCTGGAAGCACAGGAAATAAGGATCGACTTGGCTGTTTTTCCGGCAGCGAGCTTATATTTCTTATATTGACGCAGGGCAAAATGATCCGGGTCTTTCTGTTCCAGCGCGTCAAAGAGAAGGTCAACGGCATTTTTGAACGACTCATCATCCTCACGGACTTCCATTGCGTTCAGCATTTCTACCAGTGTGGCAAAATTCTGTTCGTTTGCCGGAGCCTCATAATAGATATATCCGATCAGTGCCGTATAGAGCAGGGTTTCTGCCTTGACCCAGAAATCGTCTCCGGCTTTTCCTTCGCCTTTGGTATTGGCGATTAGGGTAGTGACGATCTTCAGAATATCTTTCTCGGAATGAATGTAGGCGAACGGGTTAAAGTGCATACTTTTCTGGAAATTGATCGTATTGAATACCCGTATTTTATAGGACTCATAGATGATCTTTCCTTTTTCATTACGCACAGGCTTTCCGTCCTTGTCCAGCTTTGGTGTGCCTCGCTGCAACATCTTTCCGCATTCCACAAGGACTGTACCTTTCGGATCGGTGACGACGTAGGAACTGTGCATTTGCATCAGATTGGGCTTGATGAAAAAGCGCGTTTTTCCCGAACCTGATCCTCCGACTACCAGTACATTTTTATTTCTTGCATTGGCCGGATTTTTGGGCCTTCCGTTTAACATCAGTCCTTCACTTTGGGTAAGAATGATATTGTTTTCCGGATTTGGGTCCATAAACGGGGCAATATCGGCTTTATTTCCCCATCTTGCAGAACCATATTCCACATTTTTGCGGTATTTCTTAGCGTCTTTCCCTCTAAGATAGACTGCCAGCCGCATAATGGCTGCACCGCAGAAACCGATCAGCCAGTCCATTGCCGCCCCCGGCCACATACTCTGAAACGCAAGGGCAAAGCCTTCGGACAGTCCTAACAGCTTTTGGGAAGCGTCTGCTCCGGGAGCCAGCCGCACCGCTTCGCCCAGCTTGGCAAATACCAGAAGGAACAGAACATAAGGCAGATGGAGAATGACCTGTTTTTTCAATGTTTCTGCATCAATCTTCATCGTTCCGGTCCTCCGTGTTCTTTGTTCTTTACACGGTCACGGCCAAGCGACTGTGCCAGTTCTTTGAACTTATGAAGCTGTGTAAGCAGCGACGGTCTGGTGCTGCGTGTAAGGTCTTTCTTTGTATATTCCTTAAAAGCTGCCGTCAGTGCATCCGCCTGGTTTGCCTTGAAATATACCGTCCATTTTGGGGGATCGGTCCCAAGTTCCTTTTCTATATGGTAGCGTACCTGATGTTTTCTGGCATACCGTTCAAAAGAGCGGATTCGCCCTGAAACTTCAATGGTTTTGGCTCCGGGGTCTTTATAAGTCAGCCGCTTCATGCTGTTGCGCCCGACTTTTGGCATTGTGCGTTCCTGTTCCATCTTTTGGAGTACCGCAGCAATAGCCGCACGCAGTACCCGCCCTGACAGTTTTGCTGCCTGTATAGAAACAGAAACCGTTCGTTGTTCGAGTTCTTCCTGCAAGAGCATCCTCCTTTCTGATAAAATCGGTATTTATAATATGGAAATAACTTTTTACCGGCTTTCCCCAAGAACCTGCTGTCGGGAAGCGTGTTCAAAGGCTTTTGCTGCCTGATCGACCTGAATTTTAGCATGTTTCAAAAGCGTCTTGATGATCGTAGCCGGGCGTTCCTGTTCCTCCAGATGATCGACCATCCCTTTGCACTCATCCGGGAGGTATGCCGCCATATCTTTCAACACATCGGTAAAGTTACCCATAAAGCCCCAGCAGCTATCCGACAGCTCCCCGTTTTTATAAAGCTCAAACCCATAACATTCGCCACGCAGATAGGAATCATAAGCGGCGACTTCGCTGCGCATCAGTGCGTCCGCTTTCTGCCGGATGGCGCCGGTCATCTTGTCAGCGTCAAATTCCTTTAGGGCATCTTCTTTGGAAACATAGATCCAGCCGACCTGTCCGCTGTCCCATTCTGCATGAGGAGCCCTGCCTGAGAAACTTTCTGTACTCATGGCAAGACCTGAGTGGTCGTAGAGATAGAGGGGGAGCATCAGATACTTTTCCGAAATTACTTTCTGCATTGCTTCATCGATCGCCCGTTCCTCTGTCTTTGGTCCATGCCGGAAACGGCTGCTTACAATGTTTACCATCCGTTCATAGCGTTTCATGCCGGCTTCATCATGTCCTACGGTATCTAAATACATTTCCCGCAGGAAGTCATCTTTGTCCATATGGTTGTGATGGTCGCCCAGCGCATAGCGGGGATGAAAGCATACCATCGTCCCAAAATGTTCATCTACCTCACGGGGAGAGATCAGAATATCGTCTGGCTGCACCATAAGGGCATAAGGTTCATTTACTGCCATTAACATAATTGGCTCCTTTCTTTCTACAAATCCGGGCCGGAATGGTGCATCATCGGTTTTTCCCGGTGCTCATTGGTTGCAGGCTGCTTGACTGCAATGATCTCGCCGGCAAGCCTTGCAAATTTTTCAGGGTACTTAAACTGCTCCCCATATTTCTCCATCAGATCCGGGGAAAGGTCTGTAAAATTTTCCTCGCCAAGACCAACGATCAGAAAATTCCCGGACACAATATCATAGATGTGGCCGTCATCGTCAAAGAGAGCTCGGTTCAAAGGCAGCCCCATCAGCTTGCCTTCTTCATTGCAGATCAGAGCCACCGGGTCCTCATACGGATAGACCGCCTGAATATCTCCGCCCACTGCCGCCTGCAAGGATTTCAGACCACTTTCGATCTCCGCAGCATAAGGGGACTTGCCCGGCTCTACCATTAACACTTTCATAATTGTATATCCTCCTTCTTTTTCATTGCCGTACCGGGAGTGGTTGGCGTTTTTTCCTGAGTTTTTGCCACAGAGAGCTTCCCCAGGACGGAAGGCTTCTCCTGGTTTTCGGGTGTAAAAATACCGCCCTCCGAAACCTCGGCGGCGGCATGTTCCGTTTTGGCCTGTTCCAGTCCTTCAACCGTATAGCCAGGTAAAAGAGTACCGTGAACCATAAAATGGTGCTCATATTCTTTCGGGATCGGCGGGGAAATTTCCGTGAATAAATGGGAATAGGCTTTCTTTCGCCCGTCCAGGTATTTTATGGCTGCGTTCTTATCTGTATATCGTTTCTGGTTTTGTCCGGCAATCTTTGCTCCATATCCCTGCTTCGGGGAATGAATACGGACTTCCCATGTCACATACCAGGCAATCGGAACACTCTGTTTGGTTTCTCTGTCATATTTCGTATCTTCCCAAATACTGCAGGTCATCTGATAGACCCGGTTGCTGATTTTCTGATCCGCCCTCCAGTTATCGGTGTCTTTCCACTGATTGCCGGTATGTTCAATCTCAGGTGTACGAAGATATTCCAAAGCCCGGTTGATCGTCTGTGTTGCCTCTGCCTGCTGTTCCCACTGTTTTGCGGCAGTCACCACGATTTCATAGGCTTTCTGCTCCCCGTCGATACTTCCCTGGCGCATGGCTTCCAGGCTATCTATTCCCATTGTGATCAGAGTAGAAATATCCACATTTTCACAAACTACGCTGTGTTCAATTTTAAGCTCTGATCCCGGCGTCAAGTGGTCGCCATACCGGTAGGCATGGTAATCCCTGTTTTCTTCCAAAATGCTGTTCACCTCCTGCTATATTTCCGGCTCATGGTTTTTTCTGGAAACCGTCTGAGCCGGCGATTTTTTATCTGCCGGTCTGTTTGCCGCAAGCTGATCCATCACGGAAGGACGGCCGACGCCGAACATGGATAGCTGCCCGTCCGCTGCCTCACGAAGTTCAGAAACAGAGAGGGGAAGCGTTACATCAGCATGGGTCAATAGCTGTTCCCGTTTCAAATCCTGAATGATCTCGTCAAAAACGGCGTTGATCGCACGGCGTTCTTCCCCCACAGGGAAGGCTTTCAATACCTCCATTTCTCCGTCTTTACCGGAAACCAGGGTAAGGGCACAGTCGGCATGGCCTGCCAGATAATCCGATGTGTAGGGCAGTTTGTCCTTGATATAACAGGCAAAGGCTCTGGCTGTCATTTCCACATTGCTGTCCCAATAACCGCCGTCTTTTTCACATTCTTTTCCCATGCGTACCGAATTACGGTAAAAATCAGTTTCCGTCCGTCCAATCTGCGGAGCTTCCTGCGCCTGCATCCCGGAAAGCATACGCTCAAAAATTTCCAGCCGTTCCCGTTCACTTTTGGGAATTACCCGGCCGGTAACATTCTTCTTAAATGCGCTGATCTGTTCCACAGAGCCGGGTTCGCCGGACAAAAATGCTTCCCGCAAGACTGCGTAGGTTTCCATCTGTTCCTCATTGCCATACCGTTTCAGGGAGGCAAGAACCGAGGAATCCAGCCAGCTTGCCGCATTTTTCCGGGTGCGTTCTGTTTGTGCTTCCGTGCGCTTTGCTGCCTGTTCCGGTGTTTCCGGTTTATACTTCATGGTGTCAATGAGTTTTTGGAACGGCGCATAGAGGTGGGGCTGTTCTGACAGCATCCCTTTTGCTCCCATCTTTGTACCAAGATAATCGTCAAGTCCATGCCACCATTCATGTGCCAGGGAACCGGCCCCGTGCATTTTTGTAAGATTGATGACTGTACGCAAAGGTTCATAATGAGCTGCAGCATTGCCGCTGCCTCTTGCACCAAAAGCGATAGCAAGTGTTCCCTGATAAGCAATATCTTTATCGCTGATCTTAAGGGCTGACGCCAGATCCTTTAGTGCTTCAAATCCCATGTTAAGGGAGGTCTGCCGGTCGTTCTGGTTCATCCAGTTTCCAAACTCACCGCCGCGGAACCCAAAGGTATCAAGATAATGCTGTCCGGTGATCTCCACGCCATTCCGATAATCCGGTCCGGTACGTTTGACATGGGCAAGCTGGGGAGGGACAAAACGGATCTTTCCGTTTTTGTTCCTGCCTTTGGCAAGTTCCTGCACCCATTTCAGGGCAGCTTCTTTGGTCCCAAAATTGGTCCGCAGGATCGAATAGCCTTTTGTCACATAGTAGGTACCGGGTTTCCAGTCCCCATTTTTAGAATAGGTCTGTTTCCCGTCGTTGAAGTGGATCGCATAACCTTTCGGTATTTTCTGCTCTTTGGAAACACAAAACTGTTCCTTTTTTGCTTTCTGAGTAAAGTTGCGCTCAAAATATTCAGCCGAGCGGATCAGCATGGTATTGGACAATTTGTTTGTGATCACGGGATTGTCCTGTCCCTTTTTCGTTGCCCGGTAATGGATTCCGCTTCCCCAGCCCTGTACCTTTTCTAAATATCCATTGTCAACGAAAAAGCGGTCATAGGCTCTCACAGCATCCTCCGCAGTACGGACATCTGAAAGCACTGCCTGCAATTCCCGAACTGTTTTTATATATTCCTTTTGTCTCGCGGTCCGTTTTTCCGGGGTGTCATCCGTGCGGTAATACTGAGGGGAAGCGTTTAAGCCGTCCCTCGCTTTTTTGATAAAATAGACCACGCCAAGAGGAATCCCTTCCTCCAGTATGGCTGCATAGTCCGGCTTTTTCCAGACATTATCCTTTTTCACAAATTTTTCGGCTTCGCGCTCATTCATGGCTTCCAGATCATCTGCATACAGCCCGCGGTCTTTCCACAGATCTTTTTTAGCACCGCCGATCTTTTCGCCGAAATCTTCATGCACTCCTGCCAATCTTCATCACCTCCAGTCAGTGTAAAATTCTTATCGCTCCGGGGCAGGGCGGCGTTCTTCGTTTTTGTGAAGTTGTGGGAGGTTTCCTGTGAGCCGGTCAGTTTCCCTGCGGATCAGTTTGTCCAGAGCGCCTAAATCCTCCGGTGCAATGGCAAACTCCCGGTAATTTTCATACCACAGGCCCGTAGAGATTGCCGCGATGGGCGCAATTTTCTCCGAACCGGATGGAAGAAGGCGATACACAGGGGCTTCGTCATAAAGAAGCATCTGCTTTGCCGTTCCCTGTGGTATGCGGTACTTATCCATATCCGGGTTCTGGGCTGCCTCCATATATTGCATATTCAGGCGTTCTTCTAAATCCTGGGGCATATAACGAAATGCCTGATCCATCCACTGTCTGAACATCGTGGAATAGTGGTACTGCCATTCCGTAACTTGATTCGGGGCATAAGAAAATCCCCAGCTTTTCAGAGCATCTTTTTCGTAAAGCTCCATTCCAGTCCATTCTTTCAGGCTGACCGTAGCCACTGAACCATCTTTGCGTTCGATATTGACGCCGCAGGGATAGAGGATATTTCGTTTTATATCCTGCCGCAGCGTGTCTAAATCCATCATCAGGACATCTCCGTACAAGTGACCGCCCTCTCTGCGATCCGTATGAAACAGGAAAGCCCTCGCTCCGATAAACTCCGTTGTTAAGATCATTTGATGAAGATCTGCCGTAGAACAATAAGCAAACAAAGCGTCGGAAAGCCACATGTGATTTTTCCCCATGATGGCAATGGAATCAGCCCCGGCATTTGTCGCCAGAGAACGCATATTGAATTCGCATTCCCTGAGAAAATCTCCGGCAAAAATATGGAGCTCATACGCAAAGACGGATAAGTCTGTATCGCGGATCAAATGAATCTGCGGTAGTGGTTCCTGATCCAATCAAATTCCTCCTTTCATGTGAAGCAGCTCTTTGACCTGCTCATTTTCCGCAAACGGCTGGCTATCTGTCTCCGCCATTTAATCAATCCCTCCCATCTGCCGGTAGCTGCCCGCCGGCAATCTTGCCGACAATCTCCGGACCGGTTTCATAAATCTGCATGAGGCGTTTTGCTGTGCCGCAGGGCTGTGCAGCTCCGCTGGTCCAAAGACGCACTGTGGATGGGGCAACATTCATCAAAAGAGCAAAGCCCTTTTCGTTCATGTCCAGCTTTTTCATCAGCGATTTAACCATATCGGGGCCGTAGTCTGGACACCGGGAAGCCTCGGCAATCATCTGCAAAGCGGTATTTTCAATTTTTTTCATTTTCAAATCCTCCTGTTATTTGTTTTCCAGCCTTATGCCGGAGCAAAGCTGATCTGGTTGTGTTTCATCCTTTTGGCAAAATCCGGCAGCGAATAATTTACCCCGTCAATTTCTGCATGGGTGTCATCCAGACGATGACAAACAGCAAAGTGCCTGTCCCCGTTTCCATAGAACAGGCAGAGTAAACCATTGTCGGGAATGGAAAACAGCGCTTTTCCGGCGCTGTCTGTAAAGCAGATATGTTGAGATCCATTCATGTTGAAATCCTCCCTAAATTGAAACAGCCGCCTCTTTTGGGCGGCGTTGGTGCTGGCTGGTTTGCAGTTGTTCCCGAACCAGCAGCAATTTCTCATTGTAATCTTTTCCCATCCGGGGAGGGTTGACACTTACCCGGATATGACGGAAACGTTTATCCTCGTGAAGCATGGTCTTGATTTTCCGGGCATTGACAAATCCGGCAAGGTCGTGGTCCATATAAAGGGTAACACGCCGTATCTCCGGGTGGCGTTCCAGGAAAGAAGTCAGCGCCACATGGGAAGTACCGCCCAAAGACAAGCGATAACCATTCCATTTCCATCCCTCCAGCTCTTGAAGTGTCGCATGGGAAAGCGCATCAATAGGAGCTTCAAAGACTGCCACATGCCGGCTGCCCGGACTTTGCGGGGGATAACAAAAGTTATATCCTTTGTCGCTGCCATAGACATCCTTTTTGAGATTGCCGCTGATACTGCGCATACAGGCAAACTTCGCTTTCCCGGAATCATCTTTCCCAACAAACACACAAACCGGTTCTCCATGATACCGGGCTTCGTAAAAAATCCCGGCTTGTAAACACTGGCGAATGACTTCTGAGCTGATCCCCCGTTTCTGCAAATAGGAGACCGCAGCGGTCGCGCAACGTCTGGCCCAGGGGAGAGCGAATGTTTTCTTTTCCGGCTCTTTTGATACCTGTATTTCTGCCGTACTTCGGTAAGCCGGTTCCTGTGGGATTTCGCCACCTACCAGAGCATGAACCGCATCCACAAGACCATATCCCCGAATCTGGATCAGGTAGTCCAGCGCATTGATACTCCGTCCGCGGCTGTTCCAGTACCAGTACCTTTTCCCGGTCACATATACCAGACTGTCATGCTCCTTATGCCGGAAATTAGGTCCATCCTGTTTCAGCACGCCGGGTTCATGGAATTGCAGGTAAGTAAACAAGTCAGCTTCCCGCGCTGCCTGAATCTGTTCTTTGGTTACGCCGGGCATAGTACCGGCACAGTGTTTCTTTTCATTGTGCTTTGCCTCCTTCCTGTGATGAAATGAAAAAAGACACCCAAAGGTGCCTAACAGCCGTACAGGTCGTGATTGACCTCGGCACGGTAATAGCTGTCCATTGTAGCCGGGGCATTATACAGCGCCGCCAGCAGATACGCTTTGATGTTTCCGACCTTCGTTGTGTTCTTGTCGATACAGTCAAAGACATACTCTAAGTGGCCGGAATTGATCTTCAGGAACCGGCTCTTGACAATCTCCCTCGGAAAATCATCTCCGGCAATGCGAATGTAAGGGCGTTTCGACAAAATCACTTCAAGCATAAGTTCAAGGGCTTCATCCAAACGTTCCCTGCCATACCGTAAGACCAGTAAGTCATATTCAATATTTTCTTTGATGATTTCACGATAGGCTTCTATCAGCTCTATCCGATCCATCCCATCCGTGCGGTTTGCCGCTTCCGGCTCTGCCGGATAGATTGATGGATAAGTTATTGATTTATCTTTTTTTGATTTTTTTGTTTTTAATGGATTAGTATTTAATTGTGCCGGATTTTCCTGTTCAGGTTCCGCCTGTTTAGGTTTTGCCTGTTCTGGTTTTACCTGTCTTGGATTTTCCCGTTTAGGTGAAAGCCCTGTGTTTTCGGTACTTACAGGCTGCTCATGGATCGTATATTCAATGTCTCCCAACTGCCCGTTATCATAGCGGAGGCGCTGTCTGGTGAGATAACCATGCCGCTCCAGTTCCTTCAGGGCAGTAGTGATAGAATCCACACCATCCTTGCAGATATGGGCGAGTCCCTTTGTGGTATAATCCCAATCTTCCGGCAGCGACAACATAAGTGATAAAAGCCCCTTTGCCTTTAAGGACAACTCCGTATTGCGCAGATGGTGATTGCTCATTATCGTAAAGTCCTTTGTTTTCTCTACACGGAATACTGCCATTGTACCGCCTCCTTTCTTCGACTATTCCGTTACAAGGCATGATCCCTGCGGTCATAATGGAGATGACCGTCAGAGACCTTCGCATGGTTTTTCAGTTTCACTTCGCCCCGTTCCTGGCTCTCTAAAAATTTCTGATAGCCGGCATCTGTAAGGAACAAGCGCATCTTATCGCCTTTGTCGCCAACAGGGGAATCGTAAGACAATACATCAAAGACGATCATGTGCTTTACTTCTGGATCAAAGCGTTCAAGTGCCATGATGTCATGCCCCTTCAATTTTTCTGCCCCTGATTGTTGTCTGGCCTCGGCGATCTTTTCTCCAATCGTCCGGGCTGGATAGGGCAGACGGTAATTCTTCTGAATATCTTTTACCAAGTCCATGCACTCTGCATTTGACAGAACACGAAGTTTTGCCATAAGACCTTCTGCCGCCTCCCGCTGTTCGGAATTATTTGAATACCGCACGGTCATATAAAGTTCATTCAGGATCTTTGTCTGATAATCGCCCTCCACTTGAAAGAGCAGCTTTTTTTCCATTTCGTTTAATTCCATGTGGATCTCCTTTCTCTCGAAAATGAGTATGAAAAAAGGGCGTCCACCTATAAAAGTGAAACGCCCACGGCAACCAGCGGTCAGACATAAAGCCGGACCGCTGGCACTATTAAATTTTGTCGTTAATAAAACAGCCTCCTTTTTTCTTTATAGTTTTCGTCAATTTTCAACTTGGAAAAGGAATTGAATAAAAGACGACAAACGCTCAAACCCCTTGAAAATAAAGGCTTTTTCTGTTTGTCGTTATTATACCGTAACGGCATACCTACACCAGCAACCTGCTCTCGAATGGAGCTGCTCCGAAAGATGTACAGGAACTGTTAGGACATTCCGATGTCAGTACCACAATGAACATTTACGCTCACTCAACAAGAAAAGCAAAGCGGGATTCCGCAAGACTTCTTGATAAAGTAGCGAGCAACGCTTAAATAAAAATTTCCCTTATTTCCCTTGCGGATTCCTCACAAGGGTAAAAATAAGGGAAAATACATATCATTTCACTATCTAAGGGGCTAAAAAGCCTGTAAAATAAGGAAAACTCAGGAAATCTCTCCACAAATTCCGATTTCTATTTTTGTTTCCATAGCATAGTGTACTCTTTTTCACCAGTATCTTCATCTAAACCTTCACATTGAATAATGAACCCTTCTCTTTGGTAATTACTTTTCTTACATTGATAAAATGATAGATTGTCAGCTCTGCAAACTGGAATCTGATGCTGTCTACCTCTTATCCAATCCATTTTTTAATTTCAAAATATCTTTTCTGATTTTTTCAATGACTATCTTAAATTTCTCATCACTTTTTCCTGTTGGATCTTCAAGTCCCCAGTTATCATCAAACGGTCTTCCTATAAATGGACATCCCACATTACACCCCATTGATATTGCAATATCCGGATTTGGAATATCACTAACCAGCTTACTGAACTGCCCATCTGCTTCCATATCTATATTATATAATTCCTTCATAATACGGACAGCATCTTGGTTAATCTGTGGTTTTGTTTCTGTACCCGCCGAATAACTTTGAAACACATCTGATGCCAGATGTCTTCCAAAAGCCTCAGCAATCTGACTTCGGCAGGAATTATGGACACAAATAAATGCCACTTTTACATTACTCATGAAATGGACACCTCTCCTTTATACACTGCTCATTAAAATCTGTGAATCCACATTGCATTTGTTCGTATTGCAATGTTACTCCATAATGAGCATTCACATAATCAATACCATTCTTAAATGCTATCATTGCATCTCTCTTGCAACATCTTGGTCCGTTTATGGCTCCTAATTCTCCGATTGCTTTCGAGGTAAACTGCATATGATTTCCCCATGTTCCATCTGTTGAAAGCGGACCTGTTCCGTCGATGATTGCAAGTGCAGCGCCAATGGATGTGATTGCTCCGCATATTCCCCATAAACCGCACATTGCTCCCGGCATCCGAAGTCCTTCTGACATCAGCCTGTCCAATGCCTGTTCTAAGTCTATCTCTCCACCTGCGTTTTTGTAGGCTACTAGCAAACTTGCACCATCTAATATATGGTGTTCCGGTCCATGAATGCTGATATATTCCTTCTCTGCAATCTGCTTAAAAATAACAACCGGATTTGTTCCCTGTTCTTTCTTTATATCTTTTACAATCAGTTCTGCTTTTTCTCTTACTGTCATAGAAACCTTCCTTTCGTCTTATTTGCAATTCTTACAAGCATAAGCATTACCGGAACTTCTGTTAAGACACCCACAGTAGTAGCAAGTGCAGCCTCACTTGTTGTTCCAAACAATGCAATCGCCACTGCCACCGCAAGTTCAAAGAAATTAGATGCTCCTATCATTCCTGCAGGTGCTGCAATATTGTGTGGCAGTTTTAACAGATAACACGCTACGTATGCGATTCCAAAGATCAAAAATGTCTGAATTATCAAAGGTATTGCAATCAGTATTATGTGTATAGGATTTTTCAGAATAACTTCCGACTGAAACATAAATATCAGCACTAATGTCAATAGTAGCCCTATAGTTGTAACTGAATCAAATTTATTTAAAAACTGCTGGTTTAAATAATTCTCATCATGTTTTCTGATTACAGCCATTCTGGTAATAATTCCACCAACAAGCGGTATTACTACAAAAAGCACGACACTTAAAAATATTGTATTAAAAGGCACTGCTACATTGGACACACCCAGCAGAAATTTCACAATCGGTCCAAATGCAAAAAGAATGATAATATCATTCGTTGCAACCTGAACGACAGTATATACCGGATTCCCTTGCGTCAGACTGCTCCATACAAATACCATTGCTGTGCATGGTGCTGCACCAAGCAATACTGCCCCAGCCAGATATTCTGTAGCAAGTTCAACCGGAATAAATGCCCTGAATAACCCAAAGAAGAACAAGCATGCAATTCCATACATTGTAAATGGTTTGATCAGCCAATTAACGATCCAAGTCACAAATAATCCTTTCGGATTTTTGCTGATATACTTGACACTTTTGAAGTCCACCTTAATCATCATTGGATAAATCATAATCCAGATTAATACAGCCATAGGAATAGATATCCCTGCATATTCAAACTTATTTAATATATTGGGTATCATCGGAAAAAAATGTCCTATGGATACACCGATGATCATGCATAGAATGACCCACACAGATAAATACTTTTGAAAAAACTTCATCTTAGCATTTCCCCTCTAACAACAGCTATCTTTTTTGTCACAGCATGACTCACATGTCAAACTGCCAATAAAATTCTTGAATTCTAATATAGTATCACAATTCAAAGAGTAATGATGCCATTTACCTTCTTTGCGATCATTCACCAATCCACATTCCACCAGTATCTTCATATGATGAGACAGGGTTGGCTGTGTAATTTCAAATTTTTCCAAGAGCCTGCATCCACATTTTTCGCCATCTGACAACATTTGCACTATTTCTAATCTGTTTGAATCTCCAAGTGCCTTGCAGATTAATGCAACATTTGTTAGTTCCATTTCATTTACCTCGCATTGATATTTATCTATGTGTGTAGATTAGCATATACATAGATAATTGTCAATGTGTTTTTATAAAATAAAGCCATACATTTTCATGTACAGCTTTAAAAACAGGAATTTGATGTGTGCTTTATAAATTTTTTCCGATCCACTCAAGTTCGTTCATGGAATCCTTATTTTTTTCAAGTTCATCTCTGGCTGTTGCGTAATATGATTTTTTGAAAAGCATATCCCATGAAAGATATTTTGCCATACAGTCAAACTGCTTATCAATCAGCTCATACTGGATACTGTCTACGGGAGAACCACCTACAACAATCGTGCCCACTTTTTTATTTTTTAACTGCAATCCACGGCAGTAGCACTTATCAATGACTAATTTCAATTGTGCTGACATTCCCCACCAATAAACTGGCGTAGCAAAAAGAATCATATCTGCGGTAGCAATTTTATCAATTGTAGGATTTGTATCATCCTTATCGACGCATCCCTTAGAGCATTGACAGACACCACATCCTTTGCATGGTGCAATGTTGAGTTTGTCGGGTTCAATGATTTCAATTTTATTCTTTTCTGACGCTCCTTTTATAAATGCATTGATTGCTGCCAGCGTATTTCCTTTTCTGGCACTTCCATTAATGATTACAATTTTCATGCGTGTATCCTCCAACTTCCGATTTGCACATCAAATCGTTTTCTTCATTCTATCACAACTTCTATTAATCCGCCATCAGTCTTTCGAACCAGGTATCCATGACAATGATAAACTGGCCTACTCCTGGCAATTCTTGCAGCATTTCATCAAGAGTTTTCTGTTTCACATATTTCTGCACATACACCCAACAGGCAACGCTACTGGCTTCTGATACAATGTCAGCTATGGTTTTGCGCATAAGCTCTTCAAATTCAGCAATTTCTTCTTTTGGGACAACATCATACAAGGTTGGTGCCTGATGACTTAATTTTACTCCATTTTCATTTGCATCTTTAAGCAGATTCTTAACTTTTTCTCTTGAATTCTCCGGTACTTTCATGTACTCCCACATAAATGCTAGCACGCCATTGATCTTTACGCTTTCAACTAGCTCCTGCATCTTTTCATCATCTAGCACCTTGAACGGATGATTTTTAAACGGATGGATCTTACTAATCTCTATCTCCATTGCAGATTCTTCATTTACCACACCAAGCAGTTCATCAATGCTTGCCAGTTTAATCTTTTCGCCACTTCTATTTTTCATTCTTCAAAACCTCCTGTGTTAAGTTCATATAGGCCTCTACAACCTTTCCTTTCGGACAATATATGTAGATGCTTTTTCCCTCTGCACTGGTCTCAGCAGCTTTTACAGACATCGGGATCACATTTTCAAATACCTCGATCTGGCTTCCGTAGGTTGTGTGTACTCTTGATGCAATGTCCCTTGCATAATTGGTTCTGAAATCTACCATAGTCAGGAGAATACCCTCAATCGCCAGTTTTCGGTTCAGTCTTTTCTTTACTGTAAGAATTGGTCTTGATCAGCTGCTGAAGTCCTTTAACAGGCAGATATGCGGCCTGCACAGGTATCAGAACAGAATCAGAAGAGACCAGTGCATTGATTGTCATCATACCAAGGCTTGGCATACAGTCGATCAGGATATAATCGTATCGGCATCTTATCGCATCGATATATTCCTTCATGATCATTTCTCTGCTCATAACATTTCCCATCATTACTTCCAGGGCAGAAAGCTCAATATTTGCCGGAAGTAAATCTACATTTTCCTGGTGATGTAAGATACCATCTTCCAGAGAGATTTCTTCTTCGTTGATGACATCCATCATGATCGTTGCCAGTGTGATGCGAAGATCATCCGGTTCCTCATATCCAAGACTTGCTGTTAAACTTCCCTGTGGATCCGCGTCGATCAGCAACACTTTTTTACCTTCTCTTGCCAGTCCAATGCCTACATTTACGGTTGTGGTGGTCTTTCCAACGCCGCCTTTCTGGTTTACTACGGATATAACTTTACACATGATTTCTTCCTCCTTTAACTTTCCCATGATTCTTTTTTCCATAATTTCAACAGTGCCAGTATTTCCCGTTTCATCATTGCCGGTGTATAGGAATTTGGAAAATACTTGTGTAACTGCTCGTTTGTGAATGCCACTCTTGTGATCTCACCCTTTTTCACTTCACACATGATTTCTTCCATCTTTTCTAGCGATAACTGTTTTTCTTTACTCAGCTGCTTTATCCGCTGGGCCTGTGAGAGTGATGGAATCGCTTGTGCATAATCCATTGCTTTAAGCAGTTCTCTTTGTTCATTTTCTTTCAGTGCTGCTATCTCCACGGCCGGACAAAAAGAAATAATCTCATCATCCAGCTTCTGCAGCATTTCTGGTATAAGCTTTGTCAGTGATATATAACGTTGCACTTGTTTTGGGCTATCACCACAATTCTCACTGATAATATCTATCGATCGTTTTCTTGGTTTTTTGTGGTCAACTTGGCTCTTTTTTCGACCACTCTTTCTTTTTAGTACGTCATTTTTCAGTTTGTAAGCAAAAGCTTTTTCACTGTAACTGATCCGTTCTCTGTGAAGATTGGAATCTACCATACTTAAAATGGAATCATCTTCACTTAATACCCGGATAATTACCGGTACTTTACGGTATCCCAACTTCTCCGCAGCATGTTTTCTTCTGTGGCCGGATATGATCTCATAGTATCCATCCGGTACTGGTCTAACGATCAGCGGATTTAAGATGCCATACTTCTCAATGCTTTCCTGCAGAAGAAACATTTACTTATCATCTTTCACTTGAAACGGATGCTCTTTGAACGGTCGAAGACGCTCAATCTCAATTTCTATGATTCTTTCTTCGTTTTCTCCTGATTGTCTGTTTGGCTCAGTCATCTTGACTCCTTTCCTCCAGGATTCAGGATACTAAAAAATGCCTGCCTGGAACTTTTATAGATAGTAAAGTTCCAAACAGACATTGCTGTTTGACCATTAGCTGTAGCTAATAGAAGTGAATACTGTTTCAGCTAATTTATGTTTGCAGGTTTGGGAGAAATTGTTTCTTTTCCCGCCTTTTCTCTGATTTACATCCCCGAATAAGGGGTGACAACAGAGCGGAACCCAAATGTTAGCTAGACTTCCTAAAAACCATGTTTGCAAACCGGTAATTTTGATTAGCTGTCAGCTAACAAAAATCGGATTGCGTTAGCTGGAAATTGATCCTTTTGAATGGAATTTTGTGTCACGAACGTGTTTAGAAAATAACAAAAGCGTTCGTTGTCAGCTAATCCAGCTAACATTTTCGAACGCTTTAAAGCCCGTCCATAAGAGGATTTGAACCTCCGACCCCTCGCTTAGGAGGCGAGTGCTCTATCCAGCTGAGCTATATGGACATATATGGTTGTGAAACATTTCGAACACTTCCAAAAGTTTCACAACCATTATTTTACTATATTTATTTTGAAATTACAAGAATTAATTCTAAATTCGAAAACTTAATAGTGCAGCTGACCCTGCAGCCAGATTGTTCCTTTGAAGCGGCGTCCAACTGCCGGTTCACCGAGAAGATCTTTGCTGTTGATGCAGATATCAAACTGTATATCATTGCTCTCTATAGTCATCTGGCAGATTTCTTCACCTGTCAGGATATTCTTAAATTTCATGATATCCAGAATCTCACCAAGAACATTATACTGATCACATTCGATTCCATAAGGCATGAAATAAGAGTCCACGATCGTGAGAACATCATCTGTAACAATTCTCTGGGAAATCATGGAGTAAGTATCCATATCCTCCATTGTAAGGCTCTCCATAGCTTCCTCATCACCATTACGCGCTGCTGCGATCAGATTAGTCCTGTTTTTGGAAAGTTCTCTCTCCACCTTTACCGCTTCCTTATCCTTCTGCAGCGGAAACAGGATCTTTCCCTCAGAAGCCAGACCGGAAACCGTCACCGGACGGTCCCCCGGGTCTTTCAGGCCTTTGTATTTCTCCTGCATATATTCTGCCAGATTCTGCAGATAAAAGATCATAGTCACGCCAATACGCAAATCATCACATGCTCCTGCATAAGATTCCTTATCTGTATGACGTTCAACAGTCACTTTTTCCTTGGATGTGATTCCTGTTCCCCTGAAAAATGGGAAATAATATTCCACGTGAAACTCACCGTTCTCATCGTACTGACCACAAACGCTGATTCCACAGTCACAGCCATAATTCTTGGAAAACTGTACAAATACGCCTTCCGGATGATTTTCCACGCAAACCTTTTCATCGTAGCTTGCGATCACATCACGGATGATCTCTTTTATTTCACTTCTTCTGGTAATCTGTGAAAAACCAACGGTCTTTAAATAACTGTGCACAAGAACACCTCCCTGAAAAAGCCTGCGTTTCTCTTACGCGCGTGTCTTTTTCTCAATCTTTGTCATACCGCCCATATATGGCTGCAGAGCTTTTGGAATGTTTACAGATCCATCTGCATTCAGGTTATTCTCCAGGAAAGCAATGAGCATTCTCGGAGGTGCTACTACTGTATTGTTTAATGTATGAGCAAGATATTTCTTGCCATCTTTGCCGTTTACACGGATTTTCAAACGACGTGCTTGTGCATCTCCAAGGTTGGAGCAGCTTCCTACCTCAAAGTATTTCTTCTGACGTGGAGACCATGCTTCAACATCGAGGGATTTTACCTTAAGATCAGCAAGGTCACCGGAGCAGCACTCAAGCGTACGAACCGGAATATCAAGAGAACGGAACAGATCTACTGTATTCTGCCACAGCTTGTCGAACCACATCTTACTCTCCTCTGGCTTGCAAACAACGATCATCTCCTGTTTCTCGAACTGATGGATACGGTAAACACCTCTCTCCTCAAGTCCATGAGCACCTTTCTCTTTACGGAAGCACGGAGAATAGCTTGTAAGTGTCTTCGGAAGCTCTTCCTCCGGAATAATCTGGTCAATGAATTTACCGATCATGGAATGCTCACTTGTTCCGATCAGGTAAAGATCCTCACCTTCGATCTTGTACATCATAGCATCCATCTCCGCAAAGCTCATAACGCCTGTAACAACGTTGCTTCTGATCATGAAAGGCGGTACGCAGTAAGTAAATCCCCGGTTGATCATGAAATCTCTTGCATAGGAAATTACTGCGGAATGAAGGCGTGCGATATCACCCATCAGATAATAGAATCCGTTACCGGCAACACGTCTTGCGCTGTCAAGATCGATTCCATCAAAATTCTCCATGATATCTGTATGATACGGAACTTCAAAATCCGGAACAACCGGCTCACCAAATTTCTCAATCTCTACGTTCTGGCTGTCGTCTTTACCGATCGGTACAGAAGGATCGATGATGTTCGGGATCACCATCATATCTTTCAGAAGCTCTTCCTCAACCTCTTTTTCTCTCTGAGAAAGTTCCTCAATACGAGTTCCGGATGCAGCAACCTGTTTTTTAACCTCTTCTGCCTCTTCTCTTTTTCCCTGGCCCATAAGAGCACCGATCTGTTTGGAGATCTTGTTTCTCTCAGCACGGAGAGCCTCAACCTCCTGCTTAATCTCTCTGTTTTCTTTATCAAGTTCGAGAACCTTGTCAACCAGCTCCAGTTTGCTGTCCTGGAACTTATTGCGGATATTCTGCTTTACAACCTCCGGATTCTCTCTCACAAACTTAATGTCTAACATGATATTCCTCCTGTATTAAAAATATTCTTACTCTTTGCAGTTTTTTATTCCTTCTCAATCTCACCAAGGCCAAAGTTTACTGCTTTTCTCAAAGCTTCCACTTCTTCCTGACTAAGTACAACATAGGACTCACCTTTTACGATCTCCTTTAAATAAAGGAAACAGTTATCGCGGCTGTGAACCGCATTCAAGATCAGACCCGTATTGTTTTTATCAAGAAGCGCCAGTGCAAAGCTGAGTTTTCCACCTACATCATCAAATGCATCATACTTTTCAACGCCATATTTGCTGAACATTACATTCATATTTTTTTTGATAAAGCTGATGTCATGATCATGATCTTCCTTTGCTTCATACAGCCGGTCGATCTGTGCAAATTTTCTTACAAAAACTTTTTCCAGTGACTGTGCATCTCCGCCTCTCATAAACATCTTGTACTTCCGTTCCAAACGGCTGAGACGCATATTGCTACTCACCACATTGATCAGAAGAATGATGGTAAGGATCAGCAAAACAATGATCACAATCCCGGAATCAATTCCCATGCTTTCAAAAATCCCGCTCATTCTGCCTCCTATCTGATAGATTCGAACAGATCAATGATCCTCTCCAGTTCATCTCTGGAATAATATTCAATTTCAATTTTACCTTTGTTGTTCTTCTTTCGCTGAATGGATACCTTTGTTCCCATGATACCTTTCATTTTTTCTTCCAGGCTCTCATAAATGGCATCTTCTGCTGTGTTTTTCTCTGTTTTTACTTTTTTCGCAGGAGAAACCAGATTCTTTACAAGTTTTTCCGTCTCACGAACACTGAGTTTTTCATCAAAAACCTTCATGGCTGTTGTTTCCTGAAGAGCTTCATCAGAAATTCCCAGAAGTGCTCTCGCATGACCAGCTGAGATCATATCTGCAATTACCATTTCCTGAACTTTTGAAGAAAGCTTCAGAAGACGCATGGAATTAGTTACTGCAGTTCTGCTTTTGGCAACTCTGTCTGCGATTTCATCCTGTTTCAGGTGAAACTCTTCCATCAGACGTTTGTATGCCATCGCTTCCTCTATAGGATTCAGGTCTTCCCGCTGAATGTTTTCGATCAAGGAAATTTCTACGATTTCTTGGTCTGTAAACTCTTTTACAACAACAGGAACTTCCTTGAGTCCTGCCATCTTGGCAGCTCTCCAGCGGCGTTCGCCTGCAATGATCTCAAAATAATCCTTCTTATCGGATACCAACAACGGCTGAAGAACACCGTACTGTTTAATGGATTCCGAAAGTTCCAGCAGCGCATCCTCATCAAAATGTCTTCTGGGCTGATTCAGATTTGGTTCTACGCTGGAAATTTTCACAAGTCGTTCTGCGGCCGGATTATCTTTTTCAGTTGGTTTGTCTTTTTTTACAACTGCAGATCTTGTCTTTTTTGCAGGTTCCTTTGACGGACCGCCTGCTTTGTTCGGGATCAGTGCGTCAAGACCCTTTCCAAGGCCTCCTGTTCTTCTTCCAGCCATCACTCGTCCTCCCTGCCTATAACTTCTTCTGCCAGGAGGCGATAACTCTCTGCTCCTGTAGATCGTGAATCGTACAGATTGATCGGTTTTCCATAGCTTGGTGCCTCTGCAAGTCGTACATTTCTCGGTATGATCGTTTTGTATATATTCTGGTCCAGGTTTTCTTTTACATTTTCTACAACCTGAAGTGACAGATTTGTTCTGGCATCATACATAGTAAAGACCACGCCTTCGATCTTCAGTCTCTTATTCAATCGGTCTCTTACCAGTTCGATGGTATGTATCAACTGTGACAAACCTTCCAATGCATAATACTCACACTGAATCGGCACCAGAACGGAGGTTGCGGCTGTCAAAGCATTAATTGTAAGCATACTCAGTGACGGCGGACAATCCATGATTATGTAATCATATTTCCGGCGAAGTTTATCCGTGATCTTTTTCAGAATAAATTCTTTATCCTCAAGATCAACCAGTTCAATTTCTGCACCGGAAAGATTCATATTCGATGGTATCAGGTCAACATTATCTACAACGTTCTTTATAATGGTATCCTTGGTCTCTGCTTCTCCAAGCAGCAGCTCATAAAGGGTGTTTTCTACTGCATTCTTGTCTGCGCCAAGTCCACTGGTCGTATTTCCCTGCGGATCAATGTCGATGGCAAGAACCTTTTTCCCTTTTTCAGCAAGGCAGGCCGATAGATTGATGGCTGTCGTTGATTTTCCAACCCCGCCTTTCTGATTGGCAACTGCAATGATTCGTCCCATTGTACCCCTCCTTTTTATTTTTTTAAGGGATTTTTACTCATTGGATATCATTATAACACTTTTATTTTTAAACTGCCACATAATGTTTCACGTGAAACAATAGAAAATAGGTTTTGAATTATTTTATTTATTGTGTAGTATACCCAAACTCATTCCGGACTAAACAGAAGTTTGACAGTAACAGTACATCGATTATAAAGTCCATCAACTCCGCATAAACTTCCAGTTTTATTTGCTGTCAATCAGACTATATATTTTACGCCATAAAAACGTACCAGAAATGAAGTTCCCATTTATAGATATTTTGCTGAAATTGTTCTGATTTATCGTAATCTCGAAAATAATTCGATTTTCTCGGTATAGATATATTATCTTTTATGGAACCTTGCACACTGCTACATAGGCATCGAAATTCCTTTCTTTTACAGCATTTATAGCATTTTCAAATTTTATCTGAACGCTAAAAACATTACTATTATTATCAAGCGAATAAAAGCATCTGTAAACATATTCGCTGTTCTACACTGAATAACTGCTTCGCGATTTACCAAAAGGACTACAAGCTACTCTTCCCTGATAAGAAGCAGTTCTTCAACCACTGCTTATCGTTTCTTGCAATTGAAGCCAAAAACAGGGGGGAACTCCTGATTCGAGTCATACAAACAAAAGCATCCGCAGTTGCTACGCAGCTTTACACCGAATAACTGCTCCGCAGTTTATCAAAACTTGCTTGTACTCTTCCTGATACAAGCAAGTCACCAACCGCTGCTTATTGCTTCTTACACTTGAAGCAGGGGACCTCCTGACGCGATTAAAAACTATATCACGCTACCGTAAAGCGCATATGAGTTGTCGTTGTTGCGAAACATTTTTTAAGTCAAGCGGATAAAAACATCCTCTTCACTACTGCTCATAGCTTAATAAATGCTTCGCAGTTTATCAGAAGGAGACTGTACTTCTCCTGATACAAGCAAGTCCCCAACCGCTGCTTATTGTAGTTCACAATTGAAGCAGGTGAATTACTTGATTCGATTAAAATCTATATTAAACCTACCATAAAACACATAAGCACGAACTACAGCTGTTTTTTATTTCTGCAATTGTCAAAGATGGTGTTATAACTCTTTATTCTTAATCTGTCTTCGGATGTTTCACGTGAAACATCCGAAGATGGATTATCAAACCAATATTCATAATTGAATCAAGTGACTTCCTCGATCCGGTTAAAAATGCCATCAACGAAATCGATCCAGGACACGGTTTGACTTGTAACTGCAAGGGTACTGAACAGTTACGAACACATTATAAAATCAATGAGAAATATCAAAAAAATACTCCGATATATTCTCTCTGGCATTATCTGTATCACGAAAGCATGTAAAAAATACAAGAAACTCCCTCCACAAAATAATGTGGCTGTTATCTTTATATTCTCCAAAAGCATCTATATATAGTAAATGGAAACTTCTTTTCCCGGAGTGTTTTTATAGTGTGAAATACATGTATCTCTCGTGAAAAAATATAATATTATGAAACTGGAATTTTCGATTTTTGTTTATTTTATTATGTTTACGAAAGATTTGCGTATTTATTTCATTTTTCTTCCAATCCTGTTATATATTCGTTATGTACATGTTAACTAAAGGCTTTTTCAAGCATAGTTTCATTTTGTAATATCCAATATAAAATGTACCTGAATAAGGTTCTGGCATAGAACTGGCATAAAATAAATTTCACTTAATAGGCTTTTTTCTTCTAAATCAAGCCATAAAACACTTCCCTGCCTTCCCTTTATCCCAGTCATGCGGACAAAAATTTTTGCATTCGATCATAGTTTTACACAAAATAGCTGTTTTACAGTTTATCAGGAAGAGCACAAGTATTTTCCCACCCACAGCTTATTGTTTTTTTGTAATCGAAGCAGCTGCTTTCTTTTATTCGATCAATCAAAATTTCACATGTTTAAAGTAGGAACGGATCTATATTTTATCTTTTTGCCGTATGTGTGCAGGTGCACACTTTGCATTTCAAGGCTTTTTTATGTGTGTATACGTGTAAAGTACGTTTTATCGTACTTTTTTTTATTTAAAGTACTATAATTTGTACTTTAATACTTTTTTATTCGTAAATATCCTATTATTTCTATTTATTTGCCAGTATTTTCTTTCATAAAGTCCTTTTTATCGTACTTAACGTTTGTGCATTATCATAGTGTTCTCTTCGCAGAAATAATCTCTTATTTCTCTTTATTTCATCCTTACTCTTATATCGTTCTATAAAATCCCCCCATATTTTCCGCCTTACCCTCCGTTTTTTCATATAAATACACATTTTTATTACATTCACTTAACTTATTAATTCCCCATCCAGTTCACAAAAGCATCTAACCGAAATCATGCGGAATACTGATGACAGTATCTGGCAACTCACCTTCAAGTGTGCAAACATATCTATCCAATTTGGGATCAAACGAATAAAAATACCCGTATTCGCTACGCAGTTCTACACCCAATAGCTACTTTGCAATTTATCAGGACCTGCTTACAATGTACCCATAACAGTGGCCACATGAATTAGTGCAGTACCTTGTTTTCAGACATGCCCACTATTCCTTTCCCCGTTTCTAAACGCCGTCGCATTCTTCCTAATACACGCCACCCACTGCTTATTACTTATTACTTTTTACTTTTTCGTAATTGAAGCAGGAGACTTACTGTTAACTGGTAATATTATCCTCCGAGTTTTTTTGTGAGCAAAGACCACTGAAAGCCCTGGACATACCATGCAAATTTATGTGATTAGCATAATTTCTGTGCATCGCGAAGTGTATTACCAAGAACGAAGTGATCAGTAATCAGGAAACTTCTTGATTTAATGCAAGCAGATAAAAGCATCCGCTTCACTACTTGCTCATAACCGAATAAGTGCTTCGCAGTTTATCCGAAGGAGCCTGCACTTCTCCTGATGCAAGCAAGTTCCCCTGATTATTGCTTTTCGAAATCGAACCAGGGGACTTATTTGATTCAGTTAAAAACACTTCTTCTCTTGCCTCATTTTCCCCTGAAATGCTATAATCCATAAAGAAAGCATCCGCAAACTCCTTGCAGTTTGCGGCTAATACATTGTTTCGTAAATAACTATACCAATCGCGTGGGATGTGGATTCGAATGTGCAGGTATAAAAATGCAGGCGTAGCTGGCTATGCTGAGGCTTTTAGATCTGTGCAGTCGGATTCACCAACAAGTAATTGGTATAGTTATTTCGAAAACAATGTACTAGTACAGCGAAAATTAAGTTTCTGCTATATTGACGTAGGATGATTTTCTCATATGCAAGGCGAAGGAATGAGGCGTAGCGGTGGCTACGGCGATTGACGACAACGCAGCATATGAAAAATCAGACAAGTCAATATGGCGGTTACTTAATATTCGCTGTACTAGTCATTTATCATCTGATTGAAAGGAATATTTTATACATGAACACCACAAATAATCGCAACGATTTCTATAAAGAACAATTAGACAAGACTTTAAATGGCAATGAAAAGATCGAAACTGCCATTGCAGCACTCCAAAAAGAAGCAACCGAAGAAATGCTTGCTCATACTCTCACCGTAATCCGTCACAGAATGCAGGAGCAGGCACAGCTGATCATTGCTGTAGAACCTCCAAAAGGTGATGGAAAAATTTCTCTTCATGCGATCAAAACAAACGATGGAAAGCAATGGTGGGCTGCATTTACCAGCTTTGACGAAGAGTTAAAAGGCAGTGATAAGATCATGTCCACATTTACCGCAGATATTGATAAGATTTTTTCTTCTGCATTGCAAGAGCCGTCTGTTGAGGGAGTAATTCTCAATCCATGGAACCGCACACTGATGCTGAACAAAACCCTTATCAACATCATCCTCGGCAATCCTGTATAGCATCAGCTCTGTCGGATAACAAGTCCAATGTTTCACGTGAAACACTTGGTATTCTTACTGAAGTATAAAAGCATTCCAGCGGATAACAGCATCCGCTTCGCTACTTGCTCATAACCAAATAACTGCTTCGCAGTTTATCAGAAGGAGCTTTTCTTTCTCCTGATACAAGTAAGTCCCCTGCTTATTGCTCTTCGCAATTAAAGCAGGGGACTTACTTGATTCGGTTCGAAATCTGATTTCTATGTATCATGAAGCATATTGGCGATGCTACTGTTCACTGATAATATTCCGTAAGTTTTTTTATAAACGAAGGTCGCAGAAAGCCCGAGACCATACCGCACCAATTTATGCGATCAACATAAATTCTTTGCATTGCGAAGCGCGTTACTGAAAGCAGAACGAACAGCAACTTAGCGATCATCGCCAAGAACAGAATGGACAGTAGCGTCAGCATACAATAACAAGGTTAGGGTTCCCACAAAAGCATTGTAAATTTTTCGTTCCTGTCGTATAATAAAGCAAAGAAATATTCAGAAAAAATCAGATCAGATACCTGAATTACGTTACATCTGTCCTGATTATTTTTACGAATTCCAGGAGGCTTTTTAATGAAGAAAAATGGACACAGACTACTTACTCTTGCAGCTTTAGTCGGAACTGCCGCAGGTGTTATTCATATTGCTAACCGTTTCATAGATGCCACATCTCAGCTTAAAGATATGCTGGAACAGCCACACAGCAGAACCTATGACTGGCGTTTTGGAAAGATTTTTTATACAAAACAGGGACATGGCACCCCTATTCTTCTTATTCATGATATCATGCCAGGTGCTTCCGGTTATGAATGGAATGCCATAGAGAAGCAGCTCGCAACCGAACATACCGTTTACACCATTGATCTTCTTGGATGTGGACGTTCCGAAAAACCGGATATTACTTATACCAATTTTGTATTTGCTCAGTTACTCTGTGATTTTGCCAAGAATGTGATTCGTGAGGAAACCGATGTTATTGCCAGTGGTTTCTCAGGTTCTTTTGCGATCATGGCTTACCGTAACAATTCCGACCATTTCCGCAAGATCATGCTGGTCAATCCACCAAGCTTCAGTTCCCTGAAGCAGGCACCTTGTAAAGACAACAAGCTCTTTAAGTATTTTATCGAGCTTCCGATTTTCGGAACTCTGATCTATCATATGGTAGCTTCCCGCGAATCCATCAGCAGTCTGTTTATGGAAAAGCTGTTCTACAATCCCTTCCATGTAACAGATACGCTGGTAGATACCTATTATGAATCCGCTCACAAGGGCGGTTCCAACGCTAAATATCTGTATTCCAGCTACATTGGCAAATACCTGAATATCAGCATTAATAATGCCGTAGAATCTTCCGATGCATGCATCTATATTATTTCCGGAGAAAAAGAAGCTTCCGCTTCTCTTATCGCAGAGGAATACCAGAAGCTGAATTCTTCCATTGAAACCGCTGTGATCCCGGAAACCAGACATCTTCCTCATCTGGAAGATCCGGAACATTTCCTGGAACAGGTAGCTATTTTCCTGTAAAAACAACTTATGATCCGGCATCAAAATTTATCTATAGTAATTTTGGAAATCAACGTATCAAAAGAACATTGTTCATGTTCGGAGCCGTTGAGCTTCATGCAGTAATTTGTGGAAATGCTATAAACCAACAAAAAGCCAATAAAAAAAGAGTACTGTTTCACGTGAAACATGAGTTTTCCCTCAAACAAACGTGAAACAATACTCTTTATTTTTTACCAGACTCACAGCATGCATCCGGACATTTCTCTTATCTAAGTGCCTGCTCCAGATACATGTGTGTTGTATTATCGATCAGCTTATGTGTCAGCTCTGCCATATGCTGTGTACTCTCCTGATTCTCAGAAGACAGCCATGTCTTGATCATTCCCACGCATCCATTCAGACAAAACGCATACGCATACTCAATATCACGGTTGTCTTTCGGCAGACGAATTGACAAGCGATGCAGCACTGTATCTGCGATCAGTTTTTCTATACGATTCACAAAAGCCATATCTCCATTCTTTCCAAGAAGTGCGATACAAATATCCTTATTATGATCCAGGATCGTAAATATCTGCTCAATAAAAGGATACGAGCTCTCCTTATTATTAAGAGGATCCAGAGGATAGTCTGCCACCAGATGCGTGATTTCCTCCATCAATTCAGCCTCAATGGATTCCAGCATCTGATAGATATCTGTATAGTGAAGATAAAATGTGGAGCGGTTGATATCAACTTCTTCCACCAGTTCCTTTACCGTAATCTCCTTAATGCTCTTCTTCTGCATAAGACGGGCAAGCCCCGCTCGCAACTGTGCCTTGGTCTTACGTACTCTTCTGTCAACTTTTTCCGCCATCTTAATTCCCCCTGCAATTCAAAAAAGCAAGCACGTTTCCTTCGCCTCAATCACTTATTACTTACGATACTCTGCAACTGTCATACAATGCATAATGCATCCTTCAAACGAATAAAAGCATTCGCTTTCTCTACGCCGATCTGCATGATACCAGATATCTGCTGTTGTTAAGAATTGACAAGATTAAAATTGTTAACGACGCCGACCTACACGATACCAGATATCTGCTGCATATTTGTGTTGAAACATAGGAATCCTGTCTGCATTTAATATTACCAACTGCACATAAATTCAAAGGAAATAACGTACTTTTTGTCTATTATGCAGTTTTTTATTTGTAATAGACACTTCCATTATTTCCGTCTATTAATATACATTCAGTAAAGATTTAATGGTTGTATCTGTGGTATGTGTTTAGTATAATACATCACGTAAAGAAAATCAACACTTTGTTTGATAATGGAATATAAAGCTATTAATAGATTTTAATATGATTAATAGATCTCGTCGCCATTACTGGAATAAAGTTTGATTAATCAACTATGTTTGATAATACAATTTAATAAGAAAGGGATAGGTAATATGATCAAAAACGAATGGAAAAGCTTACTTCGTAACAAGCTCATGCTTATCGTCGTAATCGCCATTATCGTAATCCCGATCATCTATGCAGGTCTGTTTCTGAAATCCATGTGGGATCCTTACGGAAACGTAGACAGCCTGCCAGTGGCCGTGGTAAACGAAGACAAACCTGTCGAGTATAATGGCAAGACCTTAAGCATAGGTAAGGACATGACGGATGAGCTGAAAGACAACGACTCAATGGCATTTAACATTGTAGACAGCAAGACAGCAGAGGACGGTCTGGCCAATGGAACCTATTACATGGTTATCAAAATCCCGGAAAATTTCTCCGCAAACGCAGCCACTGTAATGGACGACGATCCAAAGCAAATGGAGCTATCCTATGAGACAAACCCTGGAACCAACTATATCGCCTCCAAGCTCAGTGAAACAGCAATGCTGAAGCTTCGTGATAACATTGCTTCCAAGGTTACGGAAACCTATACAGAAACCGTTTTTGATTCTATCTCAGAAGCAGGTGACGGAATGCAGGAAGCTGCAGACGGATCCGGAAAGATCGAAGACGGACTGAATACAGCAGCTGATGGTAACAAAACAATTACCAAAAACCTTAAGAAGCTTTCCACCAGTACTCTTACTTTCGTAAGCGGTGCTGACAGTCTCACCGAAGGTCTTAAGACCTACACCGATGGTGTTGCAAAGGTTAACGATGGTGCAAAGAGCCTGGACGATGGTGCAGATCAGCTGAACAGCGGCGTTGCAACTCTCACAGAAAAGGTTCCTGAGCTGACAACCGGTGTGGATACTCTGGATAAAGGTGTTCAGCAGTACACCGCTGGTGTGGATGAGCTTAATAAAAATTCTGATGCACTGAAATCCGGTGCAAGCAGCCTGGAATCCGGTGCAAACCAGCTGAACAGCGGCGTTGCAGCTCTGACAGAAAAGGTTCCGGAGCTGACAACCGGTGTAGATACTCTGGATGAAGGTGTTCAGCAGTACACCGCTGGTGTGGATGAGCTTAATAAAAATTCTGATACACTGAAATCCGGCGCAAGCAGCCTGGAATCCGGTGCAAATGCATTAAGTGCAGGTATTGATACTCTTTCCGACGGAGCAACACAGTATGTAGCTGGTGCTGACACTCTTGCAGATGGAACTACCACCTATGTGGCTGGTGCTGGCAAACTCGCAGCCGGTGCCAAAGAGCTTGCAAAACTTGAAGACGGACTCACAACAGTTTCCAATGGTATCTCTCAGCTGAATACCGGTGTTACCAAAGGAACCGATGACTCACAGTCACTGATATCCGGAACACAGCAGCTGGAAAACGGACTGAAATCCCTAAACGATAAGGTTTCTGCTCTGAAAGAGGGAACAACACAGGAATCCATCAACAAGCTTGCAGCCGGCCTTACTTCCGCAAAGGATGGTATGGACACAGCCGCAGCTGGTATGAACAGTGCTGCAGCTGGTATGAACAATGCCGCAGACGGAATCAACAACGCAGCCGGATATATCACTCAGGCCGCAGGCATCACAAGGCAGACCAGCAGCAGTATCACAGACAGTCTGATCCCTGCTCTCCAGAATGCAGGCACACAGTTCTCACAGGTAGGTGATCAGGTCAGCAGCATCCTTACAGGATACGGACAGCAGACAACGGAAGCACTTACTGATGCAAATACCAAGATCGGTACTGCCGGACAGACAATGACCGATTTAGCAGCACAGCTTCAGGCGATTCAGGCAACCGCTTCTGAGGACGGAACCATTTCCGCAGCAGCTCTGAATGATGTGATCAACGCTTTAAACAGCGTAGCCGGTGGAATGACTGGCGTGGACGGTTCTTACATGAGCAGCTATTCTGATCAGGTTTCACAGCTTGCAGCTGGTGTATCCGGTCAGCTCTCTTCTACTCAGGAAAATCTGAATACTGTTGCTTCCAAGCTTAACGAAGCAGCTTCCGGACTGACTCAGATCTCCGGAGGACTGACTCAGGGTGCCGGCACACTTTCTGA
This sequence comes from Ruminococcus sp. AM26-12LB, assembly GCF_003480785.1. Lineage (NCBI taxonomy): Bacteria > Bacillati > Bacillota > Clostridia > Eubacteriales > Oscillospiraceae > Ruminococcus > Ruminococcus sp. AM26-12LB. The sequence goes on along the minus strand of NZ_QUJX01000021.1, from coordinate 33,426 downwards.
GGGTGCAACAACCATGACAGATGGTGCAAACCAGATGAGTGCAGGTGCAACAACCATGAGCGCAGGTGCAGAGCAGTTATCTGCAGCTACAAGTCAGCTTCCTACAGATCTGATCGCTCAGCTTTCTGCAGGTGTTACCCAGCTGTATCAGGGTGCACAGGCTGTAAACGCAGGAACCAAGAACGTTTCCGCAGGACTTCAGTCTCTGGAAGACGGCACAGTCGAAGCCTTCCCGGCTGCAGCAGCAGGAATCAAAGCTCTGAACGATGGATTTGACCAACTGACATCTTATGATAAGCAGCTCAACGACGGTGCAAAGAATCTGAAAACAGCCGGCAAACAGATCACTGGCGCACTTCCGGATATCAAATCCGGTGCAGGTCAGCTGGCAGATGGTTCTAAGGCACTGACAGATGGAATCACAACTTACACCGATGGTATTGCTAAGCTTTCCGAAAACAGTGCTGCTCTTACAGACGGCACCAAGAAACTGGCAACAGGAGCCAATGCTCTTTCCAGCGGTGCTACTACTCTTGCAGATGGAACAAAAGCATTAGCCGATGGTTCCGGAACACTGACAACCGGAATCACAACCTACACCGATGGTGTTGCTAAGCTTTCCGAAAACAGCTCCGCTCTTACAGACGGTACCAAAAAGCTCTCAACAGGAGCCAAAACCCTTTCCAGCGGTGCTACTACTCTTGCAAACGGTACTAAGACATTAGCAAACGGTACCTCAACGCTTCTCAGCGGTACCGAGAAGCTTGTAAGCAACAACAGCACACTTAACAATGGTGCAAAACAGCTTGCAGATGGCGCTGCCCAGATCCAGAGCGGTTCCTCTCAGTTGTATGATGGATCCAAGAAGCTTGGAAGCGGTATGAAAGAACTGAAAGACGGTTCCAAGACACTGACCACAAGCCTCAGCGATGGAGCTACCACTGTAAAAGACAATTCAGCAAGTAATGAAACGATCAAAATGTTCGCAACTCCTGTTGTGAACGATGAAACAAAACTTACCGATGTCCCGAATAACGGACACGCAATGGCACCTTACATGATGTCTGTAGGCCTCTGGGTCGGCGCACTGGCATTCTGCCTGATGTATCCTCTGGCTCAGTATAAAGGCAAACTGAAATCCGGTTTCGCATGGTGGGCAAGCAAAGCTTCCGTCCTTTATCCGGTAGCGATCCTTCAGGGAATCTGCCTGATCCTGCTGTTACGTGCATTTAACGGATTCACACCTGCAGAGATGGGCAAAACCGTACTCTTCGCCTGCCTGACATCAATGACCTTTACCTCTATCATGTACTTCTTCAACATTACTCTTGGTAAAGTAGGAAGCTTCCTGATGCTGGTATTCATGGTCGTTCAGCTTGCAGGATCTGCCGGAACTTATCCGGTTGAGGTTTCACCTTCATTCGTTGCAAAGATCCATGCATACGTTCCGTTTACTTATACGGTCGACGCATTCCGTGCAACGATCAGCGGTGGCCGGAGCATTACCACTTCCATTATTGTAATGGTTGCACTGTTAGTGATCTTCACGATCCTGACAATCCTTCAGTTCAATCACATGACCAAGAGAAAGAAAGCAGAAAAAGTTGTTCTCTTCGACTGGCTAGAAGAAAGAGGTCTTGCATAATACTTAGTTACTGACAGAAGCTCCCCCGAACCTTCTGTTAGATATAGAAAAATTAAAACTGTACAGTTGCTCAGATGAGCTTCTGTACAGTTTTTTTATATTGTCCTCGTCAATTCTCCACGCTATAATTATAGCAGTTATAGAAAATCAAGCTCGCCAGTACACCGTGCCTGACCTATGCAGCAGATTTCAGTTCAGAAACACTCCTGTCAGATTCAGAAGAAGCGGCAATATGACTTCTCAGATCTACTCACAAACCGGAGCTCTTTCTGACTGCAAGCCTGCGGTTTTCAATGGAAAAGCAACCTGGTATGCATCTAATCCACTGACCGCAAAAACAGACGGAATCATCACCTATGCTACACCATTTACCGTCTTCAGGGTAAAATCTGGAAAGCTATCGGCAATACAAAAAATACAACCTACACCGATAAAAAGCCAGGCACCGCAACCAAATACCGTATCCGTGCATACCGCATCACAAACGGTAAAAAATATACGGACCGTATTCATCTGTAAGGGCCGTAAAATAACAGCAACATAAAAACACCCCGGAAAATCCTGATCTGTGTGGTGTCTCCGAATATCTGATCATCAAACGGATATTCGGAGATCACCTTATTGTTTGCGGATCTCCGAGGTGTTTTTATTTATTTTCTTAATATTTTATTTTTCCGCCTCAGCTGTTGGTGTTGCTGTGGCTTCTGTCTCTGTTTCACCGTTTACCATGGTTTCATATGCATTGAACATTTCTTTTACTGTCATTTTGTTTACAAGAAATACCTTGTCTCCAACGACAGCTGCATAATAGTTTGTGTCATATGTGTAGAAGGTAACGGTTGTCTGGTTCTTGTCAGAGTCTGTGAATACAGCGGTCATCTCCGGGTCTGCAGCTGGTGTATAAACGTCTGTCAGTCTCTTCTGTCCTGCCATGTTTATCAGCTTGTTGTAGAAGGTGGTAAAGGTTGTACTTTCTATTTCCTTACCATCTAGCTGATAGGTTGTTGTTTCTTTTTCGTTTCCGTCATCATCTGTGGATGTTTCACGTGAAACATTTACAGTACTTGTTGTTTCACCGTAAGTAACCTGGAGCTGATCCAGATTTTTTACAGACAGATAATTGACGATCAGTGACCAGAGATCTGACGGCGTCTTGTCAATAACTGCACTCAGTGTATCCGTTGACATTGTATAGATCTGTTTGTTATCTACCGTTACATATCTGCTGCCATCTCCTGCCTCATCGCCAACGTAAATGACAAGCTGTTTATCCACTGTGGTTGTCTTGCTGTCTGCATCTTCTGAGCTGCTGTCCGTGTCAGTAGTGTCGCTGCTCTCAGAATTGCTCTCAGAGGCCGTAGAATCGTTTTCTCCGGATTCTGTACTGTCTGTGCTGTCATTCTTCACCTCTTCCTGATAATCCACTGTAATCGTCGCATAGGGCTTATCAAGGCCATACTCGGAAAGATCCTCTGCATTGTAGTTTACAAACTGGTCAAATGCAAAGCTTCCAAGTCCGGAGGTTACGTTTCCTGCTGCCGTTGTATCGGCAGACTCTTTATCGCTGCTTCCGTCACCGGAAACATCCCAGGTAGCTCCGTCGGAATTTTCTTCTAGGACATAGGAATCTTTATCCTCGCTGACCTGGACCTTTTTCACTGTGGAAGAATCAATTGTTGGGAAATCTTCTCCCTGTGCATAATCGTAAAGGGAATTCATAAACGGAGACACTGTGTCCGCTGCCACTACATATACCGTGCTGTCATCATCATCCTTGGAAATGTAATACTGATTCGTAGACGTATTCTCATCTCCGATGTTGAGCTTCGTTGTCCCATCAGCGGTATCAACGGTTACTGTGTTAGATGGAGAATCCAGTCCGTATTCCGTAAGATCCTCCACATCCTCCAGGACTCTGTCCGCTTCCACCTTTTTGATGGCGGAAGCTGCGGAATCCAGAGTTGTCTGATTTACAGGAAAAGCAGTCTCATCCTTTTTCACCCAGGAATCATCTTTTTTCTCAAAGGTCACTTCCTTCTTGTCTACGATAAATTCCAGGGATTTAATGTCATCCGTTTTCACGGAAAACACTTCTGTTTTGCTTTCCTCTTCGCTGCTGCTCTTTGTCTTTTCTTCTTTGGATACGTAGGTGTTCAGTCCCACATAAACGCCGCCGAGAACTGCCAGAACAACAACTGCTGAAACAAGTTTAGTCGATTTTTTCATTATGCTTTTCTCCTCTTAAGCCAGATCAAAAATCCTGCAACAAGGAATACTCCCGGGATCAGACCAATGGTACAGATCTTCCAGAAGGCTGCATCATAATCGGTTACTGTCAGGCTTGTGGACTCAAGGCTCTTGGATGGAATAGAAACGGAATTACTGTCGTCTGTGCTGGTCATCCAGTTTAAGGACTCCAGAAGGAGCTTTTCATTTCCGCCGGATACCATCTGGTTTATCTGGCTCTCCATCAGATTGGCTGTGGAGTAGTAAACGATCTGTGTTTCCTTATCATCATCCAGTTTCTCAGTGATGGCAACACCAAGATCAAACGGTCCGTCTACATCTCCGTCTTCCTTTTCGATATTGCTGCTCTGCATATTTGTTTTGGAGTAAGCCTTGTCAGAGGTTGTCAGGATACTGTCGATGGTTACGGTATCTCTTACATCATCTGTTTTCTGAATGCCCTGTGCATACGGTGCCAGTACGTAGGAGCCTGCAGAAGCTGTCTCAGAGCTTGCATCTGTGCTGTTGACTGTTGGTACAAGATAATATGGCATCTGCATTCCATAATGCTGATTATCACCCTCAAATACAATTCCCTCGGCACACTTTACACCATAGTTTTCAAGAACCGCATCAAAGTTCGGCAGATCATCCTGTGTATAATCCGAGAAGATCATAGCTTTTCCGCCTGCCTCCAGATAATCCAGGAGCTCTGTTTTTTCTTCCTCGGAAATATCGCTGGTCGGAGATACGATCATCAGGCAGTCTGCATCATCCGGAACCTTTCCCTCTGTGAGAAGGTTCAGCTCCTTGATATCAATGTTTGCTTTCTGGATATCTTCTTTAAAGCTGGAATCCAGATCTTTTTCTCCGTGTCCGGATAAGGTATACATGATCGGAAGATCCTCGGATGTCACATAGCCGATCGCACTTGTGATCTGTCCTTCTCCATCAAATCCGGTAGTAGTCTGCTGCCAGGTATTATAGTCTACTGAAGAGGAATACATATCTTTGTAATTGATAACCTTGTTTCTGTCGCCGCAGACTACGATCAGGCTGTTTGACGCAAGATCATCGGTTGTATATTCCGATGTAAATTTCGGATTTACAACAGGGTCTTTCACCTCAACTTTAATATGCTTGGACTCATCTTTATAACGTGAAAGCAGATTGGAGATCGTGTCGTCCTCAGAACCGCTTGCCGCGATCTGATAAATGGTAACATCCTTATCCAGTGCCTTCAGTACCTTCTTTGTTTCATCACCGATGGTGTAAAGCTTGGATGAGCTTACATCCAGCTGTGAATATTTGGATGGGATCGCACCGACGATCATATTGATCACAACCACGATCACGATAAAGACGGCTGCCATAGCCATGCTGTAGGAACCATTTTTGATATGTTTTTTGCTGATGGTGCCTACCAGTTTTTTCGGATCCGGTTTATGTTTCTTTTTGCCGGAGTCCTGTGCGGTCTCCGGTACGGCTGCCTCGCCTTTATTTTTCTTAAATTTCTCACTGAATTTCATTTCCATTCACCCCCTAGTTCCAGCGTCTCTTCTGAATGGACTGCATGGTAAGGAACAGGCAGATCGCAATAACAGAAATAAAATAAACGATTCCTGTCACGTCAAACACGCCTTTTGTAAAATTATCATAATGTCCACTCAGGTTAAATACATTCAGTACCTTCTGGATACCACCCTGGAAAATACTGGATTTTACAACGTATACGATCACAAGGGCAATCTCTCCCACAGCTCCGATCACTACAGAGATCAGGACATTTTTGATCATGGTATAAATGATGATAGCGATCGCCACGATCAGAAGTCCGAATGCCACTGCGGTTGACATGGAGGTCTGTGAAAAGAATGAAGAAATTCCGTTCATCATATAGAAGGCGAACAGGAATACAAAAGTAAGTACTGCTGCAATTACCTGGCTTTCTGTAAGTGCTGACATAAATACACCGATTGCCAGATTTGCGCATCCCAGAAGGAAAAATCCCAGGATCCCGGTGTATGCGGAAGCATAGGAAATCGTTCCGAACTTACTCATGATCAGCGGATAAACGCACATGATCACGACCGGAATGGCAAACACAGCTACTAGTGCAAGATATTTTCCAAATACGATATCCCATACAGATACCGGTGCGGTCAAAAGAAGCTGATCCGTTTTCTGCTTGCGCTCTTCTGCAAGTACACGCATGGAAAGGATCGGCACACCGATCAGGAACACAAAGGTCAGTGCGCTTAAGGTAGTTTCAAATTTTGAATAGCCGCCTGAAAGCTGATATGCGGAAAAATAAATTCCGGTCAGCACCAGGACAAAAAATATGAAGAGATATCCAACCATGGAGGTCAGATAGCTTTTCAGTTCTCTTTTAAAAATCGCTGTCATGACTGATCCCCCTCTTTCTCATCAGAAGCCTTCTCTGGTTCCCCGTTTTTTTCTTCCTGAGTTTTTTCTTTTTCCGATGATCTGTCTTCTACCGGTTTCCACTGTGAGCTTTCCGGTTTTCCGGCGGATTTTTTCTCTCCTTCGGTAAGCTCAAGGAATACATCCTCAAGGGAAACTCTCTTAACCTGCATCTCGTAGATTGGACAGTTCGCTTTTGCCATAGCGTAGAAGACTTTTTCACGGATATCCACATTTTCCTGAATGGAAAGTTTTGTTTTCCACAATTTCTCATCGCTGTCATAGGACATTTCCACCCCGGTTACGCCTTCGATCGTTTCCAGAGCTTTTCGAATCGTGTCTTTCTCGCCTTTTACCTTCATAAGGAGGCTGTTGGAGCCTGCTGCCAGACGTTCCAGATTATCCGGTGTATCGCTGGCTACCAGCTTTCCATGGGAAATGATCAGAACATAATCACACACTGCTCTTACCTCGGAAAGGATATGGGAGCTTAGGATAACCGTGTGCTTCTGCTTCAGGCCTTTGATCAGGTCACGGATCTCGATGATCTGCTTCGGGTCAAGTCCTACTGTCGGCTCATCCAGGATGATCACCTCCGGATATCCCAGGATTGCCTGTGCAAGGCCCACCCTCTGGCGATAACCTTTGGAAAGGTTTTTGATCAGACGGTCTTTCATGTCTGTGATCTTTACCATATCCATGACTTCTTTTATCTGCTTGTCTTTTTGGTTTCTTGGGATTTTTTTCAGATCAGCCGCAAATTTCATGTACTCAAGAACAGTCATGTCAAAATAGAGCGGCGGCATTTCCGGCAGATAGCCGATACATTTCTTGGCTGCCTCCGGTTCCTCCAGAATATCATGACCATCGATCATCACTTTTCCTTCTGTGGAAGCAATGTATCCTGTGATCATGTTCATAGTTGTTGATTTTCCTGCACCGTTGGGGCCCAGGAATCCGTAAATTTTCCCCTTTTCGATCTGAAAGGAAAGATGGTCAACTGCAGTATGATCGCCATACTTTTTGACCAGATTACTTACTTCGATCACTTTACTCTCCTCCTTTTATTCTCAGGGAAATACTTTTTTTAATTATCGATTTCCCATTTTATAAGATGCCAGAGGCAAAAGGTCCTGAAACTGAAGCCCTTGACTCTGGCGTCTTTTCAATACCAATAGAAAATGCCCCTGGATGAAACAGAGAATGGGGGAATCCAGGGGCATCTCTATCGGATTATAGTGTAAAAGTAATTTGTGATAAAAGTAGGATAAATTTGTGATAATTTTGTGAAACTCCCGGACAAAAAAATCTCCTGTCGGACAGATTTTGACTTTGTTCGACAGGAGGTAATTTATGCCAGCGGCTCTCTGAGCGGTGTTCCGGCTTTTCTCGGATATTTGCCTGGGGTGTTCTTTACCTTCTCGATAATGACCAGGGAGCGGCCGATCTCGGAGCCCGGAAGGTCAAAGTACTGAATATCCCTGATCTTTCCACCAAGGATCTTTACTGCTTTCTCTGCTGCTTCTGCTTCTTCCTTTACAGAACCGGATTTATAGGAGACAAAAAGCCCTCCGACTTTTACATACGGGAGACAGTATTCGGACAGGGTTGCAAGTCCGGATACTGCTCTGGATACGCAGAGATCATATTTTTCTCTGTAGGCTTTGTTTTTTGCATATTCTTCAGCTCTTCCGTGAATGGCGGAAATCCCCTCCAGGCCCAGGAGCGCAAAGGTTTCCTCCAGGAATTTTACTCTTTTATTGAGGGAGTCCAGAAGGCAGGCTTCCACCTCCGGGAAGGCAATCTTCAAGGGAACACCCGGGAATCCGGCGCCGGTTCCGATGTCCATAACGGTTTTTATCTTACCCATATCTACAGCCTTGACGCAGCAGAGGCTGTCCAGGAAATGTTTCACGAGAACCTCGTCAAATTCTGTGATACCGGTGAGGTTCATGACTTTGTTTTTTTCTACAAGATATTCGTAGAACCGGATAAACTGGTTTTTCTGCGTGTCACTGAGTGTGATCCCAAGCTCCTCGCAGCCTTTTTCCAGGATTTCTAAATTGTACATGCAGCTTCCTCTCTTATTTTCTGTGTTTTATTGTTATTCTTTGTATTATCCGTGTTTATGTCCGGATCTGCTTTCCAGATATACAAGAAGTACGGAAATGTCAGCCGGGGATACACCGGAGATACGGGACGCCTGGCCGATGGACACCGGTCTGTAGGCTTCCAGCTTCTGGCGTGCCTCAATGCGGAGGCTTCCTACATCTTCGTAATCAATGTCTTCCGGAAGCTTTTTCTGCTCCAGTTTCTTAAATTGCTCTACTTGCTTCATCTGGCGGCGGATGTAGCCATCATATTTGATGTTGATCTCTACCTGCTCACACACATCTTCCGGAAGCTCCGGTCTTTCTTTATCGATGGGTGCAAGCACCTTATAGTTAAGCTCCGGCCGACGGATCAGCTCTGCAATGGTGGTTCCGGATTTCAGAAGGGTACTGTTCAGAGATTCCAGAAGGCTCTGTACCTCTGCAGAACCACCTACGGTTGCATGTTCCACTCTCTCGATCTCTTCCTGGATCCGGTGCTCTTTTTCCTGTAATTTATGGTATGTCTCATCATCGATCAGGCCGACCTCCCAGCCTTTTTTGCGAAGACGAAGATCTGCGTTGTCCTGGCGGAGGAGCAGACGGTACTCAGCACGGCTTGTCATCATTCGGTACGGCTCATGGTTCTCCTTTGTTACCAGATCATCGATGAGAACGCCAATATATGCCTCTGAACGGTCCAAAATCAGCTGTTCCCGGCCTTTTACCTCCATAGCTGCATTAATTCCCGCTATGAGGCCCTGAGCGGCTGCTTCCTCATATCCGGAGCTTCCGTTAAACTGTCCGCCGCTGAAAAGGCCCTTGATCTTTTTGAATTCCAGTGTGGGATAGAGCTGGCGCGGATTGATGCAGTCATACTCAATAGCGTAAGCATTTTTTACAATCCTGGCGTTCTCCAGACCCGGTACGGAATGGTACATCTCGTACTGAACATCCTCCGGCAGGGAGCTGGACATTCCGCCGATGTACATTTCATTTGTGTAAAGACCTTCCGGTTCGATAAATACCTGATGGCGTTTTTTGTCTGCAAAACGAACTACTTTATCCTCAATGGACGGACAGTAACGTGGTCCGGTTCCTTCGATCATTCCGGAATAAAGGGGGGATCTGTCCAGATTTGCACGGATGATCTCGTGTGTTTTTTCGTTTGTATAGGTCAGCCAGCAGGATTTCTGCTCGATCTGTACCGATTCCGGGTCTGTGGAAAAAGAGAACGGTACGACTCTTTCATCTCCGAACTGCTCTTCCATCTTAGAATAATCAATGGTGTTTCCGGCGATTCTGGCCGGAGTTCCTGTTTTGAAGCGGAACATTTCGATCCCCAGCTTTTTCAGGGAATCCGTAAGGTAATTGGCTGCCTGAAGGCCGTTCGGTCCTGTATAGTTGCTGACGTCGCCGTAAATGCAGCGTGCCTTGAGGTAGGTTCCTGTACAGAGGACTACAGCTTTTGCGTGGTAGGTGGCTCCTGAGAAGGTTTTTACACCGGTGATGTGCCCGTCTTCTACCAGAAGCTCGGTCACTTCACCCTGGCGGATGGTTAAGTTCTCTGTATTTTCCAGTGTCTTTCTCATTTCTGTGCTGTAGGCCTGTTTATCGGCCTGTGCACGAAGGGAATGGACTGCAGGGCCTTTGGACTGGTTGAGCATTTTGGACTGGATGAAGGTTTTGTCTATGTTTTTACCCATTTCCCCACCGAGAGCATCCAGCTCACGGACGAGATGCCCTTTGGAGCTGCCGCCTACATTGGGGTTGCAGGGCATAAGGGCGATGCTGTCTACGCTGACTGTGAACATGACTGTGTTGAGCCCTAAGCGGGCGCATGCCAGTGATGCTTCGCAGCCTGCGTGGCCGGCGCCTACTACTATGATGTCGAAAAACTGTTCCAGATTTTTCATGCTTTTTCTCCTTTATTTTTTCTCTTATTCTTTTTCTTTATTTTTCTTTGTGATTTTCTTTTTCTTTGTTTATTGTGTGGTTGGTTTTTGGTTTTATTTTTACTTTCTTGGCAGAGGGCCTGGTTTTTTTGCTTTGGGAAGCTGTGGAAAACCGCAAAGGGGCCGTAAAGCCACGGCCCCTCTGCACACCCCTCGGGCTTTTTTTAGGAGTTCTTGGGTTGTGGTGTGGGGTACGGTGTTGACTTTTATCTGTATGCTTCGGTATTGGATGTGAAACGTTGTGCCGATTGTTGTGATGGAACTGTAACGAGGTTCTCGACGTGCGGTGCACGTCTGCGGGGTTATTCCTGCTTCCGTCTGCCACATTTCGGCTCAGTGTTGAATTGCCAGTACAGAAGCATACAGGTACAAGTTAGCATCTTTCAGCTTTCCACAATCGCTGCACTATATAAAAAAAGGCCCAGGGGTGTGCAGAGGGGCGCGGCCTTGTGCCCCTTTGCGGTTTTCTCACATTCCAATGTGATCTACCCTCTGCGGGCTTCCACAGTCTATGTGCCATACAGCCGGAGTTCCGCAATCTATGCGGTATATACGGCCGGGTCTCCGCAATCTATATTATGCAACAATATATCCTACAGAAATATACAAAGTTCCGTTTGATACATTTCGGCTCAGTGTTGAATTACCGATACAGAAGCATACAGGCACAAGTTAGTTTCTTTCAGCATTCCACAATCGCTGCACTATATAAAAAAGGCCCAGGGGTGTGCAGAGGGGCGCGGCCTTGTGCCCCTTTGCGGTTTTCTCACATTCCAATGTGATCTACCCTCTGCGGGCTTCCGCAGTCCATGTGGCATACAACAGGTAGCCGCAATCTATACGGTTATACGACCGGAGTTCCGCAATCCATGCGGCATATACGGCCGGGATTCCGCAATCCATGCGGCCATTCGGCCGGGGCCTCCGCAGCACATGCGGTTATTATTTCCCCATACAAAATTTAGAAAATATCTCATTAACAAGGTCTTCCCCAAGTGATTCTCCCAGAATCCGTCCCAGACTTTCGTATGCATCTGTCAGGTCTATGGAATAAAAATCCTCCGGCATTCCGCTTTCTATGCTATTTTCTACCAGAGAAAGACTTTCCTGTGCTTTTAAAAGCTCCTGTCTGTGGCGTTCATTGGTGATGTAGACTTCATCATTGAAGTCAATCTCCCCACTGAAGAACATTTCCCGGATTTTTTCTTCCAGGTCTGTGATCCCGGTTTCTTCTTTTGCGGAGATTGGGATCACCGGCTGGTTTATTCTGCTCTTTAAATCCTCTATATCTATAGCAGATTCAAGGTCTGTCTTGCTGTAGAGGACAATTGTCTTTTTCTCTTGCAAAATTTTTATGATTTCTTCGTCGTTTTCATCTAACGGTACGGAGGAATCTACGACATAGAGGATCAGATCTGCGTCTGCTGCCATTTCCTTGGCTTTGGATACGCCGATTTTCTCTACGATGTCTTCTGTCTGGCGGATTCCGGCTGTGTCAGCGATCTTTAATGTGATCCCATGCAGGTTGATATACTCTTCCAGTACGTCTCTGGTGGTTCCTGCGATATCGGTCACGATGGCTCTGTCCTCTCCCAGAAGCAGGTTCAGCAAAGAAGATTTCCCTGCGTTCGGCTTGCCCAGGATCACGGTCCGGATACCTTCCTGTATGATCTTTCCGTCTCCGGCTGTTTTTAACAGGTTCTGTATTTTTTCTTTTTCTTCTGCTACGATCTGCTCTAATTCTTCAGAATATCCTGTCAGATCATAGTGCTCCGGATCGTCTAATGCCGATTCAATGTACGCTATATGGTACAGTAGTTTTTCTCTGATCTGTTGTACAGTATTTCGGACTGAACCTTTTAATTGTCCTACAGAATTCTTTAATGAGTACTCATTTTTGGACTGTATCACGTCCATAACGGCCTCCGCCTGTGAAAGATCGATCCTTCCATTGAGGAATGCACGCTTGGTAAATTCTCCCGGCTCGGCAATAATGGCTCCGTTTTTCAACACAGTTTCCAGTACCTTTTTCATGGCTAAAACGCCGCCGTGGCAGTCGATTTCTATGGTATCTTCTCCTGTGTATGTCCGTGGTCCGCGCATGGTCATGACCAGCACTTCGTCTACCATTTCTTCGTTATCATAAATATATCCATAATGGATGGTGTGGCTTGGGACGTTTTTCAGAGATTTTTTTCCACCCTTGGAACGGTATACTCCGGATGCGATCTCAAAAGCCTCCGGGCCACTGATCCTGACGATCCCGATTCCCGATGCGCTCATAGCTGTGGAAATCGCAGCAATCGTTGTCTCTTCCATTTTTCACTCTCCTTTGTCAAACGGATAAAAGCATCCGCTATATCACACTGCAGCTGATCGCTGCCATGCCGTTTATCCTGGTCCAGCGGATAAAAGCATCCGGTTAAACGCAAAAATGTTACTCCGGAAAAGCTTTTTACACGCAAAAAACACGTGTTATTCACGCTTTCACCTAGAATAACATCTTCTGTCAGTTTCCATATTTATAATGCTAGAGCGTGTTTGAAAAAGGCTTTCTGCAAGATGTGCGTCACACTTTGTGGGAGATTTTGTCCGGATGAAGGCGCCGTAGCGGGCTACGGCAACTGAATTCGGGCAAAATATACCGCAAAGTGGGGCGTGCAGATTGCGGGAATGATTTTTCAAATACGCTCTAATCTCTGCATTCCGGATGTCCGCTGCAGAAATATCTTTTGTTATTTGCTCTTCAATGATTATAAAGAATTGTTGCGGAGATTGCAATGATAATTTTTAATTTTCAGTTCCATACAAAAAAGCCGTACCCACGGAGCTTACGCTCCGGGATACGGCTTATAGCTTTACCGGTGGATCATCAATTATTGCGTTTCAGTTTTACTACTACATGTCTGTAAGGTTCTTCTCCCTCACTGACTGTCTCTACATAGCGGTTGCCTTGCAGAGATGCATGGATGATCCTTCTTTCGTACGGATTCATCGGTTCCAGAACTACCGGTTTTCTGGTTTTCTTTACCTTGAAGGCGATTCCTCTTGCAAGGTTCTCCAGAGTTTCCTTACGACGGCGTCTGTAGTCCTCGGTATCGAGTTTTACACGAATGTAGGTAGACTCGCCTTTGTTTACCACAAGGCTTGTCAGATACTGAAGAGAATCCAGTGTCTGGCCTCTTTTTCCGATGAGGATACCCATATCCTCACCTTCAAAATCCACATCCAGAGAACCGTCTGCAGTGTTGTATTTCGATGTGATCTCCACTTCTCCAAGATCCATGGAGCCGAATACATCACGAAGAAATACGACTGCTCTCTCCTCAACCTCTCTGATCTTCTCCGGATCGCTGAGGATCTCTATCGGTCTGCCCTGCTTCGGTGCTCTCTCACGTGTTTCCTTCGGCTGACGCTCCTTTGGAGCTCTTGGCTGTTTCTCACGTGCAGGCTTTGCTTTGCCCTGGAAATCCCTTGCAGGTCTTTCCTTTGGCGCTGCTGCCTTTGCAGGTGCTTCTTCGGATGCCTTCTCCACCTGTACAGCTTCTTTCTTCACCGGCTTCTTCTCCTCTGCAGGAGCTGCTTTCGGTGCAGATTCTTTCTTTACATCCGGAGTAAAAGGCTTTTCTAATTTCTTCTCTTCTTTGATAGCGTCCAGTTTCACGGACTCTACCAGTTCATCGATTTCCTGCATATCAGAAACTGGCTCGATTCTGCGAACTTTGATCACGGCAGGTTTGCTGCCGATTCCGAAGAATCCGGAGCTGCCTTCACTGATAACCTGAATATCAAGCTGGTCACTGGAAGTTCCAAGCTCAAGACACGCTTTTGTGATAGCTTCATTCTTTGTTTTTGCTGAAAACTGAATGTAATCCTCCATTACGAACCCCTCCGTTCCTGATTATTTCTTCTTATTTCTCTCATCAAAGTCTCTTACGAGATTTGCTTTAGCTGTGATGCTGCCCGGTTTTGCACTTCTTGCCTTCTCATAAGCAGTATCAACCTTCTGTGCTCTGTCTGAAGCACCATTGTTTCCGCTGTTGCCCTTATTGATCACAGGTTTATTGATATTCTTGGCGGACTGATGAGCCTGATTGGTGATCTTCTGCGGCGGAAGTCCTTCCTTCGCACGCTTCGCTTCGATCTTCTTCATATTCTCATTAACCAGATCATCAATGTTCATCTTATCAAGATGACGATTGATTGCAAACTGCTGGGCACTTCGAACGACAGCACTGGCGATCCAGTAGATACCAAGACCAACCGGGAATGTGAAACAGAAGAATGCAGACATCAGAGGCATGACCATGTTCATGGTTTTCATGGAGTTTGCCATTGCGCTGGCCTGATCATTTCCGTCTGCCGGCTGTGTTGCAGCCTGTGGCATAAGCTTCAGGTTCAGCATCTGAGTTGCCCATGCAAGAACCGGGATCAGAAGTGCTACGATCGCAAGTAACAGAGAACCATGATTTTTGAAGAATTCCATGATATAGTACAGCGGCTGGTCTGCGATATTCAGTCCACAGAAGCCCTGCATCTTGGAAATATTGCCGGATGCTTTTGTGATCGCATCAGAAAATCCTGAAAACTGATTCATCTGTGCCAGCTCTTTCCACTGGGAAGGAGAAAGTGCATACAGAAAATCAACAATCGAGTTACTTGTAGCATTTCCGGCACTGTCCATAACGAGACGCACTCGTGTCATGGAATGGTCTGTGATAAACTGCTGCAGGATATCTGTGTATCCGTTTACAGCTAGCAGGTTGTCAACTACACCAGTAAAAATGTTCTTTACACTTCCAACGTAAGCAGGAATCCGGTAGATAACCTGATACAGAGCAAACAGAATAGGCATCTGAATGGCTAACTGTACACAGCTACCGGTTGGAGAAACACCATATTTCTGATAAACAGCCTGGGTTTCTTCGTTCATTTTCATCATGGAAGCCTGATCCTTTTTACCCTGATATTTCTTCTGGATCTTCTGGATCTCAGGCTGCATGATCGCGCTTAACTTGGAGAATTTCTGCTGCTTGATCTGCAGCGGTGTCATAAAGGCAAAGATAAGAATACTGAAGATAATGATACAAAGACCAATGTTCTGGATTCCGAACAGGCCGTCAAGCATCTTATATATGCCATCCATGATCCATCCCATCACAGACGCGATCTGTCCGATAATAGGAGTTCCGGTTTTTGTTGCTAAAAACAGTTCCAAATTCATTTCCTCCTAGACTTCTTATTCAATTGTAAAAGTCCGGTAACTATTCATTCGTCCACTAACTGCGGAGGTACTGAACAGTTACAAATTCCGATAACTGCTCTGCCCGGGAAAAGGCTGAACAGTCACAAAATAATTCATGGCACAGGGTCATAGCCTCCGTGGGAAAAAGGATTGCATCGCAATATCCTCCATACCGCAAGAAGACTGCCCTTAAATGCGCCATATTTTTCGATTGCTTCCAAACCATATTGAGAACATGTGGGAATATAAGGACATTTCGTTCTCTTCATCGGCGATATATATTTTTGATAGAGCCTTATCATCTTAATCAGAAATTTCTTTATCATGTTCATTCCCTGTTATATGATGCTTTCTTGCAAGATGCAGAAAAGCACTCTCGATCTCGTGAAAGCTCTTGCCCTTGGCTGCGGCTCTCGCTACTACTACAATATCAAGGTTACTGTCAAAATCTGTTTCGTTGAGACGATAGCTTTCTCTGATCAATCTGGTGAGTCTGTGGCGAACCACACTGTTCCCTACTTTTTTGCTTACTGATATTCCCAGACGATTCTTCATGTGCTGATTCTTCAGCACGTACATCACCAGAAGCCGATTTGCGTACGATGTTCCGTTCTGATATACAACTTTAAAATCTTGGTTTTTCTTTAAGGACTCTGATCTGATCAAACGAATCCTCCTTAATTAGATTCCGCCTGCGCGGATATTTCTCCGGATAGAAGAAAAGACCACATAAATGCGGTCTTGCAGCTTATGCTGATAACTGTTTTCTTCCTTTTAATCTTCTTGCAGCTAATACTTTACGTCCGCCCTTTGTGCTCATGCGAGCTCTGAAGCCGTGAACTTTAGCTCTGGATCTCTTTTTTGGCTGAAATGTCATCTTCATAGGTAAAGCACCTCCTTTATCTATTTTTAATTGTTATGAAATAACTTATCATTCAGAACATCGTTTCAATTATATAAATAAACCTCCTTTTCGTCAAGTAAAAATTGCAAAAAACCCGATAAAATCAAGGGTTCTATAAAATACCCCTACCTTACGGTATTTATTTTTTTCTCTTATGTGGAAAGCGCTTATGGTTTACGTAACATTATCCACATTTTGTGGATAACTTGTGGATAACTTGTGGATTGACCGGAAATCTATCCACTTTTTCGGAGGGTTTGTTCACATCGTTTTCAAAAAAACCCTTTATTTGCGGTATTTTTAAGGTGGATTTTTTTATACACATAATTCTTCCACATTTTCCACCAATTCTCGACTTATGGAAACCTCCAGGACTCTTATCCACAATAATCCACCCTAATCCACAGTAATTTCCCCTCATTATCCACATTCTTTTCCCCAAAATCTCAAGGATTTTCCATTGCGAAAACCCCATTTTCATTGTAATATATAAAAGGATATCTATCTCCAGTCGCAGACTGGGGTTATTATAATACTCATGGGAGGAAAAAATGGACGCTGTTATTGAAAAATGGGAGGAGATCCTGCAAACTGTCAAATCTGAATATGAGGTGACTGATGTCCCTTTTAATACCTGGCTCAAGCCGCTGAAAGTTTATGAGGTTGACGGAAAGCTGATAACAGTGGTTGTTCCCTCTGAACAGGCAGCGATCGGAGTCAATTACATCAGTAAACGCTACAAAATACCCCTCCAGGTTACTATCTGTGTGCTGACAGGCATGGAAGAATGCGAGGTTCGCTTCGTTCTGGAAAAAGATCTCCCCCAAAAAACAGAAAAAAACACTTCTTATGATAAACAGGTTCAGGATACACGTTACGAAGAGGCGCATTTAAATCCAAAATACACCTTCGACACCTTCGTTGTAGGAAGTAATAACAAATTCGCCCAGGCCGCAGCTCTTGCAGTTGCCGAATCACCGGGAGATACCTACAATCCACTGTTTATCTATGGCGGAGCCGGTCTTGGTAAGACGCATCTTATGCATTCCATCGCTCATTTCATTCTGGAACACGACGAAAACAGCCGTGTTTTGTATGTAACCAGTGAGGAATTTACCAACGAGCTGATCGAAACCATCCGAAACGGAAATAACACGGCAATGAGCAAATTCCGTGAAAAATACAGAAATATCGACGTTCTTCTTGTCGATGATATTCAGTTTATTATAGGAAAAGAATCCACACAGGAGGAATTTTTCCATACATTTAACAGTCTTCACAGTGCCAAAAAGCAGATCATCATATCCTCTGATAAACCACCGAAGGATATGGAAATCCTGGAAGAGCGCTTCCGTTCCCGGTTCGAGTGGGGTCTGATCGCAGATATCACGCTGCCTGATTACGAAACCCGAATGGCGATCCTTCATAAAAATGAAGAAATGAACGGCTACAACATCAGTGAAGATGTTATCAAATATATCGCTACCAATATCAAATCCAATATCCGTGAGCTGGAAGGTGCCTTCAACAAGGTCATGGCCGGAGCCAAGCTTGAGAAAAAGGAAGTAACTCTGGAGCTGGCAGAGCAGGCACTGAAGGATATTATTTCTCCGGATGAGAAAAAAGTAATCACACCGGAATACATCATCTCCGTTGTTGCAGAGCATTACGGAGTCACACCTGCGGACTTAAGCGGAAACAAACGAAACTCCAAGATCGTCATGCCCCGCCAGGTTTCCATGTATCTCTGCCGTGAGATCATATCCACACCTTTGAAAAATATCGGAAAAGCGCTCGGAAACCGTGACCATACCACCGTTATGCACGGTATCGAAAAGATCGAAAACGAATTGCAGAACGACGATAACTTAAAAAATACCATTGATATATTGAAAAAGAAGATTAATCCACAAGGTTAGGGAAGTTTTCCACATTACTGGTGTATAACGTGTTGATTGTATGTGGAGAGATGTGTACAACTTTTTTGCCAAAACGCGGCGGTAATTTTATCCCCGGGTTATTCACATGCGAAAATACCACTTTTACACAAAGTTATCCCAACGGAAAACCCCTGAAAACATCAGGCCTGCGGGAGTTTTTCACAAAATCTGGCCCCCTACGGCGGTTACTGCGGATTTTTTCTATAAATATATTTATAAAAACCACAAATTGTTCAGAAAGGGAGTTATACACACTATGAAAATCATCTGCTCCAAATCAAGTCTGTTAAAAAGTGTAAGTATCGCACTCAAAGCAGTTCCATCAAAAACCACAATGCCAATCCTGGAATGTATTCTCATGGATGCAACCACAAACCAGATCAAATTTACCACCAACGATATGGAGCTGGGAATTGAAACCATCGTTGAGGGTACTATTGAAGAAAAAGGTAAAGTTGCTCTTGATGCAAAAATCTTCTATGAAATCATCAGACGACTTCCGGATAATGATGTTACCATTAAGACCGATGATAAATATGCAGCAACCATTACCTGTGAAAAAGCAAAATTCAATATCCCTGGAAAATCAGGAGAAGATTTTGCTTATTTGCCGATGATCGAGAAGGATGAACCGCTGACGATCTCTCAGTACACACTGAAAGAAATGATCCGCCAGACTATTTTTTCGATTGCTGTGAATGAAAACAATAAGCTTATGACCGGTGAACTTTTTGAGATCAAAAATAACTGTCTGAAGGTAGTTTCTCTGGACGGACATCGTATCTCTATCCGCAAAATGTCTCTTAAGAAAGATTATTCTGACCGTAAGGTGGTAGTTCCGGGCAAAACTTTAAGCGAGGTCAGCAAGATCCTTTCCGGAGAAGTGGATGATCAGGTCAGCATTTACTTTACAAAAAACCATATTTTATTTGAATTTGATCAGACTATGGTAGTTTCCAGACTAATCGAGGGAGAATATTTCAGAATTGACCAGATGCTTTCCAGTGATTATGAGACAAAACTGAAGATCAACAAAAAAGAGTTCCTGGATTGTATCGACCGTGCCACACTTCTGGTACGTGAGGTTGATAAAAAACCGATCATCATCAACATCACAGACGATGATATGGAGCTGCGCATTGATTCTGCAATGGGTTCCATGAATGAGGAGATCGATATTGAAAAAGAGGGTAAGGATATCATGATCGGCTTCAACCCGAAATTCCTGATCGATGCGCTTCGTGTTATTGATGATGAAACCGTGACGATCTATCTTGTAAATCCGAAGGCCCCGTGCTTTATCCGTGACGATGAGGAGAACTATACTTACCTGATCCTTCCTGTAAACATCAATCAGAATCAGGCCAGATAAGACCTGGGGTAATGTGACCGTTTTTGACCGATTGTGCATGGGAATGCGATCGTGTTCTGAGAATTGTTTCATGCGTAAACTGCTGGAAGGGGGTATTTAAATTACCGCCTTCCGGTGAAATTTGTATTTTGGGGAATTTTAAATACCCCCAGAAGATCAGAAAAGATCGATCTGACGGAGAAAATACCCCGGAGATAAGAGGAGAAAAAATTGGAGATCAGAATTAAAGACGAATTTATCAAGCTTGGTCAGGCGCTGAAGCTGGCCGGTGTTGTGGAGGACGGCGTTGAGGCGAAATATGCCATCAATGATGGTCTGGTACTGGTGAACGGTGAGGTGGAGAACCGCCGTGGCCGCAAGATCCATCCTGGAGATACCATTTCCTACGATGGAAAAGATATTTATGTGATCGGGTGAAGGAATGTACATTGAATCCATCAGACTGAATAATTTCAGGAATTATGAGTCGCTGGAGATGAATTTTGATCAGGGCACCAATATTCTCTACGGTGACAATGCCCAGGGAAAGACCAATATCCTGGAGGCGGTTTATCTGGCAGGTACCAGCAAATCCCACAAGGGAAGCAAGGACCGGGAGATGATCCGCTTTGAGAATGAGGAATCCCATATCCGAATGATGGTGAAGAAGGGCGATCTTTCATACAAAATAGACATGCACCTCCGGAAAAACAAAGCAAAGGGAGTTGCCATCAACGGGCTGCCGATCCGCAAGGCAAGGGAGCTGCTGGGGGTGGTGAATCTGGTGTTTTTTTCTCCGGAGGATCTTAATATTATCAAGAATGGACCGGGAGAGAGAAGACGTTTTCTGGATTCGGAGCTTTGTCAGCTGGATGGTGTTTATATCACGGAGCTGGCCGGCTACAATCACATCGTGAACCAGAGAAACCGTCTTCTCAAAGACTGTTATATGAACCCCGGGCTGAAAGGTACCCTGGATGTCTGGGATATGCAGATGGTCGATTACGGAAAGAAGATCATCGGGAAGCGGGAAGCCTTTGTGGAGGAGCTTAACGAGATCGCAAGGGGGCTTCATAAAGGGCTTACCGGCGGGATCGAGGAGCTGGAGATCCTTTACGAGCCAAGTGTGACGGCGGCCGAGTTTGAGGATAAGCTTTCCAGGAACCGGGAGCGGGATCTTCGGATGAAGCTGACCTCCGTGGGACCGCACAGAGATGATTTCTGCGTAAAGGTCAACGGGATCGACATCCGGAGGTATGGTTCCCAGGGGCAGCAGAGGACTGCGGCCCTTTCCCTGAAGCTTTCGGAGATCTATCTGGTGAAGAAAAAAATCCGGGATACACCGGTTCTTCTGCTGGATGATGTTCTTTCGGAGCTGGATAGCAGCAGGCAGACATATCTGCTGGAAAGCATCCACGATATACAGACTCTAATCACCTGTACAGGACTGGATGATTTTGTCAGCCATCAGTTCAAGATCAACAGGGTTTTTCAGGTGGTAAAGGGGCATGTTTATATGCCTAAAGGGTTTTGACAAGCCCGTATGCATATGGTAAACTGATTCTGATTATGGAAAGTTGGTGAATATTTTGGATAAAGAGGAGTTTCGCGTTAAGCTGGGACAGATCAATAAGCTGGTCGAGACCCAGGATTACAAAGGCGCCATGCAGATTGTGGACAGCATTGACTGGCGTCGTGTGAAAAACGTCCGTACCCTTTGTGTAGTGGGCGAGATCTACGCGGCCAACAAGCGCTATGAAGAGAGCAAGGAAATTTTTCTTCTTGCCTACCACAGAGCGCCGATCGGCAAGAACATACTTTACCGTCTGATCGAGGTTTCCCTGAAAATGGGACAGATCAGTGAAGCCACAGAATTCTTTGATGAATACAGAGAAGTGGCAGGTAATGATAACAGCCAGTATATACTGAAATATAAGATCGCCAGAGCGAAGAATGCATCTCTGAATGAACAGATCCGTATTCTTGAGGAATATAAGGAGAAGGAATTTACGGAGCGCTGGTCTTATGAGCTGGCCAAGCTCTATTACAAGGCAGGAGACAAGCAGAAGTGCCTGGATCTCTGCAATGAGATGATCCTTTGGTTCAATGACGGAACTTATGTGATGAAGGCCCTTGACCTGAAACAGCGGATGGGTGTTCTCACTGGCGAAGAGAAAGAGAAATACGAACAGCGTTTTATCCCGAAGCTGATCCCGCCGGAAAAGGCGCAGGAGATCAGGGAGAGTAAGGAAGCATCCGGCGAGTATGAGGAGGCAAAACCGGTCACAGATACTATCCAGGTAGATGATGAGCGGGATCTGAACAGTGCGGAGACATTCCAGGAGAAGCTTTCCAAGGGATTCCGTGATATCTTTGGCGGACATAAGAAATCTGCGGAAGAGGATATGGAGGAAAAAGAAGCTGCGCAGGATGAAGAGCCGGATGAGGTTTCCACAGGCTTTGAGGATGTGACGGAACAGACGGAAGCGCCGGAGGCTGAGACTGCTGCGGCAGCAGAACCGTCAGAGGAGTTTACAGATTCTGAGGAGATCGAAGCAGCAGAAGGAAGTGAGGAAGCTTCGGATGAGCCTTCTGAAGAGCAGGAAGAGTTTTCCGGACAGGAAGCGGATGAGATCCCGCTGGCATCCGGTGTTGAGAACCTGTCATCCGGAAGTATGAAGCTGCAGGCTCAGGAACAGCAGGATAAAGAGGAAGAAGAGACTTATCAGGAAGCGGAAGAAGCTGAGGCTGAGAAAGCTACAGAGATGTCTTTGTCCCAGAGTGTTGCAGAGATCATGAAGGAGAAGTCTGCCGGAAATGAGGAAAGTGAGGAGAAGCCTGCAGGGGTTCCGCTCAATGAGGAAGGCAAGCCTGATTTTTCCGCAACGATCCGTATGCCGGAGCTGAAGATCCCGAAGTCCATGATCAATGTGGACCCGGAGAATGCAAGCAGTTCCGCAGAGATCCCGGACGCGTCCGGAATTTTCGGAAGTATCGAGGATATTGCGGCATCTGTAGGTGACAGGTCCGGGAAGGATAAAGATAAGGACTTCAACCTGGAGGATACTATTCTGGCAGCAGCTACACAGCAGGGAATCGATATCCCGGAGGAAGAGAAATCTCCGGATGTCCAGCAGTCCGACGTAACGGAAGAGCCGGCAGGTATTGAGGATCTGGATATTGCGGCTGATGAATTTGTTCCGGAGGAGCCGGATGCGGCAGATATCGAGGATATCATGGCGCAGATCTCCGCTCAGCAGGAGGAAGAGGTAACGGAGACTTCCGATACCAGACTTCCGGATATCGTATTTGATGAAGATGAGGAGCCGGTTACTGAGGAGGATCTTCAGGCTGCAGAAGCAGAGTTTCTGAATGGTCCGTCAGGAGTACAGAAGCCGGTGGAAGAAGAGGATGTGCTTCCGGAGATTCCTTCACTGGAATCTGAGGAGCAGGTGCAGAAGGCGGCAGCAGAGCCTTCAGCGAAGCTTCATCATGAGGAACCGCTGGCTTCAGCGGAAGAGGAAAATCTTCTTGATGAGGAAGAAGAATACAGTGATGACGCCTTTGAATTCCAGGAAGAGGATGAGGATGACTTTATCAGCAGTCTCATCGGTGATGATTCTGATGAAGCCATGGAAGAGGACGATGAGGAAGAGGAGCTCAGCGAGGAAAAGCAGCTTGAGAAATTTATCGCTACGATCCATCCGGAAAAGGATCCTACAAAGATCGTTTCCAGAAAGAAAGAGCTCACAGATGAAGAGAAACAGCTTTTCACCTATTTTGTTACAGTTCCCGGAATGAAGGAACAGCTGCTTGATGTACTCTGCGATGTGCAGATGGGCGCAGCAGACAAGACCTCCCAGACCGGAAATGTGATCGTTATGGGCGGCAGAGAAACAGGTAAGACGAGACTGATCTCAAGTCTGATCCCGGCAATCTGTAAAGAGCTGAATATCGAGGCTTCCAAGGTTGCCTATATATTTGCGGATGATCTCAACGGAAAGGATATTCCGGAGATCGTATCCAAGCTTGCCGGCGGTTTCCTTGTTATCGAGGATGCAAACCAGCTTTCCCAGGAAACAGCAGATGAGCTTGAGGAAGCTATGACCGGAAACACAAAGGGAATGATCGTGATCCTGGAGGATGAAAAGATCGGTATGCGTAAGCTGATCGCAAGATATCCGAAGCTTGCGAAGAAGTTTACATCCATGATCAACATTCCTGTATTTACAAACGATGAACTTGTTAATTTCGCTAAGGTCTATACCATGGAGAATGGATTCCGTATCGACCAGATGGGCATGCTTGCTCTGTATAATCTGATCGGGATCAACCAGAAGGAGGATCAGCCGATGTGCATTGGTACTGTGAAGACCATGCTGGATAAGGCTATGGAGAGAGCTCAGAGCGGATTGTTCAAGCGTTCCAAGAAGCGTGTGGACCGTGATGGCTACACGGTACTTTTTGAAAAGGATTTCAGCTGAAAATAAGAAAAAGCAGAGGTAAAAAATATGGCCAGACCTTATCTTGGTAACCCGAAATATACCATTGAAGTCCTTCAAAAGTATCATTTTGTTTTCCAGAAAAGGTTTGGTCAGAATTTTCTGATCGACGAGCATGTTCTGGAAAAGATCATTGAGTCTTCGGGTATCACGAAGGATGATTTTATACTGGAGATCGGTCCGGGTATCGGAACTATGACCCAGTATCTTGCGGAGGCTGCCAGAGAGGTGGCTGCTGTGGAGATCGACAGTTCGCTGATCCCGATCCTTAAGGATACGTTGAAGGACTGGGATAATGTTTCCGTGATCAATAACGATATCTTGAAAACGGATATCAAAAAGATCGCAGATGAGAAAAACGGCGGTAAGCCTGTGAAGGTGGTTGCGAATCTGCCGTATTATATTACGACTCCGATCATCATGGGGCTTTTTGAGAAGAATGTTCCTGTGGATTCGATCACTGTCATGGTGCAGAAGGAGGTTGCAGACCGTATGCAGGTTGGTCCCGGTACCAAGGATTACGGTGCGCTTTCCCTGGCTGTGCAGTATTATGCGAAGCCGGAGATCGTTGCGAATGTACCGCCGAACTGTTTTATGCCGCGGCCGAAGGTTGGAAGTGCGGTGATCAAGCTGACGCGTTATGAGAAGCCGCCGGTGGATGTGAAGGATGAGGGGCTTATGTTCCGTCTGATCCGTGCATCTTTTAACCAGAGGAGAAAGACGCTTGTGAACGGGATCAGAAATTCCGGAGATTTTTCCCTGAGTAAGGAGGAGATCGAGGATGTGTTCAACAGGTGTGATCTTCCGCTGAATATCAGGGGTGAGGCGCTGACACTGGAGCAGTTTGCGATGCTTGCCAACTGTATTTATGATGAGAAAAATTAATATATGATAAATGCAAAAAGAGCCCGGGCAGCTGTTCCGGGTTCTTTTTGCGTTTCCGGACGGGAATGTTGGAGAGGTTTCCTGTCCGGACCTATATATTTGTCATAGAAAGGAGGTTATGTCTGAGGTGCCAGACATAAGTAATGAAAAATTTACATTTTTTATTTTACTGATGAGATGTTAGGAAAGTTTGTTTAAAATATGAAAATATTGTGAATATATTTTTGGCGATATACATAAAGTCTGAATGGTGTGGGTGGGAATGGGGAAAATTGAGGTTTACAGAGGGGTGGGTGTGTGTGGTATACTGAGGGGCGTCGAAAAGGTAATGATGAGGTAATAAAAAGGCAGTAAAAGATAGTTAAAAATAGTAAAAGGAAATTTTTAATAAGGGCTGGTGCCCGTATGGAGGTTGAATATTATGAGAAGATTGAACAAGGTTACAGCTTTGGTTATTGCGGGCGTTATTTCATGTACATCTCCGATGATGGTTATGGCGTCTGATTCCGGTTCTGTTATGAGTCAGGCGGAGGAGATCCTGAAGGATAATGAGGTTGGGTCTCTTGCTTCTGATCCGGATAAGGTTGGGGATATCATTGTTTATGTGAAGGGGCTTTTTGATTCTAACCAGATCACGGATGATGAGATTTCTCAGGGGATCGATGAGGCTGCGGATCATTTTGGGGTGAGTCTTAATGAGGATGATAAGAGTTCGCTGGTTAATATTATCAGTAAGTTCCGTGGGATCGAGATGAGTGATGATCAGATCAAGGGGTATGTGAGTGATGCTTATAGTACTTTGAAGGATATGGGTGTTACGAAGTCTGATGTGAAGAATATTTTTGAGAAGGCGATTGAGTTTATTAAGGGGATGCTTTCACGGCGGTGATGGTGTTTGGATGGAACTTTTGATGGAGATTTAGGACATGGAGTTTTTGTTAGAGGGTGAGGGTTGTGGCTCTTTTGTTGGGGTTGTTGTTGGTTTGTTTGGTTGAGATGTACAATATGTACAATGTTTAGGGGCTTGGTTTTGTTTGTGAATGTGGTGTTTTTATAAATTGGGGGAGGGTGTTTTTGAAAAAATTGTGCAAATGCGCTAATTGTTTACGAGATGTTCATTGTTTGTTCATATTTGTCTGGTAGTATAGGGATAGTTCGAAAGAACGTTACGAAAGACGCTGTAATGGTGTGTATCTGTATCATTACACATACAATTTTTTTCATAATAATCGCCCCGGTAAGCCACTACCGGGGCACTCCTCGTTTTTGGGCCTTTTTTGGGCTCTTTTTTTTGTGGGTGGGGAGGGACGGACGGACTGCCGGAGGGGCGGCTGCATGGTCGTGCCTGGTGCGGTCGTTTCGCCGGGTCATACTAAGCGTCTGAGTCTTCTGCCGTGCAGGGCGCCCCTCCGGCAGTCCGTCCTGTGCGTTGGAGAGAAACAAAAAGGATGCACTACAAAGAAATTCTGGAATCGTACTAAGTCCGTCCTGTACGTTGGAGAGAAATAAAGAAAGCATCAAGGTTGTGATAAATGGGCTGATCTAAGTCCGTCCTGTGCGTTGGAGAGAAACAAAGAAAGCATCAAGGGTGTGATAAATGGGCTGATCTGAGTCTGTCCTGTGCGTTGGAGAGAAATAAAGGGGTTAAGAAATTTCCAGTGCAAAAAATATAGCGCGGGTGGGGTGTGCATGCTATAATGATTAGGATTATAGTGCTGTCGTCTGGTTTGGGGCGGCGGTGGTTGGGTTTTTGTTTGAATGGGAGGTCTGGATATGGCGGAGTCTATGAAGGATTTTGAGAGGGAGCTGGAGGCTTCTTTTAAGAGGATCGATGAGGGGGATATTATCTCCGGGACTGTTGTGAGTGTGGATGAGTCGGGGGTTGTTCTTGACCTTAAGTTTTATGCTGAGGGTTTTATTCCGGTGGAGGAGTTTTCCCGGGTGCCGGGGTTTAATATTAAAGAGGCTGTTCAGCCGGGGGATGAGGTTCAGGCGATGGTTCTTCGCAGGGATGATGGTCAGGGGAATATTCTTCTTTCCAGAGCGGATGCTGCGGATGTGCTTGCCTGGGACAGGCTGAAGGAGCTTCAGGATTCGGGTGAGGTGCTGGATGTTGTTGTGAAGGGGATCGTTAACGGGGGTGCCATTGCTTATGTTGAGGGTGTCCGTGGTTTTATTCCGGCGTCGAGGCTTGCTTTGGAGTTTGTTGAGGACACTGAGGTGTTTCTGAATAAGCCGATCCAGGTGCGGGTGATCGAGGCTGATAAGGCGAAGAAGAGGCTGGTGCTTTCGGCGAGGGAGATTCTTCGTGAGAGGGCTGAGGTGGAGAAACGGAATAAGATTTCCAATATCCAGGTTGGCTTTGTGACTGAGGGTACGGTTGAGAGTTTGCAGCCGTATGGTGCTTTTGTGGAACTTGGGAACGGGGTTTCCGGGCTGGTGCATATTTCTCAGATCTGTGAGAAGAGGATCCGGAAGCCTTCTGAGGTTTTGAGTGTTGGGGATAAGGTTAAGGTGAAGGTTATCGCGATCAAGGATGGTAAGCTGAGCCTGAGTATTAAAGAGGCATCGGATCTGATGGCTAAGGAGGTTGAGGAGGAGTCTTTTGAGCTTCCGGAGTCGGGGGAAGAGGCTACTACTTCCCTGGGTGCTTTGTTTGCAAATATTAAATTATGATTATTTTGGATGAAAAAGGATGGATGTGTATGAAAAAACCGGAGAGAATATTTGTAATCGGACATAAGAATCCGGATACGGATTCCATCTGTTCGGCTATTGCTTATGCGGATATTAAGAACAGAACTACGCAGAATAAAAAATATATCCCGAAGAGAGCGGGGCAGATCAATGAGGAGACCAGGTATGTGCTGAACCGTTTTGGCGTACAGCCGCCGGCTTATCTGGGGAATATCGGTACGCAGGTCAAGGATATGGATATCCGGACCAGTCCGCAGGCGGATAAGAATATGTCGCTGAAGAATACCTGGGATCTGATGCAGGAGAACGGGATCGTTTCTCTTCCGATCCGGGATAAGGATGGGTGTCTGGAGGGGCTTGTGACGATTGGTGATATCGCAAAGACCTATATGGATACTACAGACAGTTATCTTCTTTCCAATGCGAGGACGCAGTATCAGAGAATTGCCGAGACTGTTGGCGGTGAAGTGGTGGAAGGTAACGGACACGGATATTTTGTGAAGGGGCGTGTGCTTGTCGGTACTGCCAACCCGAAGATGCTGGAGGGCTATGTTGAGGAGAATGATATGATCATCATGGGTGACCGTGAGGAGGATCATCTTCAGGCGATCAGCCAGAATGTCAGCTGTATCATCGTGGGTCTGAATATCGTGGTTTCCGAGAAGGTTGTAAAGCTTGCTCATGAGAAGAATATCGTGATCATCCGGTCTCCGTATGATACGTTTAATATTGCGCGTCTGATCAATCAGAGTATTCCGGTCAGATTTGTTATGAAGCGGGATAACATGGTTACGTTTAATACCGAGGATTTTACGGATGATATCCAGGATGTTATGATCAAAAACCGTCACAGGGCGTTTCCGGTGATCAATCCTCATGGTAAGTGTATCGGTACGATCTCCAGACGTAATTTTCTGGATATGCATAAAAAGAAAGTGGTTCTTGTGGATCATAATGAGGTGGATCAGGCTGTTGATAATATCGAGAAGGCGGAGATCCTTGAAATCATCGATCATCATAAGCTGGGTACCTTGCAGACTATGACGCCGGTTGCTTTTCGTAATGAGCCGGTGGGATGTACGGGCACGATCCTTTATGAGATCTACGGAGAGCAGAGACTGGAGATTCCGGAAAAGATCGCGGGGCTTCTCTGTGCTGCTATTATTTCGGATACATTGATGTTCCGTTCACCGACCTGTACGCAGACGGATAAGATCGCTGCCAGTGCTCTTGCGCTGATCGCGGGGATCAAGATCGAGGAGTTTGCCCGAGAGATGTTTTCTGCGGGAAGTAATCTGAAGGATAAGTCTCCGGAGGAGATTTTTTATCAGGATTACAAGAAGTTTATCGGTGAGGGTAATGTTTCCTTTGGTGTGGGTCAGATCAGTTCCATGGACAGCGAGGAGCTTAAGGAGATCAAGGAGAAGCTGATGCCGTTTATGGTGAGTGAGTGTGGCCGTCATGATATCACGAGAGTTTATTTTATGCTGACGAATATCCTGGAGGAGTCTACAGAGCTTCTGTTTTACGGGGAGGGCAGCCAGCAGATGGCGGAGATCGCTTTTGAGCGGAAACCGGATGGAGATACCTTCAGTTTGCCGGGTGTGGTTTCCAGAAAGAAGCAGCTGATCCCGGCTATGATGGAGGCTGCTCAGCTGATGAACAGCGATTATGCATAAGAGGTGACGGAAAATGGCGAAACAGTTATGGAAGCCGGGGAACATGATCTATCCGCTGCCGGCTGTAATGGTGAGTGTTACCGATGGTGAGGGAAACGATAATATCATAACGGTTGCGTGGACGGGTACGGTGTGTACCAATCCGGCGATGGCTTATATTTCTGTCCGACCTTCCCGTTATTCCTATGATATGATCCGGAAAACGGGTGAATTTGTGATCAATCTGACAACGGAGAAGCTGGCGTATGCAACGGATTTCTGCGGGGTCCGTTCGGGACGTGATGTGGACAAGTTCCAGAAGCTGAACCTTACGAAAGAGAAAGCGCAGTTTGTTTCTGCACCGATGATCGGGGAGGCTCCGGTTTCGATCGAGTGCAGGGTGCGTGAGGTGAAGGAGCTGGGGTCTCATGACATGTTTCTTGCGGATGTGCTTGCGGTCCATGCGGATGAAGCTTATATGGATAAAAACAACAGGTTTCGTCTTAATGATGCGGGTCTTCTGGTTTATTCCCATGGGGAGTATCTGGCGGGTGGCCGGAAGGTGGGAACCTTCGGCTACAGCGTAAAGAAGAAGCAGAAGAAGTTGGATAAGAAATCAGACAGGGAAGCAGAGATGGCAGGGATGGCAGAGAAGTTGAAGACGTCGGGGAAGGCAGAGATGTCAGGGAAGGTGAAGACGTCAGGAAAGCCAGGGATGTCAGGGAAGTTGAAGATGTCGGGAAAGCCAGGGACGTCAGGGAAGTTGAAGACGTCAGGAAAGCCAGGGATGTCAGGGAAGTTGAAGATGTCAGGAAAGCCAGGGATGTCAGGGAAGTTGAAGATGTCAGGAAAGCCAGGGATGTCAGGGAAATTAAAGACGTCGGGAAAGGCAGGGAGAGAGAAACGGTAGGTTCTCGGAGCTGTAAGGTTTATTGAGATTTGGCAGCTGTTATGCTAAAATGAAAGGATACAGTATGAATAATATTACACTGATAGGAATGCCTG
Organism: Ruminococcus sp. AM26-12LB; assembly: GCF_003480785.1. NCBI lineage: Bacteria > Bacillati > Bacillota > Clostridia > Eubacteriales > Oscillospiraceae > Ruminococcus > Ruminococcus sp. AM26-12LB. The sequence goes on along the minus strand of NZ_QUJX01000021.1, from coordinate 2,899 downwards.
GTGCGGGGAAGAGCAGCATCGGTGTCGTACTTGCGAAGGTACTTGGGTACCAGTTTATTGACTCAGATCTTCTGATCCAGAAGGCGGAGAAGAGGACTTTGAGTAAGATCATCGAGGATGAGGGTACGGAGGGCTTCAAGGCGATCGAGAATCGTGTGAATGCTTCGATCCAGGTGGAGAATACGGTGATCGCTACCGGTGGAAGTGTGGTTTACTGTGATGAGGCTATGCAGCATCTGAAGTCTGAGGGTGTTGTGGTGTATCTTAAGATCTCGCTGGAGCTTCTTTCCAGGCGTCTTGGTAATCTTAAGGGGCGTGGTGTTGTGCTCAAGGAGGGGCAGACGCTGGCGAGTCTTTATGATGAGCGTGTTCCTTTGTATGAGAAATATGCGGACATTGTGGTGGATGAAGAGGATAAGGATCTGGAGGGGAGTCTCCAGGTTGTGCTTGAGGCACTGAAGAACAGGGGAGATAAGGCGTAACTGTTGGCTTGTGGAAACGGTTTGCTGGAGTGTTTCGGGTCATGGGTTGTGACAGGTTTTCGTCATAAATTGTTTACAAATCTGAAATATGTGTTATAATATACAACTGACCTAAAAAACGGTATTGCGGAACGTTTGTTCCTGCAGTAAATTCAGAGAAAGTTTCTGCTCATAGAGGAGTAAATAATAGAGGTGTGTTATGGAACAGTATGTGATTAAAGGCGGCAATCCTCTGGTTGGAGAAGTGGATATTGCGGGTGCGAAGAATGCGGCGCTTGCGATATTGTCAGCAGCCATTATGACTGATGAAACTATATTGATCGAGAATCTGCCAGATGTTAGGGACATCAATGTTCTGCTTGAGGCGATCTCCGAGATCGGGGCTCAGGTTGAGCGTATTGATAAGTCTACTGTAAAGATCAACGGTTCTACTATCGGCAATCTCAGCGTGGATTATGAGTTTATCAAGAAGATCCGTGCTTCTTATTATCTTCTGGGTGCTTTGCTTGGTAAGTATAAGCATGCGGAGGTTCCGCTTCCGGGTGGATGTAATATCGGCAGCAGGCCGATCGACCAGCATTTGAAGGGTTTCCGTGCTCTTGGTGCGGATGTTGATATCTGTCATGGTGCTATTGTTGCCAAGGCGGAGAATCTGCATGGCAGCCATATTTTCCTGGATGTGGTTTCTGTTGGTGCTACTATTAATATTATGATGGCTGCTTCTATGGCGACTGGCCGTACGATCATTGAGAATGCTGCGAGGGAGCCGCATGTTGTTGATGTGGCGAATTTCCTGAACAGTATGGGGGCGAATATCAAGGGTGCCGGTACGGATGTGATCCGTATCCGTGGTGTTGAGACGCTTCATCGTACGGAGTATTCGATCATTCCGGACCAGATCGAGGCTGGTACGTTTATGTTTGCTGCTGCGGCTACTCGTGGTGATGTTACTGTTCGTAATGTTATTCCTAAGCATCTTGAGGCTACTACTGCTAAGCTTGAGGAGATCGGGTGTGAGGTTGAGGAGTTTGATGATGCGGTTCGTGTCCGTGCGCCGCATGTGCTTCATCGTACGCATGTGAAGACGTTGCCTTATCCTGGTTATCCTACGGATATGCAGCCGCAGATCGCGGTTACTTTGGCTTTGGCTGAGGGTACGAGTATTGTTACTGAGAGTATTTTTGAGAACCGGTTTAAGTATGCGGATGAGCTTTCCCGGATGGGTGCCAATATTAAGGTGGAGGGGAACTCTGCTATTATTGATGGTGTGAGGAAGCTTACGGGGGCGCGTGTGAGTGCGCCGGATCTTCGTGCGGGTGCTGCGCTTGTTATTGCGGGGCTGGCTGCTGAGGGTGTTACGGTTGTTGATGATATTGTTTATATCCAGCGTGGGTATGAGAATTTTGAGGAGAAGCTCAGGAGTCTTGGGGCTGAGATTGAGAGGGTTTCCAGTGAGAAGGAGATTCAGAAGTTTCGGCTGCGCGTTGGGTGATGGTTGGTGACAACTGGTAACGATTGATGATAATTGGATATTTGAGTTTTGGGAGAGTTCCTGGGTGTTTGGGCCTGGGGGCTCTTTTTTTGTGTGGGTGGGAGGAATGGGGGGAGGGACGAACGGACAGTCTGCCAGCGGGGCGGCTGCATGGTCGTGCCTGGTGCGGTCGTTTCGCCGGGTCATACTAATCGTCTGAGTCTTCTGCCGTGCAGGGCGCCCCATAACTCGCCATGTACGCTGATGCGTACCTGGCTCAGACAGATGGGGCTTACTCTGCGGCTTGTGGCCGCAGAGTACCTTCCCGTCAGAAGCCCCAGGCGCCAAGTATGACCAGCGGCTTACTCCGACGCACCGGGTCCCGACCATGCAGCCGTCCCGCTGGCAGTCTGTCCGTTCTGTTTTTTTGGGGGTGTGAGGGGTGGTGGTTTGCCGGAAGGGGATGAGCCATCAGCGCTGCGCTGGATGGCTGCAAAGGCTGAGTTTCCTTGTGGTTTGCCGGGAGGTGGTGTGGCATCGGCGCTGCGCTGGATGCGTTGTGGGGTGAGTTGACATCGGCGCTGTGGTGGATGCTGTGGGATGTGGTATTGGTGGTGTGGGGATGGCGGTTTTTGTCGAAGGGTTTTTGTTGACTTTTGCTGGTGGGATGGTTATACTGAAGGTACATATCTGGGAACATTCTGGGCCGTTCGGCTATCTGATCCCCATATGGTTGGTTGTATAAATATGGCGGGGAGGAGCCGGTTGGTTGTGTGAGGCTTTTTCTTTTGCCATCATAGTGAAAGGAGGAGTCTTATGCAGAGGAAGCGGCTTGAGGATATGAATCTTCTGGATGATTTTTTGTTTAATGCGGTGATGACGTTTCCTGGTATTGGTGAGAGGTTATTAACAGTTAAATATAAATTATAAAATCATATAAGTACAT
>NZ_QUJX01000020.1:0-64650 GCF_003480785.1 Ruminococcus sp. AM26-12LB | reverse complement strand
TCCTCCTGTATCAGTTCCCGGATAAGTTTCTCAGCTTTATTCGCTCGACTTCCCAGAATGTTATATCATTATAACGAATTAAACGTTGAATGACAAGGGCGGTTTCCTGTGGTATACTTGAGATATCCCGGTCAGAAAACAGAAAAACTGACCAAATATGAAAATCCAGGCAAGGAGGATCACCATTATGAAATCTATAGCAATCGTTACAGACAGTAACTGCGGCATGTCTCCCGCTCAAGTAAAAGACCTTGGCATCTACATGCTTCCAATGCCGTTTTTTATAGATGATAAGGAATATCTGGAAGACATTGACATGAACCAATCAGAGTTCTTTCAGCATCTTGAACAAAATCCAAGCTGCAGAGTTTCCACATCCCAGCCCACACCGGAATCCGTCACTACCCTCTGGGACAAGCTGCTTAAAGACTACGACGAAATCGTACATATCCCCATGTCCAGCGGTCTCTCCAGTTCCATGCAGACTGCCCGCATGCTTGCAGAAGACTATGATGATCGTGTACGTGTCGTAAACAACCAGAGGATCTCCGGAACCTTACGTTACTCTGCCATTGAGGCTATCCAGCAGGCTAAAAACGGTCTCTCTGCCGATGAAATTGGAACCTGGCTGGAAAAAACCCGCTTCGACTCCAGCATCTATATCACTGTAGCTACTCTGAAGTACCTGAAACAGGGCGGCCGCATCACTCCTGCAGCTGCAGCCATCGGAACCATGCTCCGTCTGAAACCGGTTCTGCAGATCCAGGGCGAAAAGCTGGACGCCTTCTCCAAGGCCCGCACCATGACCCAGGCAAAAAACACTATGACTAAAGCCATCAAAGATGACATTGCAGACCGCTTTGGAGAAAAGATCAACCTGGATGTCATCCACTCCCACAACCTGGAAGCAGCCGAAGAATTCCGAAAAGAAGTCCTCACCACCTTCCCGAATATCGGTGAAGTCAACATCTTCCCTCTCTCCCTGAGCGTTTCCTGCCACATCGGCCCCGGAAGTCTGGCACTCACCTGTTCCAAGGTACACCCGGAAATATGGTAAAGACTAGTCAGAAGCAATCCACATGGCCAGAGCACAGCCGGAGGGAATACTTCTGTATGGCTCTGTCTCTGGAGGAGGGCTGCTAGTCCTTAGGTTCTGGAAATCTGCGTTATTAAAAAAAGTTCGGCTATCTGAGCGGCAACAAGCCGCGAGTTCCGAACTTTTTTTAATGGTTTTAGCAGATTTTCAGGGCCTTAGAACTAACGCCCAACGGAAGCCGAAGACCATACAGAAGTATTCCCTTCGGCGTCCCTCCCGCCAACATATTTAATTTTCCTGTGTATTCTCAATCTCCACCGGCGCTTCATTCAAGATCTTCATAAACTCCTCACCGGTGATCGTCTCATGCTCATACAGATACTTGGCAATCTCATGGAGCTTTCCGATATTATCTGTCAGGATCTTCGTAGCCTTTTCATGCTCCCGTCTTACAAGCTCCACAACCTTCTTGTCCAAAAGCGTCTGCGTCTCAAAGGAACAGGTTAGACTTGCATCTCCGCCAAGATACTGATTGCTTACATTTTCCATGGCAACCATGTCAAAATCATCACTCATACCATACCTGCTGATCATCGCTCTGGCAATCTTGGTCGCCTGCTCAATATCATTGGAGGCACCGGTAGTAATGGAATGGAAGATCAGCTCTTCCGCTGCACGGCCGCCTGTAAATGTAGCAATCTTATTCTCCAGTTCTTCCTTAGTCATCAGGAAATGTTCCTGCTCATCTACCTGCATGGTATATCCCAGTGCACCGGAGGTACGTGGAATGATCGTGATCTTATGGACCGGTGCAGAATCTGTCTGCTTGGCAGCAACCAGTGCATGACCAACCTCATGATAGGAAACGATCAGCTTTTCCTTATTGGAAAGTACACGGTTCTTTTTCTGATATCCGGCAATAACAACTTCGATGCTTTCTTCAAAATCCGCCTGTGTGGCAAATTTCCGTCCGTCGCGGACTGCACGGAGAGCTGCCTCGTTGACAATATTGGCAAGCTCCGCACCGGAGGCACCGACTGCCGCCTTGGCAATTTCATCAAACCGGACTGTATCCGCAATTTTGATCTTCTTGGCATGAACCTTCAGGATTTCCTCACGCCCCTGAAGATCCGGAAGCTCAACCGGGATCCTTCTGTCAAAACGTCCCGGACGAAGAAGTGCAGGGTCAAGGGAATCCGGTCGGTTGGTAGCTGCCAGGATCACAACACCCTTGGAACCGTCAAAACCGTCCATCTCTGTCAAAAGCTGGTTCAGTGTCTGCTCACGCTCATCGTTTCCGCCGCCCATTCCGGAGCCGTCACGTTTCTTGCCGATCGTATCGATCTCATCAATAAATACGATACATGGTGCCTTCTCATTGGCCTGTTTAAAAAGATCACGGACCTTGGCAGCACCCATACCCACAAACATCTCCACAAATTCCGAACCGGAAATTGAGAAAAACGGAACCTCCGCCTCACCGGCAACTGCCTTGGCAAGAAGAGTTTTACCGGTTCCGGGAGGGCCTACAAGAAGGGCACCCTTCGGCATGGAAGCACCGATCTCTCTGTATTTCTCCGGATTATGAAGGAAATCTACAATTTCCGTCAAAAGCTCCTTGGCTTCATCCTCACCGGCAACATCTGAAAATTTGATTCCCGTAGAGGATTTCACATAAACCTTGGCATTGCTTTTGCCAAAGGACATCATTCCTCCCGGTCCTCCGTTTCCCATGGAACTCATCATCTTCTTGCTGAGCCAACGTCCCAGGAGAATAAAGATTGCGATCGGGAGTACATATCCCAGAATCAGAGATAAAAGCAACGACTGTCTCTGCGGTGCAGTACCCTCTATACTTACACCCGCATCGTAAAGATGGGATACAAGATCCTGATCCTCTACAGATACCGTCTTACAATAGACATCATTTCCATCCACTTTCATAGTATAATAAATGTAATCGGAATTAAGGGTTGCCTCATATACTTTTCCTCTGTCTACAGCTTTCAGGAAGGTGGTGTAATCGGTCTCTTTTACACTTCTCTCAGAAAGAGCAGGAAGAGCAAAAACATTCAGCAGAACAATAATTACGACCGCAATAATGTAATATACATACAGCGGCCGCTTCTCTGGTTTTTTTGAATTCAGATTCATGCAGTCTCCTCCGTTATCTTATAGTATATTGCTATATCCACAGTGCTATATCAGGTGGTACAGCCTTGTAGTACACTCTACCACTTTTTTCAGTCAATTTCAAGGATGCCTCATCCGATTTCATAAACTTTTTAGAATTGAAAATCTTTCCAAATAATATCTTTATTCTGAAAAAATCCTTGCAAGCCACCTGATACTGTGCTATTATAATAAATGGTTATGCCGCTGTGGCGGAATTGGCAGACGCACTTGACTCAAAATCAAGCGGAGCAATCCGTGCCGGTTCGAGTCCGGCCAGCGGCATTCGCATAAAAGACCTGACGGAGAAATCTGTCAGGTCTTTATTATATACTACCCAAAAACACGAAAGGAATAAAAAAATGGAAAAAGACAAAAACTTTTTAGGAACCGAGTCCGTCGGAAAGCTTCTTCTGCAGCTTGCACTTCCTACCGTTGCCGCACAGCTCATCAATATGCTCTACAATATCGTCGATCGTATCTATATTGGTCATATTCCCGGAGAGGGTGCTCTTGCCCTTACCGGTGTAGGTGTATGTATGCCGCTTATTATGGTCGTATCTGCCTTCGCTGCTCTTGTCGGAAACGGAGGCGCTCCCAGAGCCAGCATCTTTATGGGTAAAAATGACACGTCGAAAGCCGAACAGACTCTCGGAAACTGCTTCACCATGCAGATCATCATCTCCCTGATCCTGACTGTTATCCTGTTTCTCGGAAACCGCAGCCTTCTCCTTGCATTCGGCGCCAGTGCAAACACCATCGACTATGCGGTGGGTTACATGAATATCTATGCAGTAGGAACTATCTTTGTACAGCTGACTCTTGGCATGAATAATTTCATCACAGCCCAGGGATTCGCAAAAACCGGAATGCTCTCCGTATTGATCGGTGCGATCTCCAACATTATTCTGGATCCGGTTTTTATTTTCGGATTCCACATGGGTGTCCGGGGCGCTGCTCTGGCAACAGTGATCTCCCAAGCATTTTCCTGCATCTGGGTCCTCTCCTTCCTCTTTGGAAAAAAGACCTTCCTGAAGCTTCGGAAAAGCACCATGAAACTGAAAGCCGATATCATTCTGCCCTGTATGGCTCTTGGCTCTTCTCTCTTTGTCATGCAGCTCAGTGAAAGCGTTATCTCTGTCTGCTACAACTCCTCACTCTTAAAATACGGCGGGGATGTTGCAGTAGGAGCCATGACTATCCTTACCAGCGTCATGCAGTTTGCCATGCTTCCTCTTCAGGGACTTGGTCAAGGTGCACAGCCTATCATCAGCTACAACTATGGTGCACGCAACGAAAAACGTGTACGTTCTACATTTAAGCTTCTTATAAAAACAAGTGTTTCTTATTCCGTGATCCTGTGGCTGATCATTATGATCTTCCCGCAGCTCTTTGCCGGAATGTTTACTTCGGACAGTACATTACTTGCTTTCACAAAAACAGCGCTCCGGATCTATATGGCAGTTGTGTTTATCTTTGGTATCCAGATTGCCTGCCAGATGACCTTTATCTCCCTTGGCAGAGCCAAAGATTCCATCATTGTGGCTATTGTCCGGAAATTTATTCTGGTCATCCCGCTGATCTATATCCTGCCCAATATTTTCCGTGCTGACCGGACAAATGCAGTTTATATGGCCGAGCCGGTTGCGGATATCTTGGCCGTTACATTTACTGCCATCCTGTTTTTCTTTGAGTTTAGAAAAGCCCTGGCAGAAATCTCCGGCAGCCGGAAGCTGTAACCCTGCATTTGACCACCTTCCGCCCTGCTCGCGATCTTATGCCTACCAGATACTTAAACATAAAACAGCCCTCTATGCATCATTACCAAGATGCATAGAGGGCTGTTTTTATATATTTCCGCTATTTTATTTCAGTTCGTCTTCATCCTGAAGAAGTTTCTCAAAAACAGGGAAGCAGTCAAAGGTTGCAAAATAATCTCTCGGTGTCTCGGCACGACGGATCATCTCAAAGCTGCCGTCCTCATGAAGAAGGATCTCTGCAGATTTCAGTTTACCATTGTAGTTATAACCCATTGCAAAACCATGAGCACCTGTATCATGGATCACAAGAAGATCTCCCTTGTCGATTTTCGGAAGCATACGGTCAATGGCAAATTTATCATTATTCTCACAGAGGGAACCTGTCACATCATATTTATGATCGCACGGCTCGTTCTCCTTACCCATAACCGTAATGTGATGATAAGCACCATACATAGCCGGACGCATCAGATTTACTGCACAGGCATCTACGCCGATATACTCTTTATGTGTATGCTTCTCATGGATTGCTTTTGTGACAAGGCAGCCATACGGTCCCATCATGAAACGGCCAAGCTCTGTATAGATCGCAACATCACCCATTCCTTCCGGAACAAGTACTTCTTCATAAACCTTGCGGACACCCTCACCGATCACACGGATATCATTTGGCTCCTGATCCGGTTTATAAGGAATTCCGATACCACCGGAAAGGTTGATGAATTTAATGTGTGCACCTGTCTCCTTCTGAAGCTTCACGGCAAGCTCAAACATAACCTTTGCAAGCATTGGATAATAATCATTGGTCACTGTGTTGCTTGCAAGGAATGCATGGATTCCAAACTCTTTGGCACCTTTGGATTTCAGGATACGGAATGCGTCAAAGATCTGCTCGGTAGTCATTCCGTATTTTGCATCTCCGGGATTATCCATGATACCGTTACTGATCTTAAATACTCCACCTGGATTGTAACGGCAGCTGATCACTTCCGGGATTTTTCCGAGAGCTTTCTCTACGCTCTCAATATGTGTAATGTCATCAAGGTTGATGATCCCACCGATCTCATCTGCATATCTGAACTCTTTCTCCGGTGTGTCATTGGAAGAAAACATGATATCGCCCTTTTTGCAGCCTACTGCCTTGGCCATCATAAGCTCTGTTTCTGAGGAGCAGTCGCAGCCACAACCATACTCCTGCAGAATATTGATCAGATATGGATTCGGTGTTGCCTTTACCGCAAAAAATTCCTTGAATCCTTTGTTCCATGCAAAGGCCTCTTTCAGGGCTTTTGCATTCTCACGGATTCCCTTCTCATCATAGAGATGGAAGGGTGTCGGAAACTTTTCAGTAATTTCGTTAAGTTTCTCAAGTGTCACAAATGGTTCTTTTTTCATAATAACTGCATCTCCTGTTTTTCCGACTGCTGTTCCCGAAGAAAACTCAGTCTTATTCTGCCTCGATCACGTGCATCATATTTGTCACTGCACCACGACCGTTTGTCATGTTGGTCGCAGGGTCTCCTGCTGTAAATACAACAAGGTCTCCTTTATGTATCAGATGACGGCTACGGACAACATTCATAGCCTGAGACATGATATGGTCCGTGGTATCTCTCTGATATCCTTTCAGAGGTGTTACACCCCAGATCAGCTGAAGTTTATGCTGGATGGTTGAGTTTGGTGTGATCGCATAGATCGGAACCTTCGGACGGAAATTGGAGATCAGTCTGGCTGTATTTCCACTCATTGTCGGTGTTACGATAGCGTTCGCCTTCAGGTTCTTTGCAGTACGCACCGTTGCAAGTGCCACCGCACTGGAGATCTTCTCTCTTCCATCCATGGAACGATGTTCAATAAACACTTTATAATCCAGATGCGGCTCTGTCATCTCTGCGATATCTGCCATCATCTTAAGAGCATCAACCGGATATTTACCAGCTGCTGTCTCTCCGGAAAGCATGATCGCATCGGTTCCGTCGTAGATCGCATTGGCAACATCAGCTACCTCTGCACGTGTAGGACGCGGATTACGGATCATGGAATCAAGCATCTGTGTTGCTGTAATAACCGGTGTATAATGTTCGTTACACTTACGGATGATCTCCTTCTGGATGTGAGGTACCTGGCTTGCAGGAATCTCCACACCAAGATCTCCTCTGGCAACCATGATACCGTCAGATGCTTCAATGATGGAATCAATATTCTCAACACCCTCTGCATTCTCGATCTTCGCGATAATACCGATATCCTTTCCACCATTATCATTCAGAAGCTTACGGATCTCACGGATCACCTCTGCGGAACGGACAAAAGATGCCGCGATGAAATCAAATTTCTGCTCGATACCAAAGATAATGTCCTTCTTATCCTGCTCTGTGATTCCCGGAAGATTTACTTTTACATAGGGAACATTTACACCCTTCTTCTCTCCCAGCTCACCACCGTTTAAGATATCACAGACAATATCGGTTTCCTTGATCGCCTTAACCTCCAACTCGATCAGACCATCATCAATGAGGATCCTGTTTCCCGGTTTTACATCCTTGTAAAGTGTCTCATATGTGATAGCAACCTTTGTGCTGTCGCCTTCAAAATCGCCAATTCCAAGTACAAACTGTTTTCCCGCTTCCAGCTTAACCTTCTGTCCGTCCTTTAAAAGTCTGGTACGGATCTCCGGTCCCTTTGTGTCAAGAAGCATGGCAATAGGCATATCAAGCTCCTCACGAAGCTCCTTGATCATATCCACACGGCCCTTCTGCTCCTCGTGGTCTCCGTGAGAAAAGTTGAATCTGGCAATATCCATTCCATTCTCCATAAGAGCCTTCAGAGTTTCCCTGTTATTACTGGCAGGTCCAAGTGTACAGATAATCTTAGTTTTTTTCATAATAATGTTCTCCTTCGTTTGTGCGTTTTACTGTACGTGTTTATGTGTAAATAAATGATCCTGACAATATTCATAATTTCCGTTGCACTTTGAGCAGAAACGAAACTCCAGGTTTGGGTCATCCTTTTCGGTACGTCCGCAGATCGCACATTTATGCTTGGCGATCCCATTCGGACCGGACCCTGTTCTGGAAGGAGCCACAGCCTTCTTAAACTGCTGCCTCCTGTGGATCTCCTTCGGATTGTATCGGTTCATATCACGGGTACTGAAATAAAAGATCACAAAGTTTAAAAGTGATGCTACGATCGGTACTACACCTACCCAAAGCCCGACTCGAAGATAAGATACGATATCCCACGCAATGAACAGTCCGTATACAAAGGCCATCCATTTCATCCTGATCGGGATCACAAACATAAGAAGCAGCTGAAGATCCGGATATGTGACTGCATAGGCAAGGAAAATAGAAAGACTGATATAATATGTGGTAAAAATATTTCCGCCAAGAGAATAGGCGATCCCGTTCATCACCACATAACCACCTGTAAATACATGTAAAAGCACTGCTGCGATCACAGTAAACAAAACACCTGAAAAAATATACAATGTGTACCGGAAAGTTCCCCAGGTACGTTCCAGTGAAGTACCAATCGGATAATAGAAAAAAAAGATTGCGAGAAGGAACATCACAAGATTGCCGGTTCCTCCCACACTGGACGGCGGATAGATCACCCATGTCACCAGTCTCCAGATCTGTCCCTTCATGACCATGGACATATCAAGACTCAGCATGTTCAAAACTCCCGGAGCAAACATAGCCAGAAAATACCCCAACACATAACATCCGATGATGTAAACAGTCAGATTCGGAACCCCGAATCTTCCGAATTTACGTTCCAGTTTGTCGATAAATTTCATTAAAATCTCCTTTCAGAAAACTTTTGAAAATCAGAAAAATCGCTTCTTGGAAAGAATGATCGCTGCCACAACACTGATTGCCACAGAAATCAGGATAATGATCAGAAATCCCAATGGGCTCCTTGATAAGGGCATACCGGAACCAGCCACATTCATTCCGTAAGCACTGAACACAATAGTCGGAATACTCATGACAATGGTAATGATCGCCAGTACCTTCATAACGATATTCATATTATTGGAGATGATCGATGCAAAAGCATCCATAGTTCCGTTCAGGATACCGCTGTACACATTGGCCATTTCGATTGCCTGCTTATTCTCAGTGATGACATCCTCCAGAAGATCGGTGTCCTCCGGATATTTCTTGATGCTGTCTATCTTCAGAAGCTTCTCCAGCACAACCTCATTGGACCGGAGTGACGTAATAAAATAAGTCAGGGATTTCTGCAGCTCCAGAAGCTCGATCAGCTCCTCATTTCTTGTGGAAAGATGCAGTTTTTCTTCCACCTGCTCACTTTTTTTGTCAATGATACGCAGATAACGCAGGTACATGCTCGCATTTCTATAAAGGATCTGAAAGATAAAACGGGTCTTCATATAGGTAAAAAAGCTCCGGACTCTTCCCTCCATAAATCTGGTAAGAACCGGTGTGTCCTCCAGACAGATGGTAAAGATCATAGACCCCGTCACAATGATGCCAAGCGGTATTGTCCCATACCAGTCCTTGTCATTACGTTCCTCGATCATAGGAACATCAACCAGGATCAGTGTATAATTATCCTCAACTTCGATACGTGACCGTTCTTCCTCATCCAAAGGGGATCGTAAATCGTCAACCTCTATATCAAACTTCTCGGAAAATTCAAAAATCTCTGTTGCCGTCGGATTCGTCAGCGCAATCCAGCAGCCTTCCTCCGGTTCCTGTATCTGGTGGATGGCTCCGTCTATTGTCTTGTAAATCCTTACCACGATTCCCACTTCCCTTCTCTTGCTTTTCTTTTGCCAGGGCAAAATTCTTTTTTATTATAAATAGTCAAAATAGCTTTGTCAATTCATACCTTTTCTTTTTAAAAGAGCTTTTAAATAATTTCACATGATCTTTACATAAAAATTCATTCTGCCTTCCACGTTCTTTACATTTTTTCCGGCTTCCTATATAATGATTCCAGAATTCCAACGAAAGGAAGTTATACAAATGAGTCAGTCATCATTCGGAAAAAAATTCGTGGTTACCACCTGGGGAGAATCTCACGGCAAGGCTATCGGTGCCGTTCTCGACGGCTGTCCCGCAGGTCTTTCTCTCTGCGAAGAAGATATCCAGGTTTTTCTTGACCGGAGAAAGCCCGGTCAGAGCCGTTATACAACTGCCCGTAAGGAAGGAGATCTGGTGGAAATCCTTTCCGGAGTTTTTGAAGGAAAGACTACCGGTACTCCAATTTCTCTTCTGATCCGCAATACAGATCAGCGTTCCAGAGATTACGGAAATATCGCATACTCCTATCGTCCCGGTCACGCAGACTTTACCTTTGACCAGAAATACGGATTCCGTGATTACCGTGGAGGTGGACGCTCCTCCGGAAGAGAAACCGCCGGACGTGTGGCAGCCGGTGCCATTGCCATCAAGCTGTTAAACGAACTTGGCATTACATTTACTACCTACGCAAGATCCATCGGTCCTGTAGAGATCTGGTCCTTCTCAGAAGAAGAGATCCGAAATAATGCACTCTGCATGCCAGATGCCGACGCAGCCGCAAAGGCATCTGCCTATCTCGAACAATGTCTGAACAGTCAGGACAGTGCCGGCGGTGTGATCGAATGCCGCATCAAAAACGTTCCTGCCGGTCTGGGCGATACGGTTTTTGACAAGCTGGATGCTACCCTCGCTCATGCGATCATGTCCATCGGTGCTGTAAAAGCTGTTGAGATCGGTGACGGCATCAATGTGACACGTCTTACCGGTTCCGAAGACAACGACGGTTTTGTACAGAAAGACGGCATTATTTCCAAAACCTCCAACCACGCAGGTGGTATTATGGGTGGTATGAGTGATGGCAGCGATATCATTCTCCGTGCACATATCAAACCAACTCCTTCCATCAGTCAGTCTCAGTCTACTGTGACTAACACCGGAGAAAACCTGGAGCTTGAGATCAAAGGCCGGCATGATCCGGTGATCGTACCGCGTGCAGTAGTCGTTGTGGAAGCTATGGCAGCACTTACCATTACAGATGCACTTTTTAACAATATGAGTGCACGGATGGATCGTATCCACGAATTTTATCAGCGGTAATTTCACATTTTGACCTGTCAGATAAAAAATTATAAATGCGCAAAAAAACAGACTCAGGGAAAGTTCCTACTCGTCCCTGAGTCTGTTTTTGTCTGTCTGTGCAAGACTTACTTTGATCAATCCTGTTCTTAATCTAACTGCTCCCATGTATCCGGTACCGGCCAGATATGGATACAGTTCGGTGTCTCGATCTTTCTTGGTTTTTCGTTCATCATGATGATATTCTTTTCATAATCCACAGTGAAAACGGTAATACTGTTGCTGGCATGATTGGCAACAGCAATATGCTTGTTATCCGGGAAGATCATAAGATCCTTCGGGTAATCACCACTGATCGGAAGTGTAAATTTCTTGGTCAGAAGGCCTGTTTCCTGGTCTACTGCATACATAGTCACAGTATTTTCCCCTGCTGTTGTACAGAAAAGATATTTACCGTCCGCAGAAAGAGACATACCGGAAGCTGCGTTATGGAGCGCATCATTGGAATCCTCTTTTCCAAGAGTGGTAATGCTCTGAAGCAGCTGGAACTCCGGGTTCTTACCGCTTCCGTCATAGCTGTATACCTTCACCTCATTGCTGAGCTCAAAAAGAAGATATGCAAATCTTCCGTCATCACTGAAGCGGATGATACGAGGGCCGCTCTCTCTCGGGCAGCGAAGAATGTCAACCAGCTCCAGTTTGTCTTTCTTCTTATTGATACGATAGATCTTAACCTGATCGATACCATTATCTACCGCACAGAGATACTTATTATCCGGTGTCGGACGTACACAATTAACATGCGGACGGAAGTTACGCTCTGCCACGCTTCCAAGTCCCTTGTGGAAAACGCCGTCCATAACACTTCCCAGACGGCCGTCTTTATGTGTATGTACAACCGTTACCTTACCATCATGGTACCCTGCCACATAAAGATATCTTCCGTCCACATCTGTTGCAAGATAGCAGCCTCGCATTCCGTTGATATCCACACTGTTGAGGCGGGTAAGATCACCGTTCTTGTCTCTTTCAAATACAGCTACACCCTCATCCTCAATGGAATACAGATATTTACCGTTTTTTGATACTGCCAGATGAGAAGCATTGCTAACTTCCACTTCGCTTCGTTCTGTGAGTGTTCCTTTTTCTACATCTACATCGTATACCTGAATTCCCTTACTGGTTCCATGGGTATATGTTCCCACGTAAGCCACGTACTTCTTTTTTCCCATAAGTTCTGGCCTCCTGCTTTTTACATTGGTTACGTATTTTTGTGTTTATTTTATCACAAAGCTTCTGCAAGAACAAGTTACCATCCTGTTATCTTTTGTGCAATTTTTTATGCAAAGCTACCGTTCACTATGGCGTTCACACATAATCCACGCAAATGGATCGGCTCCTGCGCATCCATTACGCCTCTTTACAGATCTCCCAAAGCGCCTCTCATTGCTTCCAGAGTTTCATCAATTACTTCATCTGTATGCGCTGTGGAAAGGAACATCGCCTCAAACTGGGAAGGTGCAAGATGAATGCCTCGTTTCAGCATTCCCTTGAAATATTTTGCAAAAAGCTCCAGGTTGGATGTTTTTGCAGAAACATAGTCTTTTACCTCCTGGTCTGTAAAGAAAATACTTGCCAGAGAAGAATCATAGTTTACCTGATATGGAAGACCTTTTTCCTCCACGATCTTCTTCAAGCCGCCGTAAAGCTTCTCACCTTTGGCAGCCAGATCTTTGTAGATTTCCTGATGCTCATAGAGATATTTCAGCTGTGTGAAACCTGCAGCCATGGCAACCGGGTTTCCGCTTAAGGTACCTGCCTGGTATACAGGACCACACGGTGAGATCAGATCCATGATCTCCTTACGTCCGCCATAAGCGCCTACCGGCATTCCTGCGCCGATTATTTTCCCGTAAGTGACAAGATCCGGACGGATACCAAAATACTCTGCTGCTCCGCCAAAGGCAAGTCGGAAGCCTGTGATCACTTCATCAAAGATCAGCAGACAATTGTGCTCATCGCAAAGCTCACGAAGCCGCTTTAAGAAGCCTGGTTTCGGAGGAACCACACCCATGTTTGCTCCTACTGCCTCCACGATCACGGCTGCCACATTTCCCTCTTCCTGTTTGAGAAGTGCTTCCACACTGGCGGCATCATTGTAGGTAGCCGTCATGGTATCCTGTGTACAGCCCTTCGGAACACCGGCGCTATCCGGAATACCACTTGCCATGACACCGGAACCGGCACTTACCAGAAGGCAGTCACTGTGTCCGTGATAGCAACCTGCAAATTTGATGATCTTGTCTTTTCCGGTAAAACCTCTTGCTGCACGGATGGCACTCATAACAGCTTCTGTTCCTGAGTTTACCATACGGATCATATCTACATGTGGAATATGTTCACAGATAAATTCTGCGATCTCTACTTCGATTCCTGTAGCACAGCCAAAGCTCAGGCCATTTTCGCAGGCCTTGATCACACTCTCGCGGATCTCCGGGAAATTATGTCCCAGGATCATCGGGCCCCAGGAATCAATGTAATCCACATAACGGTTTCCATCTACATCATAGATGTAGCATTTATCTGCTTTTTCAATAAAACGAGGTGCCTCACCGATGGCTCCGTAAGATCTTACCGGGCTGTTTACGCCTCCCGGGATTCTTTTTACCGCACGCTCAAATAACTGTTCTGATCTTGTCATCAGCCGATCCTCCCTTCATCCATAAGTCTTGCCAGAAGCTCCGCATAATAGGTAAGATAGATCTGCGCACCGGAACGGAATGCTCCTGTAGCCATCTCACCCACGATCCTTTCTTCGTCGATCCAGCCGTTTGCAGCTGCTGCTTTTACCATTGCATACTCACCACTGACACTGTATGCGGCAACCGGAACGTTTGTGATCTCCTTTACCTGCCAGATCATGTCCTGGTATGCAAGAGCCGGTTTTACCATGATGATATCTGCACCCTCTTCCACATCTGCAAGTGCCTCTTTCAGCCCTTCTCTGCTGTTGTGAGGATCCATCTGGTAGCTTTTTCTGTCCCCAAAAGACGGAGCAGAATCTGCTGCCTCACGGAACGGGCCATAAAATGCAGAAGCATATTTTACTGCATAGGACATGATCGGTGTTGTATAATGTCCGGCCTTGTCCAGACACTGACGGATCGCTGCAACACGACCATCCATCATATCAGACGGAGCAACCATATCTGCACCTGCCTCCACGTGGGAAAGTGCTGTTTTTGCGAGAAGCTCCAGCGTCTTATCATTGTCCACATCATGACCGCAGAGAACGCCGCAATGGCCATGAGAAGTGTACTCACACATGCATACATCTGTTACATAATAAAGCTCCGGAAATTTCTCTTTTGCAATGCGAAGAGCTCTCTGAACGATTCCCTCCGGATCATAGGCACCGCTGCCCACTTCATCCTTATGGTCAGGAATACCAAAAAACATCACACTTCCTACACCGGCTTTGGAAAGCTGCTCCAGTTTATACGGAAGACGGTCCAGGCTGTAACGGTACTGCCCGGTCATGGACGGAATTTCTTCTTCCTTATTTTCTCCTTCCATTACGAACATAGGATACATAAGAGAAGATTTATCCATTCTTGTCTCACGTACCATCTTACGAAGGTTTTCGCTACCTCTTAATCTTCTTGGTCTTTTTGTCAGTTCCATGATCATTCGCTCCTTTTCATATCCTCCACCAGCTTGACAAGACTGTCAATGGTGGCTTTTTCTGACATATATGCTTTCATTCCAAAGCTCTCAGCAGCCGCCTTCGTCTGTCTGCCGATGCAGGCCGCCTTAACCTTTGAATAATCCAGTCCTTTTGTTCCCTCTACAAATCCCTTCACAGTGGAGGCACTTGTAAACACCGCACAGCTGATCTGTCCTGTTTCAAATTCCTTCTTCTCATCGATGAGCTGGCTCTTTTCGTAAAGAGTCTGATAGGTCGGAACATCCTCGACCACAGCGCCTGCCTGTGCAAGAAATGCGGTGAGCTTTTCATTACCCTTTTCTGCCCGCGGGATAAGTATCTTTTCTCCACCGGAAAGAAGCTCTGAAAGTTCCTTTCCAAGAGTATCCCCGTCATATACCGACGGCACAAAATCTGCCAGCAGACCTCTTTCCTTCAGGGCCTTTTTTGTTCCTTCCCCGATCACGGCCAGACGGGCATTTCCCATGGCACGGATATCTTTTCCATGGCGGATCAGTTCTTCAAAAAATACCCTTACACCTGTAGGGCTGGTAAATACAAGCCACTGATATTCCTCCAGGTGATCCAGCGCTTTATAGAGACGGCTCTGGTCTTCCATGGGGACAGTACGGATCGCCGGAAGCTCCAGAACCTCCGCGCCTTTTTCACGAAGCTTGTCCGCAGTTCTGGAAACAAGCTCTTTCGGTCTTGTGACAAGGACCTTCCATCCTGAAAGCGGCAGTTCTTCATACCAGCCAAACTTCTCTGCCAGTGTACATACCTTACCCACCACAATGATCGCCGGTGTCTCGATCCCCTGGCGTTTCACCTCTTCTTCTAGGGTAGAAACTGTTGCTACGATCCGTTTCTGACCTGCTGTAGTTCCCTTCTGCAGGATCGCCGCAGGCATGTCCTTTTCCATTCCTGCACCTATCAGACCCTCGCAGATATCCGGAAGTGCGGACACGCCCATCAAAAATACAAGCGTTCCCTTTGTATCAACAAGTGCCCGGAAGTCTATATCATATTCTTCTCCGGCCCTCTTATGTCCTGTAATGATGTGGACTGAAGAACAGAAATCCCTGTGTGTTACCGGAACCCCGTTATATGCCGGTACTGCAATGGAGGAAGTAACACCCGGAACAACCTCATAAGGGATCCCATTCTCCCGAAGAAGCTCCAGCTCCTCTCCTCCTCTTCCAAAGAGGAATGGATCTCCGCCTTTCAGGCGCACCACACGAAGACCCCGCTGTGCCTCCTCAAGAAGTACCTGATTGATATTTTCCTGACGCATGATATGGTGACTGGCACGTTTGCCTACATTGATCAGCCTGGCATTTTCCGGGATTCTTGACAGAACTCCCTGACCTACCAGACTGTCATAGACGACCACATCTGCCTGTTCCAGCACTTTGAGGCCTTTTAATGTAAAAAGGCCGATATCGCCAGGACCCGCTCCTACCAGCCATACTTTTCCTGTTTTCATCTGTTTTCTCCTTTTTTCCGAAGAGTTTCTGCCAGTTCCCTGCCTAAGCTTTCCGCATCTGCCTTATTGCCACGCAGTGTTCCTGTTACATAGGAACCGTCTTTTTCATTATAATAAAGCCCTCTGAGATAGATCTCATCCCCGAGAATTTCCGCATGGGCAGCCACCGGAGAAGAGCACCCTCCATCCAGGAGCTTTACAAAAGCACGCTCCGCACTTCCCGCGGTCCAGGCATCCTTATCACAGTAGCCCTCCAGGAAATCATAAGCTTCCCCTTTTCTTCCCTGTACAGCAAGGATTCCCTGACCAGCAGCCGGAATGATCTCATCTGCTGTAAAATACCGGTTAATCCTGGATTCCAGTCCAAGTCTCTTAAGGCCGGCAGCAGCCAGGATCAATGCACTGTACTGTCCTTCATCCAGCTTCCGGAGCCTTGTCTGAAGATTTCCGCGGATACTTCTGACATCCATATCCGGATACAGTTTTTTAAGCTGTAAAGTTCTCCTTAAGCTGGAGCATCCAAGGGGCTTGCTTTTATCAAGTTCAGAAGCTCCCTCAGGAAGAACCAGTACGTCTCTCGGATCTTCTCTTTTGGAAAAAGCCAGAAGCGGCAGCTCCTCCGGAACCTCCATAGGCATATCTTTCAGGCTGTGTACAGAAAGAATACTTCTTCCATCTATCAGTGCTTTATCCAGCTCCTTTACAAAAAGCCCTTTTCCGCCAACCTTATCCAGTGTACGGTCCAGAATGATATCCCCGGTAGTTTTCATAGTGAGGATTTCCACTTCCAGATCCGGATTTTTTTCTTTTATGTAGTCACGGACCATTTCGCTCTGCAGCACTGCAAGCTTACTCTCTCTGCTGCCGATCACGATCTTATCTCTCTTCATCTTCATCCTGCTCTCCCAATACTTTTTCCAGCGCATTCTGGATCTCTTCCCTTACACGCTTTGCTTTTTTGTGATCCAGTCCGCTGGCTGTAACTCCAACTACCATTTCATCCCGCATATATACGCCTGGGAAATAAAAATCACAGGCTTCCCGGTCGGAGGCTACATTAACATAAATGCCCTCCTCCTTACAGACACGATGGATCTCATCATTCAGCTTCCAGTCATTGGTGGCTGCGATCACCATATATGCATTGGCAAAATCAGAACGTTTCACGGGACGGATATACAGAGTCACGGTTCCTGCTTTCCCGAGATCCATAAGCTCCTGGGTCACTTTTGTAGCCACTACCGTGATATTTCTTGTAAATTTCAGAAGAGTTTTTATTCTTCTGGTAGCAATATTACCACCACCTGCCACAACGATATTTTTATCGGACAAGTCTATAAACATGGGGAAATAAGGTTTATTCTTCATAAAGTTTCTCCAGTCCTTCCACACATTCCAGAAAAGCATCCTGGTTCAGACTGTCCCGAAGCCCGAAGATCAGCTTGTTCACAACCTTTCCGGCTGCAGTATCCACTGCTTTTTTCAGGTTTTCTCTGTCTGAATCCTCCATAGGAGTTTTCCGGAAGATTTTTTCGATCCTCAGGTTCAAATCTTCCACAGCATCCGCTTTGATCTCCTGGATGCGCGGGATGATATCACGACCTTCCAGCCACTGGAAAAATTCGTTCATCTGGGCCTTCACAATGGCTCCTGCTGCTTCTAGGTTATCTGCAAGTTCCTTCGGTGTCTCGCCGGTTCGGAAGCTATCCATATCATAAAGTGTGATGTTATCTTTTTTTCGGATCTCCGGATCAATATCTCTTGGAACTGCCAGATCGATAAGGATCATAGGTCGTTCCACACGTACATCCTCAAACAATTCTTCCGTCAGTGTATAATTGGGGCTTGCTGTTGCGCTGACCACCAGGTCACACTCCGGCAGATAATCCATTCTCTCACCATAATTGATCCTGCTGCATCCAACAGGAATGCTCACAACACCACTTCTGTACTGACGGATCGTAACCGTCACATCCGCTCCTGCTTCACGCAGTGTCTGGGCAGCCATCTTCCCCATCTCACCGTTTCCGATCACCATACAGACTTTATTGCGAACATGATAACCGCCCTCTTCCAGAAAACGGATGGCCTGATGGATCACAGAAGGATTTCCATGGGAAAACGGCACTTCCGTTTTGATCTTCTTGCCTGCAGTTACCGCCATACGGAAAAGCACCTCCAGAACACTGTCTGTGGTAAACTCATCCCTTGACATACTCAACGCATCTTTTACCTGGGTCAGGATCTGATCTTCCCCCAGGATCTGGGATTTCAGTCCGCTGGTAAGATAAAACAGGTGTTCCACCGCCTCTTCGTTTTCTCTGCTGGTAAAATACTTCTGGTATTGTTCTCCCTGCACACCTTTCAACGAGCAGAGCCACTGATACAGGTCCGGCTTCTCCTCATCTGCAGTACTTACCCACAGTTCCAGCCGGTTACAGGTCGACAGAATAATACACCCGCAGATCCCAGCTTCTTCTTTCAGCCTGCGCAGCGCCTCTCCGGTATTTTTACGGGTAAAAGCAAACTGCGCTCTGACATCTACAGGTGCCATATTATGATCGATTCCAATCATGAATATACTCATGTCCTACGTTTCTCCTTTGTTTCCACAATCTTTTATAATGATAAACATTTCCGTAAGGAAAGTCAACTACGATTGACAATGTCAGCCCTCCCTTTTATAATATCTTATGGTAGAAATTGCGGATCATCTTTATATTCCAGCGGAGAAATATAAAGAGTTTATCATAATCACCATAATTATCAGGATGGAGGAAATCCCCGTATGAACTCAGCTTCAAAAAAAGCGATCCTAGTAGTAAGTTTCGGCACAAGCTATGAAAACACCCGTAAGCTTACCATCGAGGCCATCGAGCACGATATTGCCGATGCATTCCCGGCCTGTCCCACCTACCGTGCATGGACAAGCAAAATGATCATTGCCAAACTGAAAAAGCGGGACGGTCTTACGATCCACACGGTAAAGGAGGCTCTGGAACAGATGCTTCTGGATGGTATCACCGATGTGATCGTACAGCCGACTCATGTGATCAACGGTATCGAAAATGATCAGATGAAAGCCGATGCGCTTTCTTTTCGTGACCGTTTTTCCAGTATTGTTTTCGGAAATCCTCTTCTCACAACAGAAGAAGATAACCAGGCGATCGTCCGGGTAGTTGCAGATGAATTCCGGGACATGGATCCGGACACTGCACTTGTACTGATGGGACATGGAACAGAACACTACGCAAACACGGTTTACGCTGCTTTGGATTACCGTTTTAAAGATACCGGACATAAAAATATTTTTCTTGGAACTGTAGAAGCCTATCCAGCCCTGGACTCCCTTCTCCGGGCTGCCGACAGCTTTCATCCGAAAAAGATCGTGCTGGCGCCTTTCATGATCGTAGCCGGCGACCATGCACAGAACGATCTGGCCGGTGCAGATCCGGACTCCTGGATGAACCGTCTTTCTTCCGAAGGATATGAAGTCACCCCTGTACTGAAGGGACTTGGAGAATATCCCCAGGTCAGGCAGATCCTTGTGGAACATGTACGGCAGGCCATGAACGCTTCGGTCTGACAGAGATCAGATGATCCATATATATCCCTCATAAAAAAACTGCACCGTGATCCATCCCAGGATCTTCCGGTGCAGTTTTTTATTTTTTATGAAATTACTTGAAATTATGAAATTCCTGTTATTTATGCCATCAGTTCATCCAGTTTTGTCTTTACAGCAAGGATAAACTCTTTGCTGTTCAATACCTGTACCTCTTTCAGGGAAGTGATCAGTGCAAGATCCTTGGTCATCTTTCCGCTTTCAATGGTATCCAGTGTTGCTTTTTCCAGTTTTCCTGCAAAATCAGCAAGTGCTTCATTTCCGTCCAGCTCGCCTCTCTTGCGGAGAGCTCCTGTCCATGCAAAGATCGTTGCAACAGAGTTTGTGGATGTTTCTTTTCCCTCAAGATGACGATAATAGTGTCTCTGAACTGTTCCGTGGGCAGCCTCATACTCAAAATATCCCTTCGGGGATACCAGTACAGAGGTCATCATGGCAAGAGAGCCAAATGCGGAAGATACCATGTCGCTCATAACATCTCCGTCATAGTTCTTGCATGCCCAGATAAAACCGCCATCTGCCTTCATAACACGGGCTACGATATCATCGATCAGACTGTAGAAATAGGTCAGGCCGGCTTTCTCAAATTTATCCTTAAACTCTGCATCAAAGATCTGCTGGAAAATCTCTTTAAATCTTCCATCGTATGTTTTGGAAATGGTATCCTTGCTTCCGAACCATACATCCTGCTTTGTGTCCAGTGCATAATTAAAGCAGCTTCTCGCAAAGCTCTTTACGGAATCATCAAGATTATGCATGCCACGGAGAACACCTGCTCCATCAAAATGCTGGATCAGCTCCTTACGCTCTTCTCCGTCTTCGCCCTCAAATACAAGATATGCATCTCCCGGCTTGTCAATATAAAATTCTGTATTCTTATAGATATCTCCATATGCATGACGTGCAAGTGTGATCGGTTTCACCCAATTCTTTACACATGGCTCGATTCCCTTTACAACGATCGGCGCACGGAATACAGTTCCATCAAGAATAGCACGGATCGTTCCGTTTGGACTCTTGTACATTTTTTTCAGGTCATACTCTTCCATTCTGGCTGCGTTTGGCGTGATTGTGGCACATTTTACGGCTACTCCGTATTTCTTGGTTGCTTCTGCTGCATCAATGGTAACCTGATCATCTGTCTCATTTCTGTGCTCAAGACCAAGATCATAATATTCTGTATTCAGTTCCAGATACGGTGTGAGAAGTTCATCCTTGATGATCTGCCACAGGATACGTGTCATCTCGTCTCCGTCCATCTCAACTAAAGGTGTCTGCATTTTGATTTTTTCCATATTATTTTCTCCTTTTGAGGTTTATTCTCCTGTTCGGATTCCAGGTGCTCTTTCCTTTAGAATCTTTCTTCAGCACTTTTACTGTACATTGTACTCATATTTTCCGGTTCCGTCAACGCTTTTGTGCTTTACCACACTATGTTTATAAGAATTGTATAATAATTCAGCCTGCCAACAGTTTTTCACAGTTAAATTTTCCCCATCCCTGCTGATTTCTGGGAAGTCCCATATCTTCTGCATTTTCTCTTAACAACATCTTTACCTCTACATTAGAAAGCCGGGGATCTTTTTCCAGAAGGCAGGCGATCCCTCCTGACACCAGAGGCGTCGACATGGAGGTTCCGCTTTTGAGCCCATATGAGTACGGCAGTCCCGGTGCACAGGCAATGACCTGGCTTCCCGGCGCTACCAGATCCGGTTTGCACACACAATCAAAAGTAGGGCCTCTTCCGGAAACTGCCTTTCTGCCATTCAGCATATCACTGGAGCCTACGGTAATGATTTTCCGGCTGCTTCCCGGTGCTGTTACCGTGCCGGCCCCCGGTCCCTGATTTCCTGCTGCAGCTACCACCACAAATCCCAGATCCCAAAGTTTTTCCACTCCTTCAAGAAGATCTGTCTGTTCCTTATGATCCCGGGATGTTGTTCCCACTGAAATATTAACGATACGGATATGATAAATGCTTCCAAACTCCATGATCCACCGAAATGCCCGCATCACATCCTCCCTGCTTCCGTTCCCGAAACGATCCAGAACCTTCAGAGCAGCGATACTGCAGCCAGGTGCAGCCCCTTTATATTTTCCACCTGATGCAGTTCCGTCCCCTGCAAGGATCCCGCTGACATGAGTCCCATGTCCGTTATCATCATATGGGCTGCGTCTGACTCCTGTAAAATCACGAAACACGGAAATACGGCTGCCAAAATCTATATGAGGAAAAATACCGGTATCCAGAACCGCCACGCCTATCCCTTTTCCTGTATACATCCTTTTATACCTTTCCAAAGCTCTCCCGTCGGACAGCTGACCTTTCTTTAGCTTATTCTGCGGCCATCTTTCCCGCTACTCGTTTTATATAAAAAGACCCCGGGATCTTACATCTGAATCCCCGGGATCTTTGCTACCTGTAAGAATTTCGATCTGATTTCCGTCTGCTGCAAGAAGTGAACGGTCCAGATATAAGCAAAAACCGCTACTGTCCGTTTTTCCATCTTCTGTGGAAACATCCATCGGAAATGCTTCATAAATCTTATCATGGTTCAATCTTATATAAATCCTGCTGTCTGTATCCAGATATTTTTCTTCAATACAGCCTGTGATCTTTTCCAGATTTCCCTGGATCTCGCACTGAACTGCTCTGGCACCGGCAGGAACCTTATTTGCTGATCACGTCCAGTACGATTTCCTTCCCTTTTTTGTCTTTGTATGTATTGACCCAGAATCTTGTGTATTCCAACAGATATTCCTGTCCGTCACCATAACAGCCATCTGTCTTTCTGGTACGAAGAGGTCTGCCAAGGACTTTCCGCAGTGCTGCAGAACTCTTTTCTCTTACAAATGCTTTCCTTATTCTTGAAGATGTTCTAGCATCGTATACACCAGTTTTTGTATTAAAAGCATAAAATCCGGCTCTGGACTGTCCATATGCGGAATAATAAACGCCTTTTACCATCTGTGCATACCGGTTAAATCCATAGTATTTCCCGCCGATCTTTTTTACAAGGAGATAGTTCTCCCCGAAGAATGTTCCACCTTTATAAGCCTTTCCGGTGTTGGAAAAATAGTATCTGTATGTCATTTTTTTGCCGGTAGTCTTATTAGCGACAGTCACGGTTTTCCATGTATTCTTTACTTTTTTTCCCTTCACATAATAGTAGTATTGTCCGCCCTCTTTTTTCCAGCCATTTTTAACAGCTGCTTTTGCGGTTGTTGTGGTTGCTGTTGTTGCTGCCTGCGCACACACTGTGCCAAATGTCAGGCAAAACAGCATTGTGATCATGAGAACAAGCTGTGCGAATCTTCTCTTTTTCATGGTTTCTTTTCCTCCTGTTTTAAAAATCTCCATACCCGGTGATAATTATATTTTCTTGCAATATAATGTATAAAATACATTATCTCCTCCAATACTTAACATATCTGAAAAATAAAGGAGGTTTTTCTATGCTTCTCTTTTTTCTTGTATTCTTCGGACTCCAGATCTTTGTTCTTTTCTGCTGTGCCGCTGCAGGAAATGACGCCGCTTCCCAGGAACTATCTGACCTGGAACAGCTTCAGTTTATCGCAGAATGGAAAAAACAACATCAAAAAAAGGACGTCTGCTGAAGAACGTCCTTTTTTACTGTAAAGAGGATACAAACAGGATATTCGCATTCCGCTTTGTTACATGCTCATGAACAAAATTGCTTTGCAATTCTATTCTCCATTCATATGATGATACACACCAGTCCGCCTTTGCTGTCATTTACGATCTTCTTCATAGTATCCTGAAGCTTCACCTGACTTTCTTCGCTGATCATGGCCAGCTTGTTCCGGATTCCGTCTTCCACCAGCTGCTGGATGGATTTTCCGAAAATATTGGTCTCCCAGATACTTTCCCCTCGCTCCGGGCTTTCTCTGATATACTTTATCAGATCCTCCGCCTGCTGTTCTGTACCAACGATCGGAGCGATCTCCGTTTCGATTTCCGCCCGGATCATATGAATGGACGGACTTTTTGACCGGATCTTTACTCCGAATTTATTTCCCTGACGGATCACCTCAGGTTCCTCAATAGTGATCTCGGAAAGCTCAGGCACCACAACCCCATACCCTGTTCCTTTTACCGCTTCCAGGGCAGCCTGGACTTTTACAAATTGTTCCTTCATACCGGCAAGCTCTTTTATGGTCTGGATCAGTTCATATTCGCTTTCCATGGATATCCCGCTCATTTCACTGAGCATCTGATAATAATAAATGTCTTTTACTGCGATCCGGATACGGACTTTTCCATCGGAAAGACTGACCTGCTCAAGCAATGTATCTTCCACATATGGACTTTCCAGATATACTGATTCTCTGCTTACATCACGCACATGAGTAAGTTTGGTCATCTTTTCCCGAATCTCATTTAACAGAGCCGCCTTTACCTCATGTTCCGGAGAAAGCATCTCCACCCATCTGGGAACAAAAAGCTCTATCTCACTGACCGGGAATTCATAAAGGATCTTCTCCAGGATTCTGGTCACATCCTCTTTTCGAAGCTGTTCACAGTTGACTGCCAGAACGGATACTCCAAATTTCTCTTCCAGATGTTTTACAGTTTTTCCGGTTTCCTCACTGTAGGGAGTCTGGGAGTTTACCAGGATCAGAAAGGGTTTTCCCTGGACTTTCAGTTCTTTTATGGTCTGTTCCTCTGCCGGGATAAAATTTTCTCTGGGAATCTCCCCGAAACTTCCGTCTGTTGTGACTACAATCCCAATGGTGGAATGCTGGCTGATCACTTTTTCCGTTCCAATGCGGGCTGCATCATGGAACGGGATTGCTTTTTCCTGCCATGGTGTTTTGACCATCCGTTCCCTGCCTTCTTCCACATTTCCGGATGCATCCTTTACCAGAAAGCCTACACAGTCAATGAGTTTTACCCGGATTTTCTGGTTTTCCCCTATGGATACTTCCACTGCTTCTTTTGGAATAAATTTGGGTTCTACGGTGGTGATCATTTTTCCGGCACCGCTTAATGGCAGTTCATCCTGAAGTTCTGCTCTTTTTCCCTCGCTGATCGATGGCAGTGCTATCAGCTCCATAAATCTCCGGATAAATGTGGATTTTCCTGTACGGACCGGGCCCACAACCCCTATGTAGATATCCCCGCCCGTCCGTGCCTGGATATCACGGTAAACCTGAAAGTTTTCCATATAAAAAAGCCTCCCTGCATATACTGGCCTGTAAGTTCCGGGAAACATCTTAAAAAAGACAGTTCCCGCATACCACAGTATATGCCCGGAAGGCTTCTTATATGCTGCTGTTCACCGGGAACAGCAGCTCTTTGTATTCCTCATATCAGTCTTTGATATAGAACTCATTGTGAAGCAGATGATGCTCTTTGCCTTTGAGGAGTCCCTCATAAAGCTCCAGAACCAGTGGGTTCTCATCGGATTTCTTGATGATCATGGTATTGTCTGCATTGTACAAACCTCTTGCTCTGGCTGCCTTGGTTCTGTCACCGGATCTGGTCGGCTGACCTCCACCCATGATACATCCACGGCGACATGCCATAACCTCGATCAGATGATAGTTTGCCTCGCCGTTCTTTACACGTTCCATAACGGTTCTTGCATTTGCAAGGCCACTGGCTACGCATACATTGATATCCATTCCCTTGTACGGTACGGTAAATTCCTTGATTCCCTCTTCACCACGGACACCACACTCTGCGATCTCATGCATGGCTTCCTTACTGTGATCCGGGCTCAGTCTTCGAAGAACTGCCTCGGTAACACCACCGGTAACACCGAAGATAACGCCACCGCCGGAACCAAATCCAAACGGCATATCGCATGCTTCCGGATCCAGTGTTGCAAAATCAAGACCAAAGTTATCGATCATGCGGAGAAGCTCTGTGGTTGTGATAACGATATCGGTATCCTGCTCGCCATCGGTAAAGCTGTTCGGGCGGATTGCCTCTGCCTTCTTGGCTGTACATGGCATAATGGAAACCATAACGGTCTTCTTGCCTGCTGCATGCTCCGGATCACGGAAATATTCCTTAATAACCGCAGACATCATTCCCTGTGGGGAACGGCAGGTAGAGATATTCGGAACATATTCTTTATATTGATCAGTGATAAACTTCACCCATGCAGGACAGCAGGAAGTCAGAAGCGGAAGATTCTCACCCTTCTCCACTCTGTTTAGGAACTCCTTGGTCTCTTCCATAATAGTAAGATCGGCGCTGAATGTGGTATCGTATACTTCATCAAAGCCCATTCTGTGGAGTGCGTTGACGATCTTGCCCATAACGCTCCTGCCCTTTGTGAGGCCGTAGTGATCACCAACTGCTACACGGACTGCCGGCGCAATCTGGGCAACCACACGGGTATCCTTGTCCGCAAGTGCATCCCAAACCTCATCCATATGTGTACGAATGGAGATGGCTCCTGTCGGACAGTAAACACGGCACTGACCACAGTTTACACACTGTGTCTCAGCAATCTTTTTATTGAATGCAGGCATGACCATGGCCTCTGTTCCACGGAATGCGAATCCAAGAGCTCCGATTCCCTGAAGTTCCTCGCAGGCACGTACACAGTTGCCGCAGAGGATACATTTGTTCGGATCACGGATGATGGACGGTGAACTGTCATCGATCTCATGCTGTTCTCTTGTATTTTCAAAACGGATATCCCGCACGCCAAGGCGATGTGCCAGCTCCTGCAGGATACATTCGCCGCTCTTTACACAGGTTGTACAGTCACGGCAATGTGCTGCAAGAAGCAACTCCACGATCAGTTTACGATATTTCTTAATACGGCCGGAGTTGGTATAGATAACCATTCCGTCTCTCGGCTGCTCAGAACAGGAGGCAAATGTTTTGCCTCTGTCATCCTCAACTGTACAGAGACGACAGGCACCAAAGGTGGAAACCTCTGAATGATAGCACAGTGTGGGGATATTGATACCGGCATTCCTGATGACTGTCAGGACATTTTTTTCGTCGGTGAATTCTACTTTTCTTCCGTCAATTGTCATTGTACCCATAAGATATCCTCCCTTCTATGCTTCCACATAAATCGCATCAAAGTTACAGTTATCCTTACAGGATCCGCATTTGATACATACGTCGTTGTTGATTACATGTGGATGCTTGATCTTTCCTGAAATCGCACCAGCCGGACAGTTCTTTGCACACTTGCCGCAGCCGATACAGAACTCAGGATTGATATGGAATTGACGGAGCGCCGTGCAGACCTTCGCACGACATTTCTTATCTACGATATGCTCTACATATTCGTCACGGAAACGCTTCAGAGTACTGATGACCGGAAGCGGTGCACTCTTACCGAGTCCGCACAGAGCCATGCTCTGAACCATGTTTGCAAGCTCTTCCAGCTCATCCAGATCGGAAAGCTCACCCTTACCTGCGACGATTCTCTCCAGGATCTCAAGCATACGTTTGGTACCCTCACGGCAGGGAACACATTTACCACAGCTCTCACGCTGTGTAAAGCTCATAAAGAAACGCGCAACCTCTACCATACAGGTATTCTCATCCATAACAACCAGTCCGCCGGAGCCCATGATGGCATCCAGCTTCTTAACAGAATCAAAATCAAGCGGATGATCGATCTGATCGTCGATCAGACATCCACCGGAAGGACCGCCGATCTGTACACCCTTAAATGCAGCACCGCTCTTAAGACCGCCGCCGATGTCATAAATGATATGACGGAGGCTTGTTCCCATTGGAACCTCGATAAGACCGGTGTTCTCAATGGAACCGGTAAGTGAGAAAGTCTTTGTTCCAGGGCTTCCCTCTGTACCGATGGTGTGGAACCAGTCAGCACCCTGAAGGATGATCTTCGGTACGTTGGCGTAGGTCTCTACGTTATTGAGGACGGTAGGCTTACCCCACAGACCCTGCTCAACCGTTCTCGGAGGTTTTACTCGAGGCATACCTCTGTTGCCTTCGATAGAAGCAGTCAGGGCAGAACCTTCACCACATACGAACGCTCCGGCACCGCGATTGATATGTAAGTGGAAATTAATACCGGAACCAAGGATATTATCACCAAGAAGGCCATAGGACTCTGCCTGCTCAATAGCCATTCGAAGTCTCTGTACAGAAAGAGGATACTCGGCACGCACATAAATATAACCATCTTCTGCACCTACTGCATAGGCAGCGATCACCATACCCTCGATCATCTTGTAAGGATCACCTTCCATTACGGAACCATCCATAAATGCTCCCGGGTCACCCTCATCACCGTTACATACTACATAACGGACTTTTTCCGGCTGGCGTGCAACCTGTGACCATTTCTTGCCTGCAGGGAAGCCTGCACCGCCACGGCCGCGGAGACCAGACTTCGAGATCTCGTCGATAACACCCTGTGGGGTCATCTCAAAGAAAGCCTTCGCCATAGCGGAAAATCCGCCTACGGAAATATATTCATCAATGGACTCTGCATCGATCTTGCCACAGTTCTCAAGAACGATCCTTGTCTGCTGGTTCAGGAACGGAATGTCACTGGGATGTGGACAGGCCTCATCATTATGACGATAAAACAGACGCTCAACAGGCAGTCCGCAGATCACGGTCTTCTCTACGATCTCGCGACAGTCGTCTACCTGAACATGTACATACTGATAATCATAGGGCTCAATTCTCATAAGAGGACCAAGTTCACATAAGCCCTGGCATCCGGTCTTAACGATTCCTACATGAGGAACATCCTTCTGCATCTCAACCGCAACACCCTCGATTCCCTCACAGAGTCTTGACATTTCTTCATAAATCTTCTGAGCACCGGAAGCAATACATCCGGTACCGGAACAGACGAGAACACGGCAGGTATAGCCATCAAGATTCTTCTTAACCTCAGCCTGTTTGTTTTTCAGATCTTCCATACTGGTTATACTCATACGCTCTCACCTCTCAATTCATTTAAAAGCTCAACAGCCTTCTCAGGAGTCATCTTCGGGTGAACTTCATCATTTACAGTCAGTGTCGGTGCAAGTCCGCAGGCACCAAGACAGGAAACTGTCTCAACGGTAAACATCATATCATCTGTAGTATGCTTCTTATGACTCAGTCCAAGTTCCTTCAGCATTGCTTCCTTTACAGGCATGGACTTACGTACATGACAGGCAGTACCGTCACATACCTTGATGATGTACTTGCCCTTCGGCTCAAAGGAAAAGTTTTCATAGAAAGTAGCTACACTGTACGCCTTCGCTTCTTTTACACCAATCTGTTCCGCAACATAAGTAAGAAGCTCTCCCGGAAGATAACGGTACTCAGCCTGGATATCCTGCATGATCGGAATCAGTGATGCAGCTTTCCGGCCGTAGTGCTCGATGATCTCGTCCGTTTTTCTGTAATACGTCTGGTCTAACATTCGGTTCCCTCCTTGTTTCTCATAGATTTTCCACTTGATCAACCTGTTCCACTACAGGTTAATGCTTTAACACTCTGTCAGTGCCGCGCATTTATGCAAATCATTATTTTGCACTATTTCATGCCTTTAATTATAACTTATATGGTCATTTTTCACAAGCGGTTTTTTTGCTTTTTTCAGAATATATCGAAATGTTTACAGTGACTTACTGATTTTGTATCTATTTTCCATAAAATATGTTCAATTTTTAACAGTCTTGATAATAAAGATACAAATCTGCTCTTTGTTTCTGCCCCAAAACATTAAAGCCGGTTATTGATTTTATTTCTCAATTACTTTAAGATAGATAAAAAGTGCGTGGAAAACATTTAATTAATTTATTTTGTAAAGGAGAACATCTATGCGAAATCTTGACACACCAGTAAAACAGATCCGGCGAAAGATTTTTACCGAAATTGCTAAGATCGGATTTGAATCCACGGACGAATCAATGATCCATGATATCGAATCCATTCCCTACAATATTGTAGAGGAACGCGCGAAATACCGCGAAAGCATCTATCGTGAAAGAGCTGTTGCAAGCGAACGTGTCCGTCTGGCCATGGGACTTTCCCTCCGCCCGGAAAATCGTTCCGTCCACCTTACCGATGGCGTGAAGGCCAGCAACATTGACGAGAAATATTATGAACCACCTCTTATGCAGGTGATCCCTTCCGCATGTTCCGCATGCGAATCCAACAAATACGAAGTCAGCAACATGTGCCGCGGCTGTGTCGCACATCCCTGTTTACTCACCTGCCCCAAAGGCGCCATTTCCATGGTAAACGGAAAATCCTTCATCGACCAGGACAAATGTATCCATTGCGGAAGATGCAAAGCTGTCTGTCCTTACGATGCCATCGCCCATAAAGAACGCCCCTGCGAACGTGCCTGCGGTGTAAAAGCCATCGAGAGCGATGAACAGGGACGCGCCTCCATCAACCAGGATAAATGCGTATCCTGCGGCATGTGCATGGTCAGCTGTCCATTCGGAGCTATCTCCGACAAATCCCAGATCTTCCAGCTGTCCCACGCCCTTCGAGAAGGAACTGAGATCATTGCAGAAATCGCCCCCGCCTACATCAATCAGTTCGGCGAAGACGTCACCCCGGGCCAATTCCGCTCCGCTCTCAAACAGCTGGGCTTCTCAAACATTTATGAGGTAGCACTGGGCGCAGACATCGGCTGCATCTCTGAAGCACACCACTACGCCAAAGAAGTAGCAACCGGCCACCTCCCGTTCCTCCTCACCTCCTGCTGCCCATCCTGGTCAGTCATGGCAAAAAAATACTTCCCGGCTATGATCGACAACATCTCGCAGGAACTGACCCCGATGGTGGCAACTGCCCGCATTGTAAAAAAAGAACACCCCAGCGCAAAAGTAGTCTTCATCGGACCATGCGCCTCCAAAAAACTGGAAGCCATGCGACATTCCGTAAGAAGTGATGTGGATTTCGTTATCACCTTCGAAGAACTCTGGGGCCTGTTCGACGCCAAAAGCATCACCCCATCCACCTGCGAAGAGCTCCCGGAAGAAACCCAGGCCGCAACCGCAGCAGGACGAGGCTACGCCATCGCCGGCGGCGTAGCCGGAGCCATCGAAAACTGTCTGAAGGAATACTATCCCGATGTACCAGTCCACATCGAACACGCAGAAAGCCTTGCCGAATGTAAAAAAGTCCTCACTCTGGCAAAGGCCGGAAAACTCAAAAACTGCATGATCGAAGGAATGGCCTGCCCCGGAGGCTGCATCGGCGGTGCAGGAACCAATGCCGGCTTCGCAAAAACCTCCAAAGCACTCAAAAAATACGTAGACAGCTCAGAACCAAAACTCCCCTCACAGGAACTGGAAAACCTGGAGTTGAACTAAATACCTCAAAATATTCCACTATATAATTCCCAAAATATTTCAATTTGATTGAATAAAAAATGGAGATGCAACCTAGATCTTTAATCTTCAAGGTTACATCTCCATTATTTTATCAACCAGGACAGGGCAAAGCCCGCCTCCATCCCTCATCCACATCCTATCGTTTAGCCAGACAACTTACCCCAACCAACGCACAGGCCCGGAAGGGAGTGCGGTACTGTCTGCGGACGACTCTGCAGGAGGTGTGCTGGATCTTAGGCGGCGGGACTTCTGCGTTATTTTTCAAAAGCCAGCTGTCTGAGCGGCAAAAAGCCGCGAGTTCTGGCTTTTGGAAAATGGTTTTAGCAGAATCCCGGCGCCTTAGATCCAGCCGCCGACGAAGCCCGGCCGCGGACAGAACCGCACTCCCTTCCGGGCCGTCCCGTTCGCCACCACCACTACTTCTCCACCGTCTCCGTACTCTCAGGCCAGGTATACTCTTCCCCCTTCAGCTCCGCCAGAAGACTCCTAAGCTTATATCCATAGCTTCTCCCGGCGGCCCAACCGCCGCCGTAAGGATTCTCCTGAATCCCAAGCCATTCCACATAAGGTGCACTCTCCCGGGTCACATACTGAAAACGGTTATCCACACAAGCCTGGTTCAACTCCTCCGAAGAAGCATAAGCCTTCAGATGCTGCACCTGCGCCCGGATCCCCGTCCTTACATCAGGAAAAGAATTACCGGCAACACTACCACCGGTGGTTCCCAGCCCCGAAAAATTAAACTGCCCTGCACTGGCATCCCCACCAAACTGAAGCCATCCGGTCTCAAGCATCGCCTGCTCAAAAACAACCTCCCCACGGACGCCCTCCGCATCCGCTTCCTCTATCACAATCGTGCAAAACGTATCAATATCCGGTGCACCACCCTCCGTCAGGATGCCGGAAGGATACTCCACATTCTGCGCCTCATACTGCACTACCATATCCTCCGCATCCACTGTGGTACACCCCATGATCGTATAATATCCATAAGTATTATCTGTGGAATCATCCACAAAACCCTCTGTATCACTCTCTCCAGATGACTGAGGCTTCGAAATCTGACCCTCCATAGAATGATCCGCTTCCTCTGCCAAAACACCTGCAGGCGTTCCGAACACCAGAACGCCTGCAAGTACCATCATCCGTAAACAAAAACTATTTCGGAATCTGTACATATATAAATGATCAACCCTTTATTACTGTTATTACTGCGCTTTTCTCATTGCAGCTTCAACCACATGACCTACAAGAACAGAAGTTGTAACACTTCCTACTCCGCCAGGAACCGGTGTGATCGCATCAACGATTGGCTCAACTGCCGCATAATCAACATCACCACAAAGCTTGCCCTCTGCATTGACATTGATACCAACATCAATAATAGTCTGTCCCTCTCTGACATAATCAGCGCCGACAACACCAGCACGACCAGCTGCAACGATGACGATATCCGCCTCTTTTGCAACAGACGGCATATCAACGGTTCTTGTATGGCAGATCGTTACTGTCGCATTTTTCTTAACAAGCATCATGGCAGCCGGTTTACCAACTACAAGACTTCTTCCGATAACAACCGCTTTTTTGCCTGTGCAGTCGATTCCATAGTGATCAAGGATCTCCATGCATGCCTGCGGTGTACATGGCGGGAATCCGATCTTCTTGCCTGTAAATACACCAGACATGGAAAGATCTGTCATACAGTCAACATCCTTCTCTGCTGCAAGTGCATTCTCGATCACTGCCTGATCCAGATGTTTTGGCAGCGGACGGAACAGAAGAACTCCATGGATCTTGTCATCTTTGTTTACTTTATCGATGGTTGCAAGAAGCTCATCCTGGGAAACATCCTCCGGAAGAAGAATTTTCTCACATGCAACACCAAGAGTCTCACAGCGCTTTGTAGCACCTCTCTCATAGGAAATATCGCTTGGATTCTCACCAACACGGATAATGCAAAGTGTAGGATCTACACCTTTTGCCTGAAGCTCTGCAACGTTCGCTTTGATCTTTTCATTGAGAGCCGCTGTTACTTCTTTACCTAATAACTGCTTTGCCATTTGTCTGGTTCCTCCTATTTCAGTCTTCCGAGAACACTGTCAAATGTCTCGTCTGCGATCTTTGTATATTTCTCAAGCATAGCGTCTGCTTTTTTGTTTAATTCCTCTGCATACGCACGGTCAGCCATAGATTTTGTGTTAATGTACACATTCAGGCTTGCTCCCTTAAGAGCTGCTTTGCAGAATGCAGCACCTACACCAGCATCACTGATTGCAAGCTTAGAACCTTTTGCTCCGAACTCAACGATAAGTTCAATAGCCTCGCAGCATTTCTCCATGATCTCCATAGGAACAGAGCATGCTTCCTTGAGGGCAGCTTCCATTACTCGAGCCTTCTCAGCCTTCTCTTCTTCTGTCTCTCTCGGCATTCCGTAAGCCTTGGAAAGAGGCTCAAAAACTTCCGCATCTCTCTCGATCAGATGAAGGAAATCTTTCTGAAGCTGATCACATTTCTTTTTCAGCTCCCACATTTCATCTTCTACATCTGCATATTTTTTCTTACCGACAGTAAGGCTTCCAACCATGTTTCCAAGAGCTGTACCAACAGCAGCTACAAGGGCAGATGCACCGCCGCCGCCTGGAACCGGTGCCTTGGAGCTTAATACCTCGACAAATTCAGTACATGTACTGGTAGAAAATCCCATAGGACTCTCCTCCTTATATTCTTATTTTAGCACTCTTTAGAGCCCATTGGGGGCTTTATAAAAAGCCCCCTCCGGTTGTTTTTGATCTTATGTTCCGATTAGAAGAGACCTGTGATCTTACCTGTCTCATCTACATCGATCTTGGTTGCTGCCGGAACTTTCGGGAGACCTGGCATAGTCATGATCTCACCTGTCAGAGCAACGATGAATCCTGCACCTGCGGAAATCTTCAGGTTACGTACTGTTACCTCAAAGTCTGTCGGTGCACCAAGTTTTGTCTGATCATCAGTCAGACTGTACTGTGTCTTAGCAACACAGATCGGGCAGTTGCCAAATCCAAGTGCTTCCAGCTGTTTTGCCTGTTTCTGAGCATTTGCTGTAAGAACAACTTTCTTACCACCGTAAACTTTCTGTACGATGTTATTCAGTTTATCCTCGATGGATCCCTCAAGCTCATAAGCATATGTGAAGTCATTCGGCTCCTCAACAAGACGGATTACTTCCTCAGCAAGCTTCATGCCGCCTTCGCCGCCTTTTGCCCATACCTCGGAAAGTGCAACGTTAACGCCAAGCTCTTTACATTTTGCCTCAACCAGGTCAAGCTCTGCCTTGGTATCGGTCGGGAATGCATTGATAGCAACTACACATGGAAGTTTGTATACATTCTTGATATTGCTTACATGTTTCAGAAGGTTTGGAAGACCTTTCTCAAGAGCCTCAAGGTTCTCGTTGTTCAGATCTGCCTTCGGAACACCACCGTTGTATTTCAGTGCACGAACAGTAGCTACGATAACAACTGCGCTTGGATGAAGGCCTGCCATACGACACTTGATGTCAAGGAATTTCTCTGCACCAAGGTCAGCACCGAATCCAGCCTCTGTGATAGCATAATCTGCAAGTTTCATAGCCATCTTTGTAGCTGTTACGGAGTTACATCCATGAGCGATGTTTGCGAATGGTCCGCCGTGTACGATTGCAGGAACATGCTCCAGTGTCTGTACAAGATTTGGTTTCAGGGCATCTTTCAGAAGTGCTGTCATAGCACCCTCTGCATGAAGATCACCAGCTGTTACCGGTTTCTGCTCGGAAACTTTACCATAGGTATATCCGATGATGATTCTGGAAAGTCTCTCTTTCAGGTCTTTGATGTCACTTGCGAGGCAAAGAACTGCCATGATCTCAGATGCAACTGTGATGTCGTATCCGTCTTCACGAGGCATACCGTTTGTTCTTCCGCCAAGACCATCTACTACATTACGAAGCTGACGGTCGTTCATGTCCACGCAACGTCTCCATGTGATCTTTCTCGGGTCAATGTTCAGGTCATTGCCCTGGAAGATATGGTTGTCGATCATTGCTGCAAGAAGGTTGTTTGCCGCACCGATCGCATGGAAGTCACCAGTAAAGTGAAGGTTGATATCCTCCATCGGAACTACCTGTGCATAACCGCCGCCTGCTGCACCACCTTTTACACCGAATACCGGTCCGAGGGATGGCTCACGAAGAGCTACCATTACTTTTTTGCCCATTTTCTGCATTGCATCTGCAAGACCAACGGTTGTTGTTGTTTTTCCCTCTCCTGCAGGTGTCGGGTTGATAGCTGTTACGAGGATCAGCTTACCATCTTTCTTGTCACTCTCTTTTAACAGATTGTAATCAATTTTTGCTTTGTACTTACCGTACTGCTCCAGATATTTGTCGTCAATACCTGCCTTCTCTGCAATCTGTGTAATTGGAAGCATTTCGCACTCCTGTGCAATTTCGATGTCACTTTTAAATCCCATAATGTTACCTCCCTTTAGGTATTTTTACAGTTTTTAATCCCTTAAAACTGCATCTCTATAAAAACAGGTCCCATCCTGTTCTTAACTATTTTTCATTTTTAAAGACATTTCAGAAATGCCTTTAAAGACCCAATGATAACGTCTCCCATAACGGCCATATCCTCAGCCGCAAAGGAAACCGGAAAATTATCGGAAAACAAGATCTGTGAGGACGGCGGGAACTCATCATCGCCCTCCCAGAGGATCATCTGAACTACATATCCCGGAAAGATCTCCACCTGGTATGCAATATCTCCATGATCCACGGGAACCGCATGGATATGTTCCATGATCTCCTTGAAATCCTTAAGTCTGTTTCCGTATGTGAAAGCCAGGCGTTTGATGCACCTGCCATCAAACTGACGGAGATAAACCTCTCCCCAGGGCATTTCCCTGTATGTTTTAAACCTTCCGCTTCCCTGAGATACATTCCCGTTCAGCAGAAAACGGATAGCAAGGATCTTTGCATAATGCATTTCCTCAAGAGGATAAAATCCCGCATCATCTTCCTCATGAGTTACCTGAAAATCCGGCCAGGAAATATAATAAACGCTTCCCAGGAATTTCAGAGTCAGTTCTTTCTTCTCTTCGTCATAAGGAAGTGAAAGACGTCCGGCAATTTCTGCCGGGTCCGCCTTAGCGAACTCCTCTGTATAATGCTCCCAGGGCATTCTTTCTTTGCTGTCTTTTTCATAATTCAAGTCATTTATACTAAAAGCCATGTTTTACCTCTGCTGTTTTAGTCTGCTTTATCTCTTCTGCTGTTCTTCCATAACAGACGGAAACAGATTTGTGTCCGTATGCGGAATAAAGCATGCACCTACAAACTCATCCATATAGGTAGGAACTGTAGAAAGCTCCAGGTAAGTCATATTTGAAGCCAGTTCATAGGTTTTCTTCTCTGCTGATGTGGAATGAAGCATCAGATAAGCACCTGTAAGAGAAGAGTTTCCAATGTAATGGAACTTCTCAAGAGGAATATCCGGGAACATTCCGATATGCACTGCATTGGCCATATTGATTCCGCTTCCGATTCCACCGGCAACATATACATCGTCGATCATGGAAACATCGAAGTCAAGAGAATTCAACATGGTACGGATTGCTGAGAAAATAGCGCCTTTGGCACGAATAAAGTTATCAATATCCACTTCTGTGATCTCAACATCCTTGGCAGAACCGGCTTCCTCTTCAAACGCGATCACATAGCTTCCCATGCCATAGTGATCGTGACGGATTCTTTTGCCCTCACGGACAAATTTTCCCTTCGGATTGATGATTCCTGTCATAAAAAGTTCACTGATCACATCAATGATACCGGAACCGCAAAGTCCTACCGGTTTGGTTCCAGGTTCACCTACAACCTTATATGTCGGCTCCATAGTTTCTTTATCAATGGTACATGCCTCAATAGCACCGTCTGTAGCACGCATACCGCAGCTGATATCTCCACCCTCAAAGGCAGGACCTGCGGAACATGCACAGCTCATCATAAAATCAGAATTACCGAATACAAGCTCTCCGTTAGTACCAAGGTCGATAAACAGAGAAAA
This sequence comes from Ruminococcus sp. AM26-12LB, assembly GCF_003480785.1. NCBI lineage: Bacteria > Bacillati > Bacillota > Clostridia > Eubacteriales > Oscillospiraceae > Ruminococcus > Ruminococcus sp. AM26-12LB. The sequence goes on along the minus strand of NZ_QUJX01000020.1, from coordinate 27,386 downwards.
TTCCGGTCTGTTCCAGATCATACTTACCAGTGTACCGGCAGTGATATCTCCACCTACATAGCTTCCGATATTCGGAGCCATGATAATATGTGCATCCGGATTGATCTCAATCCCCACATCCGATGCAAACAAGGAATTTGTTTTGAAAAACGTAGGAATATACGGTTCCATACGAAGCGGATCCGCATTGATCCCTGCAAACAGATGATTCATGGTCGTATTGGAAGCAACACACATCCGGTAGATCTGTTCCTCCGGGAAATGAATGCTTCTGCACATCTCATGGATCATCGGGTTAATGGTCTCTTTGATCACTGCATCCTGAAGTTTCTTCTTTCCGCCAGGTTTCTGAGATTCGATGATACGGTTGATAACATCCGCACCAAAACGGATCTGTCCGTTTCCGGAAGAACTCTTGGCCAGGATCTCTCCTGTTTCCATATTGATCAGGACTGCAGAAACGGTTGTGGTACCGATATCTACAGCAAGACCACCGATCACAACATCTTTCTTACTGTCAAAAATATCATAAACATACATGTCATTTGGTGCTGTACGAACCACGCACTTCACAGAAAATTTACTCTCACGAAGTACATCTGGAAGCTTCTTAAGCACCGCATACGGAATTCTGACACGCTTCAGGTTCATAAACTTCTGAAGTGCACGGGTCAGTCTTTCATTATCCGGCATGGTATCATCCAGTGATGGAATATCCATCTGAAGTTCCACAACATCAAGACTGTTTGTAAGTTCTATGCCAGCCATCTCAACTTCATGCTTGGCATTTTCAAAAATAGCGATTTCTTCTTTTGAGCTCAAATCAGCCACTTTCATTCGGCTCTTATATGCGGATGCAATATCCGGAACAAGAACCTCCACATCTGCACTGATCTTGCTCATACAGGCCAGACGCCAGCCTGCGCCATATTCTTCATCCGAAATATGAAGAGTTTTCTTTGAGTCCAGTTCTCCGCTTTTTAACTGTACCCGACATTTTCCACAGGCTCCGTTTCCGGAACACGGTGCATCGATAGCCACATTGGCACTACGAGCAACCTCCAGTAAATTATCCCCCGCATTGGCAAATGCTTCTACCGTACTGCCATTTTCAAAAGCAAAAGTCACCTTAAACATTCGGCAACCACCTTTCTCGCCTCGTAAAAGTTATTCGTCTTCCACCTGTGGCGTTGGGAGTTAGACTAAACTATATTAGTAAAAAAGAGGCTGAAGGCCGAAGCCCCCAGCCTCTGAAACAGCGCTCCTGTTTTGTTCACACGCCAAATTAGATCTCAAGGTAAGAATCTGCGTAAAGTGTGTTACCCTTGAATACGTCACAGGATTTGATTGTCTCCATAAGACGAAGGTCGTTAGGGTTAACGATTGCAGATGTAAGACCATTCATCATAGCCATAGCTACAAGAGCAGAGTCCATGATCGGACGGATATGTTTTGGCATACCGTTACTGTTGTTGGAAAGACCGCCAGTGGAGTTCAGACCCATCTCGGAGAACATCTTGATTGCCTCAAGAACTTCCATCTGTTTGTCCTGCATTCCTTTTACAACAAGGAAAAGCGGATCAAACCAGAGATCCTCTGCTTCCATACCAAGGCCAAGACCTCTCTCAAGCATGTTCTGGCAGTGCATCATACGCTCGTCATTGTCTGATGCAACCATACCGGAAGAGCAAAGTGCGATACAGATCGCATCGTTAGCTGCTGCAAGGTCGATATTGGAAATTCTGTCTCCAGCATCTGCAGAGTTTACGATCGGTTTTCCTTTGCTTCTGTTGTATACGGAAATACCAGCCTCAATAGCTTTCTGGTTTGTAGTATCCAGAGCAAGCGGAACATTGTCAAACTCAGACTGAAGGAGCTGTACTGCCCATTTCATAAGGTCCTCGCCATCGTTCTCAGCAGGTCCGATATTTACGTCAAGATATGTAGCGCCTGCATCAAGCTGCTGTTTTGCTCTTTTGATGATCGGCTCAGGATCTCTCTCAGTAAATGCTTTATTTACTGCCGGTGCTGTTGTTGAAAGTCTCTCCCCAATTGTTACAAATTTTGCCATACTCGTGTTCTCCTTTACATATTAGTAGGATATGGCTGTGCAGCAAACCTGCACAGCCGTTTATAACTGTCGGCGCTATTACCGGACAGCTGATTTCTTAAACCTTAAGTTTATGCATCAAGGTCTTTTAAGAATTTCACAAGCTGTACTGCTTCTCTTGGTCCTACGATGATCTCCCATCCAGGAAGCTTAGCCTCAAGATCGCCCTTAAGAACTGCTACTTTACCAGGAATAACCAGTCTTCTGCATTTAACCTTCGGCTCAACATTCTCTTTGATGTACTCGGAGATGCTGTTTCCGGAGAATTTACCTGCTGCCCAGGATGTAAGTACGGAAAGTCCGCCTGCATCATTGATCACCAGGTTAAGCGGAACACCGGAACGCTCCAGCTCGCCAGATACTACGAAATATGTAAGAGCAAAGTCTACTGTTGTTACAACGAGAGAATTCTCGTCTGCTCCGTTCAGAGGATAAATACCCGGCTCTACCTTCATTGGCTTCTGAGGATCTGTAAATACATTCTGACGAAGTCCGAACAGCGGAAGTGCCTCTGCATATGTCATCTGCTCCATAACGATGATAGAACCATATTTCATAGTAAACATGGAAGCAAGTGCTGCCTGTAAATGTTTGTCACCCTTCGCAAGTTTAACAAGGTTAACGATAGAAGGATAACCAAATGTTCTGTCCTGATTCTTAAGAGCTGCACGACGAACCTGTACAGTATTTGCAAAGGTCTCTTTGATGTCAGCTCCTGTTGTATCAAGTACGAGATTCTTGTTGCCAAGTTTCTCAATAGCTGCTGTAGTATCATATAACTCATTGATGTCCTTACCGGATACACCGAGAACTACGCCTGCATCTGTAGCAACCTTGCTCATTGCCTCGTAGTTGGAAGCGTTTGCTCCGTTAAGAACCGGTTTGCTGTCCTTACATACTTCAAGGGCAGCTTTTGCGATCTCAGGATCTGTACAGCCAAGGATCAGTGTTTTTCCAAGACCTTTAGCCTTCTCTACAAGTGCTGTAAATTTTGCAGCATCTGCATTCTCATCGCAGTTTACATAAACAAGCTCTACATGCATTCTCTCACCGATACGATCATAATCAACGTGTGGGATCTCTGCAAGTTTTGCTTCTACTTCTTCATCACTCATGCATGTGCAAAGTGATACGGCATATCTTGTTTTGCTTACAAATGTCTTCTCATGTCTGAAAAGAACAGTCTCGCCACCAAGTGTAAACTCTCCATCGCCTGTTCCGATCTTGATAGTTTTCATTGGCGGTGCAGTTGCCTCAGAAAGAGATGCTAATGCATCCTCTGACATATGAGGACACTGCTCAATTTTCATAGCGCCCTGTGCAACTTTCATAGAGAAAGCCATACATGTAGGGCATCCACATTCCTTACAGTTTTTCTTTGGTGTTAATTTAAAGATCTGAATACCATTCAGTGCCATAGCTCTTTATCCTCCTATTTATTACGCAAGTGCTTTGATCAGCTTGGAAATTGTCTTAACAGATTCCGGATGTCTTAAGATAACTGCATCAGAACCAGCTGCAAGATCAGCTGCTGCTGTCTCAACTTCCATGTCGATTCCACGCTCGTCCTGTGGTCCCCATGCCGGCATGTCTGCTTCAGAAGCCATTGCCTCTTTAACATTCCATGTCTCAGCGGATACAGGTGTAATAATAGGCATCTGCAACATGTTATCATTCTGCCCTAAAGCGGCACCTTTGATACGGTCCATAGTAGATACTACGTACTCATATCCATAACCAACTGCTGCACTACCGATATTCATAACGATCTTCTTAGCATCTACACCAAGCTGTGTAGTAACAACGTTAAGCTGTTTAGCAAGGTTGATATCAACGGCAGACTCAGCGCCTACGATCTGATTGTAAGCAAGACCTGCTGCTGCACCGATTGCTTTGTAGTTCTCCTCTTTCTCGGAAAGGATCAGTGCATTTCTGCCCTGAAGAGCCTCTGCAACCTTCGGAAGGAGCTCTGCATCCTTCTCAACATTCTTGCAGCCCTCTACAACCAGTGGACAGTCAACTGCATCTGCAACTTCTTTAACAACTGCAATCAGCTCATCGATAGATTTGTTAACACCGTTCGGGTCGCCGCCCTCAAGAATAAGTGCAACAAAGTCAGCACCCTCCATAGCTGCAGCTTTCTTAGCAATGTCAGCCATTGTAGTAGCGCCTTCATAGTAAGCTTTGATACCTTCAGATACGCCCTCAAGACCCATATCAGAGATCTCTACACCGATCTTCGGGCAGTTCTCTGACTCTGCGTCAAAGGAATAAAATGGGAATGTACAATCCCCACCAATTGTCACAGTCTTATCTCCGCTTCCGATTGTGACAGCATTAATCTTTGCATTGAACTTTTGTGGTTTCTGATTAAACGGCATTTTTCGTTAGCCTCCTTAAAAATAATAATTAAAAAACTACAGAGCTTTTTATATTATACTACATAGCACCAGTTATTGGCAAGATGCAGCACTATATTTCTGTTAAAAAATCAACAAACTTTTTAACAGTTTACAGGAGAAAGGATGTCCGCACATCCTTTCTCCCGGATAAATTACATCATCGGATCAAGTCCGAGAGCCGGATGACCTTTTTCTGTAAGGAATGCAACCAGTGTCTCCGGATCTTCTGCGATCGTCTCATCACCGATCATGTCTGTAAAGTTATCGATTCCGTAAAGCTCTTTTGCAGTCTTATTAAGTCTGTCAGCTACGAATTCTTTCAGCTCTTTCGGCATCCATACGATACGCTCGATACCGCCCTCAGCCTTCATGAACTTCTTGGAGGAAATGAAATGTTTACCATGTCCCATGAATCCAGGTGTCTGAACTCCACCACCTGTCATGGATGCCATCTCAGGGAATGTCATTCCAAGTGGTGTCATGCCTGCATACTCACGGTTAGCAATAACAACACCGTTGGAGAATGGCTCGATACCACAGATACACTCGAAGCATCCGCAGGAAGTCATCGGATCCTGCATGATGGAGTACAGTGTAACGTGCTCCAGAGCACCCTGGGAGAATTTCTGAACTGCCTCATCAACGTCCTCATAAGAACCAAGATTCTCATCGATCGGACGCTCTTTTGTGATGATCTGGCAAGGACCAGCCGGGTCAAGCTGATGTGTAGCTTTTGCATCCAGCCATGAAACCGCACCGCAAAGACCAAGTCTCTCAGGTGTTACTACACATACGTGGCTTGGTGCGAATGCCTGGCAAAGGATACAGCTGTAATATACGTCAACAGACTCATCTGTCAGAGTATCAAGACGCTCATCACGTTTGTCAAAGATCGGAATTGCAACCTCATGACGGATTCTTGTACACTCAGCAGGATCTGTATAGATAACAACCTCACATTTATCAACAACTGCATCGAACTCATTCTTAACAGATGCATAAAGAACTTCACCGATATGTTTGATTCTGAATCCTGCATTAAATGCGTCAATGCTGATACGGATACGCTGCATATCACGCTGTCCTGTATGGTATACACCCTCGATACAGTTGATGTAGTTGTGGAATTTACGCTCGATAACCGGCTCAAAGTCAGACTGCATATTCTTACCTGCAACTTTAACAACATATGCAATGCTGTTCTTGCTGCCGAATTCCATCTCATCTACTTCAGGTCCGATTACTGTGATCTTGTGATCCTCGATCTCAGAAGCATCGCAGGTCTGTACAAGCTCTGCACAGTCTACACGGGAGCCATCGAACTCAACCTGCATATCTTTACGACGGATGATCTCACCCTCGAATGCAGATGCAAAAGCAACCGGAATATCGATATTTGTGATCTTGATCTTAATATCACGCGCCTCAAGAGAAGTAGCGTTAAATTTGCTTACGTCCTCCTGAACGATAAGGCTCTTCGGTACACGGAAGATATTCTCTGTCTCATTTGTAACAACCGGGAATCCAAGTGCGATAGCGCCTGCACCGCATGCTACGATCACATCATCCAGAGGTTTGAATGCGTTAACAAATGCCGGTACACGATCCATTGTGTATTTCATAAGTGTTCCTGCATCTCCAGGTGTTACGTTACCGAAGATCAGAGCTGCACGGATCGCAACGGAAACTACATGAACAACAGATGTAACATCTTTTCCAAGAGGAATAACACGAACGTTGGCACCTGTCTTCATTCCGGCTTCTGCAACCTGATCAATGATTCCGCCAACAAGTGTTACCAGGATACCCTGTGCCTGATAGCTCTTTACAAGAGCAACACCCTCTTCTGTAGTAGGAGCAGCACCAAGGATAACAGCAACACCTGGGATATCGCCTGTTACAAGCGGTACACCGAGCTCACGGATAACAGCATCACCAAGATGTCCATAGCATGGCTCTTCGTAAGGAGTTGCTCCGTCGATATATTTCAGAACCTCGATGAACTCTGCGCAGAGTGCTGTAGCAACACCGGACATGAATGCATCGTTCAGTCTTTTCTCTCTTGTCATAAGTGTTTTTACAACGCCAAGAGCTTCTTTTAATTCTTTTAATGTTGTAACTTTTGTTCCTGTTACAGCATAGTAGCAAGGAAGGCTGTAAGCGGTATTCGGGAAGCTGACAGCTTTGTCTTCGCCATACTGAGCGATCGCGCCGTCAATAGCACCCTCTGTTAAACCATATACAGCATCGTTTCCGCCGAATACTCTATCAAATAAAGTCACTGTAATACCTCCTATTTTTACAGAATTGAATTCTGATCAATTTTGTCTTTGATTTTTCTGATTTCAGCTGTTACAGTTTCACTGAAATCGTAGGGAGATTTTCCCTGACGATCAGCATCTATAACTTCTGTATTGTAGTGGATCATTCCAAGCAGATCCTCTGCCGGGATCTTACTCCGGATAAATTCCTCATCCTCCGGATTTCTTACCTTATTGGCCACGACCTTAACCTGAGAAACTCCCAGATCCTTTGCAAGACGTTTAACATTCTTATATGTCTGTACACTTCTTGCCCCTGGTTCGATCACTACAATAAATTCATCCATGCTCTCCGTGGTGCCCCGGCCCAGATGTTCCAGGCCGGCCTCCATATCCATGATCACCACATCATCTCTGTGGATCACAAGGTTATTGATCACTCTTTTAAGCATCACATGTTCAGGACAGACGCATCCGCCTCCACCTGTTTCCACAGTTCCAAGGACAAGCAGCTTTACGCCATTACAGGTTTTTCCATAAGTATCCGGAATATCGTCTACCTTTGGGTTCAGTTTATAAAACTGATTCTGGCTGTTGGCTCCGGTGCGTTCTTCTATGAGCTTACGCATTTTTGAGATTGGAACAATAGAATCCAAGGTTTCCTCGTCAAATCCAAGGGCAAGACCCAGGTTCGCATCCGGATCCACATCCGCCGCAAGGACTTTTTTTCCCTCATCTGCGTATAGTCTTGCAAGTGTTGCTGCGAAAGTTGTCTTTCCTACTCCGCCTTTACCGGTTACTGCTATTTTCATTTTACGTCTTCCACCTTTTATAACATTTTAAAGATCGCAACGGATTAGATTCCTAATGCTGTTCTCTTCTCTTCAATTCTCTCGATCATAAGATCAACTAATTTCTCGATGTCTGTCTCTACTGTGTAAGCAGCACCTGTCCATTTTCTTGTTCCCTCTGTAAGAAGCTCGCACATTTCTGAAGAACCGGAAACATATGGATCAACGCCAAGGAATGTATCAATACCAGTACCAACTACGTAGTTACCGATGGATACAGCTTTTTCAGACATCCACTCAGGAGCACATCCTACTACAGGAAGCTGATTGATCTGAAGTCCTGCATCTTTTGCAAGTTCAGCAGCCAGGATCATCATACGGGAGATATCTACGCAGGATCCCATATGAAGTACTGGTGGGATATCAGCCAGCTCACAGACACGTTTCAGACCTGCACCGCAGAGATCTCTTGCGGATTTGTCCATCAGACCAGCTTTAGCAGCTGCCTGTGCGGAACATCCGGAAGCGATGATAATGATATCATTTGCGATACACTTCTTCATCAGTTCGATATGTGCATAGTCAGGACGGATCTTAGGATTGTTACATCCAACCATAGCAACAGCACCACGGATAACACCGGAAGTGATGCACTCAAGTAATGGTTTGGTTGTTCCTGTTACGTCAACCTGAGAGTTTGTAACACCATCAAGAACTTTGACGATTGCTTCTACTGAGTAGCCAACAGTAGCTTTCTGTTTCAGCTGCGGGATATGTACAAGCTCAGGTTTTCTGTTCTTGAAGTTATCGATAGCCATCTTAACGATTGCTTTTGCATTTTCTCCTGCTGTCTCAGCGTTGAATCTGATAAATTCAGAATCCGGCATCTGAGCGATCGGAGAAGTTGTAACAAATTTAGTATGGAAACATTTGCTCAGAGGTCCTAATGCAGGGAAGATACACTGAACATCAACTACGATCGCCTCGCAGGCACCTGTCAGTACTACGTTCTCCTGCTGCAGGAAGTTACCAGCCATCGGAACACCACGACGCATAGCTACCTCGTTAGAAGTACAGCACACACCGGAAACGGTGATTCCTTTTGCTCCTACAGATTTTGCATAATCGATCATTTCTTTGCTGTCTGCATACTCACAGATCATCTCAGAAAGACTCGGATCATGTCCGTGTACAACAATGTTTACGTTCTCTTCAACCATTACTCCAAGGTTAGCCTCTGTATCAAGTGGCTTCGGAGTTCCGAATAATACATCAGAGAACTCTGTTCCCATCATGGAACCGCCCCATCCATCAGCCATACCGCAGCGAATAGACTGTTTTACAAGTGCCTCCGGAAGAGATGAACATCCCATATGAGACATATGCAGGGAGCTTGCAACCTCACGGTCGATAGCACGTGGTGCGATTTCGTTCTCGATCAGTTTTTCTTTCTGTCCTGCAGGCATTCTGTCAAGGAATCTCTGATATCCGAACGGTTTACCATATTCCATAAGACCGATCTCAGCCATCTCATGAGCCAGATCATAGATATCCTTGCCTTCTGTTTCCACACCCCACTCTTTAGCGATGCGAAGCAGTTTCTCAGGATCTTTTACCTGATAATTTCCGCCCTCTTTTGCACAGTACAGTGTATGGCAGATCTCACGACCATGATCGGAGTGAGTAGCTGCACCACCGGCTGTAAATTTAAGGAAGTTTCTTCCTACGATACCATGAGCATCACATCCGCAGATTCCTCTTGGAGCCTTCGGTGTAATACGACACGGTCCCATTGCACAGATACGGCAGCAGATACCCTGCTCACCGAATTTACAGTGCGGAGTCTGGTTCTTTGCACGGATCTGCCATGCATCTGCTCCTACCTTTGCACCTGTCTCGAGAAGACGGGCTGTAGCGGCTTCAAATTCCTCCACTGTAGTTAATTTGAATTCACTCATTATAGACCTCCTTTAATAGCACATCTATTTTTATTTTTCTTTTTATAATAAGCCCAGGGCAGGAACCCATCCCCACCCATGGGTTATTTTCTTTTTTAAAAAAAGGTTTATATTTCGTTATAAACCTAATTTATCAAAAATTTCAAAAGCTGCTTTTCTCATCGGATTATCCTCAGGAAGAGTAACGGTTGGTTTACCATCGCAGTCATATTCATAAACTGCCTCATCCTGTGGCACCACACCGATCAGATCGAGTCCCTGATTCCGGATTTCCTCAAGGATTCCTGAATTCAGTTCTGCTTTTGGCGCGCGATTGATAATAAGACCTACTCTGGAAGGCTTCATATCGCATTCCTTAATAAGTTCTGCGATCCTGCCAACTGCCTGAACGCCTCTTCTGGAGCAGTCACTTACAAGAATTGCTGTCTCCATGCTCGGAAGGATTCCTCTGCTGATATGTTCCATTCCAGCTTCGTTATCCACAACAATATACGGATAATTTTTCTGGTATTTGGCAAGCTGTGCCTGAAGCAGACCATTTACAAAGCAATAGCAGCCTTTTCCCTGGGTTCTTCCCATTACAAGAAGATCATAATCATCTTCCTCTGCAAGAGCATCCTCAAAACGTACCTCCGCATAATCTGCCTTGGACATTCCTTTGGGGATCGGGCTTTTCTCTGTCATCTCAGCATGTGCGATCTCCTCGCGGACATCGCCAAGAGTCGTATCTACTTCTACGCCAAGAACCTCATTCAGATTTGAATTGGCATCTGCATCTACAGCCAGTACAGGTCCTTTTTTCTTTTCGCAGAGATACTGGATCAGCATTCCGCATAATGTAGTTTTTCCAACGCCGCCTTTTCCGGCGACTGCAATAACATGTGCCATAAAACGGGCACCTCCTGATTTTATATCTGTTATGCCGGCGCATAAGGGAGGTGCCTGATACTGTTCTGACACCTCCGCATCGTGCCGGAATTCTTATTTATTTCGTTGATGATTAGATAAGTGTACGAAGTCCGGATCTGTCAATGATCTCGGATACATCTTTCCATTTGTTTAATGCATAAAGATGGATACCGTCAACACCAAGAGCGCGATACTCATCGATCTGTCTGATGGTGTATTCGATTCCTTCTTCTTTGAATCGTTTAACCTTGTCCTCATAGAACATGTCAAATGGTTTACCATCAGCATCTTTAGCGTTAAACGGATTCGGGAACAGCCAGTTTCTGGAGATCAGCCTGCAAAGCTCACTGTCCATTACACAGCCGTTACGTGAAAGAGCCATATTAATGGTAGCTGCCTGATCCAGGATCGGCATTACACCAACATCTACAGGCATTGTCACTCCAGCCTCGCGGATAGCGTCCAACCAATATTTAAACTGTTCCATATCCCAGCAAAGCTGGGTCATGATATAATCAGCACCATTGTCCTGTTTCTGTCTCAAAACAGCAATATCAGCATCCAAGCTTCTGCATGCGATATGGCCTTCCGGTGAACCGGCTACTGCGATCTCAAACTTATCGCCAAATTCATTACGGACAAATTTAACAAGGTCTGTCGCATAATTGAAGTCTCCGCAGGTCGTTGTCTCACCAAGCGGAATATCTCCGCGAAGCGCCAGCATATGGTCAACGCCATCTGCCAGATACCGTTCCAACTGCTGTCTGATTCCTTCTTTTGTGTTCTTGATCACTGTGAAGTGTGTTACAGGAATAGTTCCTGCATTCCTGATCATCTGGCATACTTCCCTGTTGGCTCCGACATTTCCGCCGCCGGCACCGTATGTACAGGAAATATACTCCGGTCTATACTTCATGAGATGTTCAATGGTTCCCGGCAGATTTGCCATGCCTTTTTCTGTCTTTGGCGGAAAAAGTTCAAAGGAAAGCAACATTTTTTCTCTCATTGCTTCAGATAATTTCATCGATCGTCCCTCCACATCTTACGTTTTAATCATATCAGTTACACTGCAGTTTCACGATGCTGTTTGCAAGATCCACCATAAGGATACTGCCTTCTACCACGCGCTCATCTCCCATGATATCTCGAAGGATCAATTTATTTCCGTCCACATCGATCCGGCTTACATTCTTAAAGATCACAGAATTATCTTCTTCCTTATATACTGTTGCAAGACACATAATCATTCCTCCAAATAAGTGGCATCATTTAACCACTATGCTGTCAAAACTATTCTGTCGGTTTTTATTTCAACTCTTCCTTAACAAGTGTAAGGGCAAGTCCAAGTCTCATATTGCCTTTCTGAAAATCTGCAACTGCCTCTTTGATCGTCTTCGCAGCTGCATCCATGTTAAGCTTCTTAAGATTGTCAGCCATCTGATCAAGTTCTGCGGCATGATGCTCATTATGCTGCAGCATGTAGGTAAGAAGTGCTACAGTCTCATTCTTGCAGTCACCGCTCTCGCAGGAACCGCAGTGTCCATCACCGTGTGTATGACAATGGTTATCTCCTTCCGCATGGCTGTGTGTATGGCTGTGAGTCACACCGTCCTCATGGGTGTGCTCATGTGTATGTTCATGGCTGTCTGCATGTCCATGCTGAACAAGATTGCCATTCTCATCTTTGATTAAATGCATAAATACCCCTTTCCTGTATCCGCCGGGCGGACACTCTCATGACAAGAATTTATCAATTAAATTTATTATACATCTTTTCACTGTTATTATCAAGAAAATAATTATAAAATATAGCCAAAATTATATGCTGTTTTTCCTATTTTTCCAAAAACTTTGACAGTAAATTAACTCGATTGTTTCATTTTTAACGAAGTTAGTCTCTTCAAACCACAACTTATTACCCAGTCTGCGCGTCTGTCCAACTCTAAGCTTTATCACTTTTGTAATATAATTGATGTGATTCTTTCATATTTTTGTGCTATAATAGCAAAAGCATGGAAAGCAGAACATACAAGGAGGAATTATTTTGAAAGAAACTGTTTTTCTGAACAACGACAGAGAAATGCCTCTTCTGGGGCTTGGCGTATACAAGTTGCCCGATGACGTACAGGCCGAAGCAGCAGTCACTTCTGCTATTTCCGCCGGCTACCGCATGATCGATACCGCTTCTGTTTATAAAAATGAAGAAAGCGTTGGACGTGCCATTGCCAAATGCGGAGTTCCCAGAAAGGATCTTTTCATCACCAGCAAAATCTGGAACAATGCGCAGCGTCTCGGCGATGTCCAGGGAGCTTTTTCCCGTAGTCTCGACCGTCTGAAAGTCAGTTATGTAGATCTCTATCTGATACACTGGCCGGTTCCCGGCTGCTATTTGAGCACCTGGAAAGAGCTGGAATCCATTCTGGAATCTGGACGTGCTTTAAGTATCGGCGTCAGTAATTTTGATATCCGGCATCTGGAAGAACTTCGTAAGATATCCGGGGTTATTCCTGCTGTAAACCAGATTGAGTGCCATCCTTTGTGTTACCCTGCTGAACTGATCGAATACTGCAAGGCTTTCGGTATTCAGGTACAGGCTTATGCTCCTCTGGCAAGAGGTGCATATTTTGATAATGATGTAATGTGTGTTCTGGGGACCAAATATGCCAGGACTCCTGCACAGATCGGGCTTCGCTGGGCAATACAGAAGGGAATTTCTGTCATTCCGAAATCCATCAACCCGGAACGAATCCGCAGCAATGGAAACATCTTTGACTTCAATATCGAGGATGAAGATATGGCGATCATCGATACACTGAACGAAGATCTGCATACTTCTCATGTTCCAGAAGATCTCCGTGATATTCAGTTTTAATTTCCATAATAATGCAAAAAAGATATCTGTCAGAGCATAAGTGATCTTCTGGCAGATATCTTTTTATTTTTTCTTTTCAGTTGATACGGCGATCCTGTTATTCCCAGCTTAGCATTTCACATATCTGAAACCCGGAAATATTTAACTGATCCGCTCACGCATTTTCCCACGGGAGCATGGGCGTTTCCACTTTTTTATCACGCAGCATCAGGTCCATTACTGCTTCCGCTGCTGATTTTCCTTCAAACAGTACGCGGTTCACTTCCGTTATGATAGGCATCTCCACCTCATATTTCTCCGCAAGCTCTCTTGCAGCTCTTGCAGAATAAACGCCTTCCACAACCATCTGCACTTCTTTCATAGCTTCTTCCATCGTATATCCCTGGCCGATCAGATATCCGGCCTTTCGATTACGGCTATGCTTACTTGCACAAGTCACGATCAGGTCGCCGATCCCGGACAGGCCGTAAAAGGTTTCCATCTGCGCCCCCATTTTTTTACCAAGTCTTCCTATTTCCGTGATTCCCCTGGTGATCAGTGCCGCCTTGGTATTATCTCCATATCCAAGGCCGTCGGCAGTACCTGCTGCCAGTGCGATCACATTTTTCAGTGCTCCGCCAAGTTCCACCCCAAGGATATCCGGTGTTGTATACACGCGGAACACAGGGCTCATAAAAATACTCTGAAGGTATTCCGCAGTTTCCTGTGTATGTGCGCTGATCACGCAGGTTGTAGGAAGTCCGCGTCCTACTTCTTCCGCATGGCTTGGACCGGAAAGTACAGCTACATTACCCTGCGGGATTTCTTCTTCGATCACCTCGCTGAGTGTTTTCAGTGTCTTTTCCTCAATACCTTTTGCAACATTGACGATCTTCTGGTCCCTGCATACAAACGATGCCATCTTGTGTGCAGTACTCCGGATATACGGGGAAGCTACTGCCAGAACTGTTACATCCACATCCTTAAGCGCACGCTCCAGATCTGTCAGGACATCGATTTCATCCGGAAGCCGCACCCCCGGAAGCCTGTCAGGATTTTCTCTTTTTTCCCGGAGTTTCCGGGCATTCTCCGGTCTTGCTGACCAAAGAAGGACTTCATGGCCATTATTATGCAACAGGAGTGCCAGGGCTAATCCCCAGCTCCCCGAACCCAGTACGCTGATTTTTGCCATAAATCTTACCTCTTATTTTTTATTCTTACTGCTTAAAAACACCTTATTCTCTGTTCCATGAAACAATCTTACAATGTTTGCCCTGTGTCTGTAGAACGCCATTGCTGTAAGAACTACCATCACGATATAAAGCTCAACAGTATGCGCCTGATCCATCCCATATTTTCCCATATGTCCAAAAACCAGGACCAGGATAAAAGCCACCGCATATGCACTGAGAGAGCAAAGCGATACATAATGAGTTGTAAAGAACAGTGCAAAAAAGACAACTGCACATACAATAAATATCCGCCAGTCAAAAGCAATGATCATGCCTACAGAAGCAGCAATTCCCTTTCCACCGCGAAATTCCATAGAAATCGGAAAATTGTGGCCAAGGATACATCCCAATGCTGCATAAAGGGTAAGGAGCGGAAGGATACTATTCATGGAATTTCCATAAACCATTCTCACGATCACAATAGCCAGTACACACTTCAGGCAGTCTCCCAGCAGGGTGATCGCTCCCGCTTTCTTTCCAAAGGTCCGGAAGGCATTCGTAGTACCCGCATTCCCGCTGCCATGATCTCTGATATCTGTCTTGTGGACTTTTCCAATAATATAGCCTGTCTGAAAAAGCCCGCATACATAACCGATAACAAGACAAATAATACGTTCCATACTTTTATTCCTTTTCCCCGCGTTCGCGGATGATAAATTTCAGGGAAGTTCCGGAAAATCCAAATGCATCCCTGATCTTGTTCTCCAGATATCTTACATAGGAAAAATGCATCAGTTCCTTGTCATTGACAAAGATAACAAATGTCGGCGGTTTTACCGCAACCTGTGTCATATAGAAGATCTTCAGTCTTCTTCCTCTGTCAGACGGCGGCTGCTGAAGAGCGACTGCCTCAGAAAGGATCTCATTAAGAACACCTGTCTGGATACGAAGTGTCTGATTTTCGATAACTGTATCGATATTTTCGAAAAGCTTTGGAAGTCTCTGACCTGTTTTTGCAGAGATAAAGATGATCTGTGCATATGGCATAAAGGAAAGGATCTGACGGATCTTTTCCGTATGCTTGTAGATGGTCTTGTCATTTTTCTCAATGGCATCCCATTTATTTACCGCTACGATGATACCCTTTCCTCTGTCATGAGCGATTCCTGCGATCTTAGCATCCTGCTCGGTAACGCCCTCGGAGGCATCGATCACAACTACAACCACATCTGCACGCTCTACAGCTGTCACAGTACGGATAACACTATAGCGCTCGATCTCTTCTTTTACCTTACCCTTGCGTCGAAGTCCTGCAGTATCGATAAAAATATAATCTTTTTTGTTCCAGGTAACCTTTGTGTCAATAGCATCACGTGTGGTTCCTGCAATATTGGATACGATCACACGCTCCTCTCCAAGAAGCTTGTTGATCAGAGAAGATTTTCCCACGTTCGGCTTTCCTACAATGGCGATCTTCGGAATATCATCCTGATCTTCCTCTTCACTCTTATCCGGGAACTCTTTGATCACCTCATCCAGCATATCTCCAAGGCCTTGTCTGTTAGCTGCGGAAATCGGGATCGGTTCTCCGATTCCAAGATTGTAAAACTCATATACGTCCATCATATATTTCTGGTGGCTGTCTACCTTGTTAACTACAAGACGTACCGGCTTGCCGCTGCGGCGGAGCATATCTGCCACCTTGGCATCGGAATCCACAAGACCCTGGCGGACATCTGTGATAAAAATGATCACGTCTGCCGTATCAATGGCGATCTGTGCCTGCTCTCTCATTCTGGAGAGGATGATATCGCTGCTGTCCGGCTCGATTCCGCCTGTATCGATCAGAGTAAATGTCCTGTCAAGCCATGTGACATCTGCATAAATCCTGTCACGGGTTACTCCTGGTGTATCCTTTACTATGGAAATATTGTCACCTGCCAGAGCGTTAAACAGAGTGGATTTGCCTACATTAGGCCTTCCCACTATCGCTACTACTGGTTTGCTCATAAATCTGTCTCCTTCTTGTTTGTTTATGTTCCGGAGGGTTGATCACAGCTTTCACCAGATCACGTCCTCCTGTGTCTACGATTACAATTTCTGTGTTCAGTGCTTCCGAAAGCTCTTCCAGCGTCATGTCATCCAGAAAAATCTCCTCATCACCTTTCAGCATGCTGCATGGGATCAGAAGCTTCTCTCCAAGGTCAAGACCGGAAAGCTGCTCTTTCAGATCCTGCCCTGTGATCAAACCGGACACTGTGATCTTTTCACCGAAAAAACGATTCTCGATGGTTGTGACCGAAATCTGCACATTGGGATATTTCTTCTGGATTTCTTTTATATAGCGTGCGATAAAAGGCGCTGCCAGTTTTCCTGTGGCGATCCTGCCTGTCACCTTACGGTCGTCACCGGAAAGCCCCTCCAGCGTTTCTTTTACTTCCGTTTCCAGAAGTCTGAGCATTCCCACGCCATTCTCAAGCTGCAGATATCCATCATATTCATCCTCACAGGGAAGCTCCCTGTCTGCCAGAATATACCATTCATCTGAAGCATGGATAAAATGGATCCCGTATTTCTCCATCATGATCTTCTGCCAGCGTTCGATCTGCCCCAGGACTTTTTCAGCATCTTCCTTATTAAAAGGCTCCAGAGGATAGAGACCTTTTCTGTATTTGGTAAGTCCTACCGGTACAACAGAAACGCTCTGAAGGACCGGCGCATAAGCGGAAAGCTTTTCAAGGCTGTATTCCAGCTCGTCTCCGTCATTGACACCCTTACACAGTACAATCTGTCCATTCATGGTGATTCCTGCATTGTACAGCATATCCACCTTATCCAGAGCCTTTCCTGCAAAACGGTTATGCAGCATTTTACACCGGAGTTCCGGATTCATTGCCTGAAACGAAATGTTGATCGGTTCCAAATGATAGCGGATCACACGCTCAATATCCTTCTCGCTCATATTGGTAAGCGTAACATAATTTCCCTGAAGAAAGGAAAGCCTAGAATCATCATCCTTAAAATACAGCGTCTCACGCATACCTGGCGGCATCTGGTCAATAAAACAGAACATACACTTATTTGAACAGGAGCGATAGTCATCCATCAGTCCTCCGTTCTCAAATTCTATTCCAAGGTCTTCCTCATATTCCTTCTCTACCTCCAGCTCCCACTCTTCGCCATCAGGCTTCTCTACCAGAAGCACCACGAGCTCTTCATTCATGAGATACCGGTAATCGAAGACATCTTCCACAGGCTGTCCGTTTACAGACACAAGTCTGTCTCCCGGCTCCAGCCCCAGCTCCTCGGCAATACTGTCGGGCAGCACCCTGGAAATCATATGCTTTCTTACTTTCATCATTATCTCCCTTTTCTATCCCGTATATAATAACAACTTTGCTCTTAAAAATCAACACTTTGAGAAAACACCTTGACTGACACGTGGGTCTGATGTTATAAATAGACTGAGAATTTTTAATGACATACACTTAGGAGGAATATTATGCCAAACATAGAATTGCTGGAAAAGTCTATGCCTGTTGCCCCGATCCGAATCGCCGCACTTGCCGGATGCCGCGAACTGGCCGAGGAGGTTGACAAAAAGCTGGTTAAATTCCGTAAAGAACTTGTAGCCGCCAAGAAATCCACCATCATCCCACAGGGATATGCAGAAAAATCTTTCCTTGTAGACTGCGAATGCCCACGTTTCGGAACCGGTGAGGGTAAGGGTTACATCAAGGAATCTGTCCGCGGAACAGACCTTTATATCATGGTAGATGTGACCAATTACAGCCTTACTTACAGCGTATGCGGTCATGAGAACCATATGTCTCCGGATGACCATTACCAGGATCTGAAGAGAATCATTTCCGCAGCCACCGGTAAAGCACACCGCATCAACGTTATCATGCCATTCCTTTACGAGGGACGTCAGCACAGACGCACCAAGAGAGAATCTCTTGACTGTGCACTTGCACTTCGCGAGTTAAGTGCCATGGGTGTTTCCAACATCATTACTTTTGATGCTCATGACCCACGTGTACAGAACTCTATTCCGCTGAAGGGCTTTGATAACTTTTTCCCCACATACCAGTTCCTGAAAGCACTGGTCAAAAATGTCCCTGATTTCAAGCTTGACAATGATCATCTCATGATCATCAGCCCGGATGAAGGTGCCATGTCCCGTGCTGTATACTTCTCCAATATCCTTGGAGTCGATATGGGTATGTTCTACAAACGCCGTGATTACTCCACCGTTGTCAACGGAAAGAACCCGATCGTTGCTCACGAATTCCTCGGAGATTCCGTAGAGGGCAAAGATGTTGTCATCATCGACGATATGATCTCTTCCGGAGAAAGCATGCTGGATGTTGCCCGTCAGCTCAAAGAGCGTAAAGCCGGACGTGTATTCGTCTGCACAACCTACGGTCTGTTTACAGATGGCGTAGCCAAATTTGATGAATATTACGAAAAAGGCTGGCTGGACAGAGTCATCACAACCAACCTTAACTATCGTATTCCTGAGCTTCTTGACCGTCCATACTATATCGAAGCAAACATGAGCAAATATCTTGCAAGTATCATCGATATCATCAATCATGATGTATCTGTCGAGAAGGTTCGTTCCAGCAACGAAAAGATCATGGATCTCATGAAAAAAGTCAACGAACAGTAATAAATGCTCCCAGGTTTCCACGTTTCCCGTGAGAAGCCCTGTGTGAGTAAAGAAAGAGCGGATTACAGCAGGTGCAGATGCCCGGCATTGAGATCCGCTCTTCTTTTATGCCTGCATCCAGAAAGATCCTTCGGTTCGCCTCCCACAGATTCAGCTGGTATTTCCCATCTGGTTTTCTGTAAAAAAGCACATCCCAGTATTTTTCTTCAAACGCCTCTCTAAACTGATCGATCACATCTTCACTAACTTCATAGCAATCCTGACAGATAGAAGGACCAATGGCTGCATAAAGCTCTGAAGGATCTGTCTGAAATTCCTCAGTCATCTTCTCCACCGTCACTTTTCCGATCTTTCCTACAGTACCTCTCCAGCCGGAATGAGATAATCCCACAGCTCTATGTACCGGATCTATAAAGAAAAGTGGTACACAGTCCGCATAAAACGTTGCCAGCACCAGTCCCGGCACATTGGTGATCATTCCATCCACATCTGTATAAGGTCTTGGTTTTGTGATCCCATTTCCTCTGTCTTCTTCCGTGACCACACGTACATTGGTGGTGTGTGTCTGATCAGAGGTTACGATATCTTCCATGGAAAATCCCATAGCAGCAGAAAGTCTGCGGTAATTTTCCCGCACCGCAGACTCTTCATCCCCTCTTGTGAAGCTTAAGTTCATAGATTCATAAATCCCCTGGCTTACTCCTCCCAGGCGGGTACTGAAGCCATGTACGATCCCGGGAAATTTCTCAAAAGCAGGATATGTAAGCCAGGTAACCTTGTTCTTCTGATTTACATTCATTAGCTGTTTATCTTTATACCATTTTATTTTCATCTTATGTGACCAGTCCTTTCAACTGCAAAAATCAAAAGCATTTTTTATCCAGTGGATGTTCTCTCCATCAATTCCTACTACGTCAAAACGGCAGGGAGGCAGCTCCCGGTATCCATGTGCAATCAGATAAAACATTGCCACTTTGCTGATGATCCTCTGTTTTTCTCTCCCTACCGCTGAAAAAGGACTTCCACTCTTTCCGTTCTTTCTGTATTTCACTTCAATAAACACCAGATATCTTCCATCCTGCGCAACAAGATCGATCTCACCACTTCGGCAGCGAAAATTTCTTTCCTTGATCTGCAGCCCCTTTTCTTGCAGGAACGCTGCAGCAATTCCTTCATAATAGCTGCCCTTCTGTCTTCTATTTTCCTTCAGATAAACAAAACCTTTCTGTTTTTGATGTCGGTATCTTAAGTATTTTTATACAAAATGTGTGATAAACGTTTTTCTATGTATCGGACTTGGTCCATATTTCTTCAGTGCTTCAATATGCGCTGCAGAACCATATCCTTTATTGGAGGCAAATCCGTATTCCGGAAGAATCTTATCATATTCTTCCATCATCCGGTCTCTGGTCACTTTGGCAACAATACTTGCTGCCGCAATGGATACACTTTTTGCATCACCTTTGATGATGGGTACCTGCGGAATCTGGATTTCCGGTATGGTAACCGCATCGTTCAAAAGCAGCTGTGGCTGTACAGAAAGCCTGCTCACTGCCTGGCGCATTGCCTCATAGGTTGCCTGCAGGATATTGATCTCATCAATCCTCTCCGGACTTGCCATTCCAATTCCAACAGAAACTGCTCCCTTCAGGATCACATCGTACAATTCTTCTCTCTTCTTAGCTGTAAGCTTTTTAGAATCATTCAGCCATAAAATATCGCAGTCTTTCGGAAGGATCACCGCACAGGCGACTACCGGTCCGGCAAGAGGGCCTCTTCCCACCTCATCGATCCCGCAAAGATATCCAAGATGCTCATATTCATGTTCATATTTCTTCATGCTCTCTGTACGTACACGCTCATCCTCCAGAGCCTGAAGCTTTTTGTGATACTGTTGGATCAGTTTCTGTACACCGCTTCTCTCATCATTTTCATAATGACGAAAAAGGGCGTTATATTCGCCCTCCTTCGCTGACGCAAAACGCGCCTTGATATCTTTCATTGTTTCCATTACGCTTCCTCCGGTCCTTTTGGAAACTCCAGAGTCACTTTTCCCAGTTTTCCGGAACGAAATTCTTCCAGCAAAAGGCGGGATGCTTTCTCATAATCAAGCTCTTCGCCCTTTTTCAGACATCCTCTTGCTTTCGCAACTGCAGTAAGGATATCCAGCGGTTTCAGCTCTTCTTCTACATTGTATCTCTCTCTGATCGCTGCCGGATAAAACTCCTGCAGATATCCGATCAGACCCAGGGCAAGTTCTTCGATGTTCAGAATATCGTCCTTGATCGAACCGATATAGGCAAGACGCATTCCAACTTCCTGATCTTCAAATTTCGGCCAGAGAATTCCAGGGGTATCCAGAAGCTCCACACTTTTATTCAGACGTATCCACTGTTTTCCTTTTGTAACTCCTGGTTTATTACCAGTCTTGGCACAGGCTTTTCCTGCAAAGGTATTGATAAATGTTGATTTTCCAACATTAGGGATTCCTGCAACCATCGCACGTACCGGACGGTTTTTGATTCCTCGTCTCCGGTCTCTCTCTGTCTTTTCCTTACATGCCTCTGTGATTGCCGCAGAAACGGCCTTCATAGATCCCTTATTGCGGGAATCAATACTTACCGCATAGATTCCTTTTTCTTTGAAATATTCCATCCAGGCACGGTTCTGTCTCTCATCGGCAAGATCTGCTTTGTTGAGAAGGATCATACGCGCCTTGTTTTTTCCCAGCTCATCAATATCCGGATTTCGGCTGGAAAGAGGAACTCTTGCATCTACAAGCTCAATGATCAGATCGATCAGCTTGATATCTTCCTGCATCTGACGCTTCGCCTTCGTCATATGGCCTGGATACCACTGTACGTTCATAATTCACCTCATTTATCTATACTTTAATCTGTTTACTTTGATCTATTTTATAAAACCTATTTTATTTTTCGGAGAAACTGTAAACCAAACTTTCCCGACAATGTACTTCTTACTGATATTTCCGATATCGCTGAAGCGGCTGTCCTCACTGTTATTGCGATTATCACCAAGGACAAAATATTCCCCGCTTTCCAGAGTTATAGCACTATTTGCAAGTCCTCCATCTGTCATATCCTGATAAGCTCCGTTTTCTTCATAAACCTTGCCGTTGATATAGATCTTCCCGTCTTTAACCTGAACAGTCTCCCCGGGAAGGCCGATCACACGTCGGATATGCAGGGCTGCCGAGTCACTGGCGCTTGTTTTAAAAACGATCACATCTCCACGTTTTGGTGAACTGACCTTATATAAAGCCCTGTTTACAAAAAACTTTTCACTTACAGAATACGTGGGTTCCATGGCACTTTCTTGCAATGTCACAGTCTGAAATGCAGAAATTGCAACCAGCACAGCAAAAACCAGGGTCACAATAATTTCAAACACCCATTTCACGATTCCTCTTGTCCTGTCATCACGAAGCTTCTCCCTTGCTTCGGAAACAGCTCTGTTTTCCTTCAGATTTTCGATATTAATCTTCTTATTTAATCCCATATTCTATCCCCTGTATGTGTTTTTACACGCATACGCACTGATGTAAAAAGAGGGACAATAGCAAATGTTATTGTCCCTGCCTCTTTACTTATGAAATTATTTTACAAGCTCTTTAACCTTAGCTGCTTTACCTACACGATCTCTCAGGTAGTTCAGTTTCGCACGGCGTACTTTACCATGACGGATAACCTCAACCTTAACTACATGTGGGGAATGAAGCGGCCATGTTTTCTCAACACCAACACCGTTGGAGCTCTTTCTTACTGTGAAAGTCTCTCTTGTGCTTCCACCCTGTCTCTTAAGTACTGTACCCTCGAAGATCTGAACACGCTCACGTGTTCCCTCTTTGATCAGTGCGTGTACTCTTACTGTGTCTCCTACGCGGAACTGCGGTACTTCAGCTTTCAGCTGAGCGGACTCAATGTTCTTAATAATTTCGTTCATTTCTTTCTCTCCTTAATTATACTGGATGTTCTTAATACACATATGGTAACAGAGGACCATCTTTTTTCACAACATATGTGATTATACACTAGATAACTTCTCATTGCAAGGACTTTTTTTCCGGATTTTCGATGGCTTTTACCAGCAAAGGACCTCATGTCCTGTTTCTGTGACAAGGACCATGATCTCCCACTGTGCCGATGGCAGACCATCCTCTGTCCTCACTGTCCAGTCATCGATCTCATCTGTATAGATTTCATCAGATCCCATATTGACCATTGGTTCAATAGTAAAGATCATTCCGGGTACCATGAGTACACCTGAATCTTCCTTAGATGTGTAGCTTACCCATGGATCTTCATGAAACTCAAGACCTACACCATGTCCGCCAATTTCTTTCACAACTGTATAGCTGTTTTCCACTGCATGTTTGTGTACAGCACTTCCCATATTTCCGATCGGTGTCCATGGTTTTACCTGTTCAAGGCCAAGCTCTATGCATTCTTTTGTCACACGGACAAGCTTCTCCTTCTCCGGACTTACCTGTCCAATACAGAACATACGGGAGGAATCAGAAAAATATCCCTGATAAATGGTGGATACATCTACATTGACAATATCACCTTCTTTTAAGACAATTTCTTCATCCGGGATTCCGTGGCATACTACCTCGTTGATAGATGTACATACGCTTTTTGGAAAACCTTCATAATTAAGTGGTGCCGGAATTCCGCCATGACGTACTGTTTCTTCATGTACCCAGTCATCAATCTGCTGTGTCGTCACGCCTGGTCCGATATGCTCTGCAACATAATCAAGAACTGCAACATTGATCTTGCAGCTCTCTTTGATCTTCTCGATCTGTGCAGGTGTCTTGATCAGATCATGGTCAAGAACTGCATACCCCTTCTTTTTCATGAGTTCCATTTTTTCATCAAATGCTTCATGACATTTTTTATATTTTTTTCCGCTTCCACACCAGCAGGGATCATTTCGTTCAATTTTTTTAGACATCTTTTTCTTCTGCCACTCAAAATATGTGTAAATATACTCACATCGAGATAACGTAGACTCTCACGAGTTCTACTTACTGCTTCACCGTGTATGTTTTTGATTGACCGAAATCATATCTACTCACAAGTTCTTGTACACTCCGCAGTCGTAAATTCCCGAAAATAGCCTTCGGTACATACTTACGTTTGCGTTTTAGTTATGCAACTTCGTAAGTTATTGCATCTCTCAAATTAAGTGCAGCATTGAGATCTCTGTCTTCGACATAACCGCAACTGCATTTGAATATTCTATCTGAAAGCTTTAAATCTTTTTTGATAGCGCCACAGCAGTGACAGGTTTTAGATGATGGATACCATCTATCTACTATTCGAAGTTCGATCCCATTTTCATTGCATTTGATTTGCAGCTTTGTTCTAAATTCATAAAACTTTTGTGATGCAACTGCTTTTGAAAGATGTCGATTCTTCATCATACCATTTACATTTAAGTCCTCGATCGTTATATAAGATGGCTTGGTTTTCACTATCTCAGCGATTGTCTTGTTAATGTAATCAGTACGGATATTATCTATCTTATGATGAAGTTTCTGTACCTTGAGTTTTTGTTTTTGTATATTCGCCCTTTGAGTGACTTCTCCTTTCTTTAGATTTTCATACTTACGGGAGAGACATCTCTGTTCCCGAATAAGTTGTTTCTCAAGCTTTTTCAGTCTTGCTGACTTGTTGATGTTCTTATAAGTCTTACCATTAGAAACAATGGCAAAATCCTTTAATCCCAAGTCTATGCCAATTCCTGCATTGGAATTATCAGCAATCTTGTTATCAGAAATTTCTACAAGAACTGAAACATAGTATCTGTCAGCTTTCATTGAGACCGTGCCACTTTTAACCACATATCCGTCTTTAGCTGTTGGAATATATCCTTTTTCTTTGATACGGACCCAACCAAGTGACGGAATATTGATTCTATGCCTTTCGCAACGACAATCCTTTGGATTATTCTTTACAAAATACATCTTTACATCAGATCTGCCTTTCTTTTTGAACTTAGGAAAAGCACTCTCGTGATTGAAAAATCTTGTAAAAGCAGTTTGTCCATTATTTACTGAC
This sequence comes from Ruminococcus sp. AM26-12LB, assembly GCF_003480785.1. Taxonomy (NCBI): domain Bacteria; kingdom Bacillati; phylum Bacillota; class Clostridia; order Eubacteriales; family Oscillospiraceae; genus Ruminococcus; species Ruminococcus sp. AM26-12LB. Next base: position 2,171 of record NZ_QUJX01000020.1, on the reverse strand, counting down.
TGTGTTACTGCTTTTGAATAAGCTTCCTTGATCCACGAATACTCCGGATGCTCAGAAAGATATTCATTGTTAAGCCAGACTCTAAACCTGTTACTGCTCATAAACTTTTCACCGTTGTTGTAAAGTTCTTTATTATGGGCAAGATAGAAATTATAAATAAATCTACAAGTTCCTATCGTCTTATGAATCTTGACTTTCTGTTCCTCTGACGGATTTATTTCCGTCTTGAAGCTCTTTAGCAATTTCCACATCCCTTTCTATTTGTTTTTTATACTTACGAAGTCCGTACAACCTGCAAGAGAACACATGGAGTATTGAAACAATATCCTGCACGAGGTTTTGATTTTTTGTTCCATCACTTCATCTAATAATTCGTTCCACTTTTTACGATTGTAATTAAGGCCACTTCCATAATCTTCAATACACTGGTCTACAATAATACCTTTGGCATTACAAAACTGTCGTAAAAATGCAACCTGGTTTTGTAAATCATCTTTTTGATTTCTTGTAGATACCCTGGCATAAATAACTACCTGACGTTGGTCATCTTCAGTACTTATTCCTTTGAATTGCAGATATTGGTCATAAGTGTAATAACGTCTATCAGTTGGAGTTCGGTTTGCCTTTAGAGTTCCGTCTCTATCCCAACGCTGTAATGTTTTTACAGATACACCTAACAGTTCAGCAAAATCTTTTGGCTTGTAATTTGTGATATTTGATGTGTTCATAATAATTTACTCTTTTGAGTACTTTTAAACACATTTGATCACATTAGTCAACAAATTTGATTACTTAAGATATTCTCCTTTTCGCAACTGTATGGCTGCTTTTTCTTTTGTATTTTATATGTTCAGATATGTTATATCTGTCTGAAATATTTTAACCGAATCAAAGAAGTCTCCTATGTGGTTGCGAAAAGCAATAAACTGTAGGTGGGGACTTGCCTTCATCCGTTTGAATGGGAAATTATTCCGCCTGATTATCATAGCACAACTTTCTTTAGGTGAAAAGTATTCTTTGTGTTTTTGGTTTGTTTTATATAACTTTTTGTGATTTTTCAATAAAAAAAGATCGTAGTAGCTTGAACGATCTATTTTTATTTATGTGTCTGTATTAATTATTTTTCGGTGGCTGCAGATTGTCGGTTTCCACCAGTTGCCATTATTCGCATTCGCCCAAGTGCACGGGATACTGCCGGAATAGAAATTACTACGATCGTCAGTACACCTTCCAGAAGAATATAACTGTAATTGTAAATAATCGGATACAAAGCTGTCAGAGACTTCGGAAAATTATCCGGCATATAATCCATCCAATAAAGATATCCGCCAAGTGCATGGAATGCCCCTCTTGCCAGAATTGCTAGTATGTATGCTTTAAGAAGACCATGTTTTCTGGATTTTGTAAATAATCCGGAAAGCCCCATGGCTCCAAATGCCAGAATGTAATCACAGCATACCTGAAAAAATGAAAGGACATATGGCTCCTGGAGGAACTGAAAAATCCCATATACAAGACCGGTAAGAATTCCTACCTTAATGCCATACCAGTAACCGATCAGAACAATAAACAACATACTGAACAAGGTCACAGATCCGCCAAATGGCAGTTTAAATATCTTAATGTAGGAAGTTACATATGCAAGTGCCAATGCTACTGCACAGGTAACCAGCTGCTGTGTGGTAAATTTTAATGCAGATGTGTTTTTCTGAAGTAATACTGCTACCAGAATTATCAAAATCAGGACTGCAATAACAGATACGGCATATCCTGCCGTTGTGAGACCGCCTTCGGCAGTCACAAGAAAATTAAACATACTCTTTTCTTTCCTCCTTACGATTAAATTGCCCAAATCAAGTTCAAAGGTCAAAGCCTGCACCTCCTCACAGCCTGGTCAGGCTCCTTTGGTCTTACCTATTGTAGCATATGGAAAAAGAGATGTAAATGGTGGGAGATGTATGATTATATATAATAAAAACAGGAGAAAAATCCATGTACTGATTTTTCTCCTGCTTTCCTCTTTCCCTTTGTACCTTAAAAACTACATACATGCTTTGTTGATGGTTAATCAAACTTTTTGAATCAAATTTAACCTGCGTACCGATACTACAGCGGGGGGGTATCCCCGCTTCCTCGGCTTTTTGGTCAAGCCCTCACCCGATTAGTAACAG
>NZ_QUJX01000002.1:427-238129 GCF_003480785.1 Ruminococcus sp. AM26-12LB | reverse complement strand
ATTAACGATCATCAACAGAACATGTATGTAGTTTTGAATATACAATCGTAAAAAAGTGGCTTAAATGGCCACTTTTTTTGTGCTATAATAAAGAAATACTTTATCATCAATTTTCCTGTCAACTGAAAAAAGTTTCCCTATTCAGTTCATAGCAAAACGAAAGGATTTATTTATGAAAATACTATACGTATCAGATCTCGACGGAACTCTTTTGAGAAAAAATGAAACTTTATCTTCATATACAATAAAAACAATCAATGCTTTAACTTCTTCAGGCATGTCATTTTCCTATGCAACAGCTCGTTCCTTAAATACGGCAAAAAAAGTAACTGAAGGCCTTAACACACACTTTCCTCTTATTATATATAATGGGGCATTTGTGAAAGATAATATAACAGAGGAAATTCTCATTGCCAATTATTTTGCAGAGGATATATATGAGGTATTGAGGGATCTTTTTGCGCATGAAATATATCCGATCATATATTCATATCAGAATAATATTGAAAAGTTTTCTTATATAACAGCAAAGGCAACAGGTGGAATGCAGGCATTTTTAAACAGCCGGAAGGGCGACAAACGTACGAATATTGTAACTACAGAATCTGAACTGATGTATGGAGATCTTTTTTATATTACCTGCATTGATAAGCCGGAGAAGCTTGAACCATTTTATCATAAATATAAAAATAAATATCATGTTGTTTATCAGAAGGACATCTACACAGGAGAGCAGTGGCTGGAGATCATGCCGCAAAAAGCATCCAAAGCGCAGGCTGCTTTGCAGCTAAAACAAAAACTGGAATGTGACAGATTAGTTGTTTTTGGTGATGGAAAAAATGATATTGATATGTTTGAAATAGCGGATGAAGCCTATGCAGTGGAAAATGCAGTGAGTGAACTGAAAGCTGTGGCAACCGGGATCATCGGTTCCAATGAAAACGACGGAGTAGCGAAATATCTCCAGAAAATATCTATTTCCAAATCAACTGTTTTATGATATCATATAGCTTAACCTGCGGAAAATGGAGGTTATAAGACATGAATCATATTGAAGAAAAGATCATTCAGACTATAGATGAACACAGAGATGAGATCATAGCCTTTGCGAAGGATATCCAGAGCCATCCGGAACCAGGGTTTTATGAGGAGAGAACAGCCGCACACGTAGCGGCTTTTTTGCGTGGCCTGGGACTTCGTGTGCATGGAGGACTTGCACGCACAGGGGTTCGCGCTGAGTGGATGGAACAGGACGGACCGAACATTACGATTATCGGAGAACTTGACGCCATCGGATGTAAGTCGCATCCGATGGCTGATCCCGCCAACGGGACAGCACATGCATGCGGACACCACGCACAGATTGCAGCCATGATCGGCGCAGCATTGGCACTGACCAATGAGGAGGTTCAAGCCTCTCTGTCTGGGTCCGTATCTTTTTTTGCCGTTCCGGCGGAAGAATACATTGATGCAGATAAACGTGCACGGCTTCGGAAAGAGGGAATCGGCTTCCCGGCATCCGGAAAAAGCGAGCTGATCCGGCTTGGAGAATTTGATCATTCAGACATTATTTTGACCACACATGTGCACATGATGCCGGTAGAAGAAGATTTTTACCTGGGAAATGCGGCATGCAACGGATTTTCCGCAGAACGAGTGACAGTAAGAGGAAAAGCCGCACATGCAGCCATTGATCCATGGGATGGTGTCAATGCATTAAGTATTACTTCCAGTGCCATCCAGATGATGGGACTGATGCGGGAAACCTTCCGGGAGGAAGAACATGTGCGTCTTCACAACGTGATCCGAAAAGCCGGGGATGTGATCAATGCAGTTCCGGACGAAGCGGTGATCGAAACAAAAGTCCGTGCAGCGTCTTTGGATGCGATCCGGGCAACACAGGAAAAAATGGATCGTGCCTATGACGGAGCTGCCTATGCATTCGGTGGTACGATCGAAAGAGAACCGCTTCAGGGATATATGCCGATCCTGCACAGAGGTGCGGATAAAGTGATGGAAGAATCTGTAAAGCTTCTGGACGCTACGTACCGGTGCTCAAAGCCGGCAGATTTTAACAACGCCTGTACCGACGTAGGAGACCTGACCCATCTGTTTCCAGTGCTGAATTTTACATTCGGAGGATTTGCGGGAAAACTCCACGGAGCAGATTTTAAGATCATGGATGAAGAACTGGCATATATCAAACCAGCCAAGCTTCTGGCACTGACTACGTATCGTCTTCTCTGTGATCAGGCAAAAGAAGCAAAAAAAATCTGTCAGGAATTTAAACCTGTATTTAATAAAGAAACTTATTGTCAGTATATACGAGATAATTTTCATGAAAATGAGTAGTTAACCGAATCAGAAAATCCCATGCAGGGGGCGGATATCATAGCAAACAGAAGGAGAACTAAATGTCCGAAATTTCATTAGAACTGAAAAACATAAAAAAGAGCTTCCAGGAAGGTGAGGACGTCCTGGAAAGCATCTGTCTTACAGCAAAAAAAGGAGAATTTGTCACTCTGCTGGGGTCTTCCGGCTGTGGAAAAACCACCACACTGCGGATCATTGCAGGCCTGGAACAGCCAGATTCCGGCCAGGTTTTTCTGGATGGAAAGGATGTGACATCCCTGGAACCGAATCAGCGTAATGTGAACACAGTGTTCCAGAATTATGCACTTTTTCCCCATATGAATGTAGCAGATAACATTGGATATGGGCTGAAATTGAAAAAAACATCGAAAGCGGAGATCAGCAGAAGAGTCAAAGAAATGCTGGAGCTTGTTCAGCTTCCGGGCTTTGAGAGGCGTAAGCCGTCAGAGCTTTCCGGCGGTCAGCGTCAGCGTGTGGCCATAGCCAGAGCACTTGTGAACAATCCGGAGGTACTTCTTCTGGACGAACCCCTTGGTGCGCTGGATCTGCAGCTGAGGCGTGCCATGCAGCACGAGCTGAAGCGCCTGCAGAAGAAGCTGGGGATCACCTTTATCTATATCACTCACGATCAGGAAGAAGCCATCAACATGTCTGATACGATCGCTGTGATGAACCACGGACGCTTTGAGCAGATCGGGACGCCGGATGAGATCTATAATCATCCGAAGACCAGCTATGTGGCAACCTTTGTTGGAAATGCCAATATCCTGACCGGTATTGTGGAAAGCATTGCGGAAGAGGAGATTGACGGTACTTCCGCTCAGATCACCGTAAGAACTGATGCCGGAAAAGTAAAAGTATCAATGGACACCGCAGCTACATCTGACAGAGGATATTTCCCACAAAAAGGAGAAAAGGTTACCATCGCAGTAAGAAGCGAAAATATCCGGTTTGAGGAAAATAAAAAAAATGCACAACAAAGCACGCCGAATTGCACATCAGAAAACACACAAAAGAGTGTACAGGAGCCCGCAGAAAAAAACACAGATGACAGCTGCGATGGCTTAACCGCCGAAGTCATTGAAAAAACCTTCGCCGGCGGCCAGCTCCGTGTTGTTTTGAAAACTTCGGAAGGTCAGGAAATCGTGGCAAGCCGTTACGGCATTGATACAAATGTCAGTGTAGGAGAAAAGGTGCGCTGCTGTTTTCTTCCTACAGATGCAGTGCTGGTAGATCGGGAAGAAAGATCAGAAGAAGTATTGCCGGATCAGTCAGGTCCCTGTGCAGGAGGTACCCATGCGTAAGCACAGAGCAGGCTCCGTATGGATGATCCTGCCGCTGTATCTTTTTACACTGATCTTCGTCGCACTGCCCCTTCTGTATGTAGTTGCACTGAGCTTTTCCACAGCAGACGGCGGCTACGGCGTGAACTGGAAATTTACTCTGGATAATTACAAGCAGATCCTGGAGCCTGTATACCTGCAGACCTTTACGGGATCCTTCCGCCTTGCGCTCACCAGCACTTTGATCATCTGTCTGGTGGGCTACCCCTTCGGATACTTTATGGCAAAGCTTTCCGAGGGCAAAAAGAAGCTGGCCATGCTTTTCCTGATGCTGCCTTTCTGGGTGAATTCCCTGATCCGTCTTTATGGCTGGATCATCATTCTACAGAAAAAGGGCCTTCTGAATTATCTGCTGATGAAGCTTGGCATCATCCAGGAGCCCTTAAAAATCCTGTACAGCTATCCAGCGATCGTGATCGGTATGATCTATGTATTGCTGCCGTTTATGGCACTGTCCGTATATTCCAGTGCGGAAAAGCTGGACTGGTCCCTTGTGGAAGCTGCCAGAGACCTTGGAGCCAGCAGATGGAAGGCCTTCTGGAGCGTCACCTTTAAGCTGACTTTGCCGGGACTTCTTTCCGGAGTGATACTTACCTTTATTCCGTCTATGGGTCTGTTTTTTATTGCGGATATCCTGGGCGGAAACAAGATCGTACTTGTGGGAAGTCTGATCCAGGAGCAGATGACAAGAGGCAATAACTGGCCCTTTGCCGCAGCACTGGCTGTGGTACTGATGATACTGACAACTCTGATGATCGTATTATATCGGAAGCTTACCAATGTGAAGGAACTGGAGGGAATCGGATGAAAAAGAACTCAAAGCTTTCAGGACTGTACCTGGGAATCCTGTTTTTCCTTATGTATCTGCCCATTGGTGTGGTAGTGGTATTTTCGTTTAATGAAGCAAGACTTCCGGTGCGCTTTACCGGATTTTCCCTGAAATGGTATCAGGAACTGTTTCAGGACAGGGATCTGATCCAGGCATTGAAAAACAGTTTGATCCTGGCGGTGTCCAGCTGTGGGGTATCTGCAGTGATCGGAACACTGGGGGCTGTAGGACTTTCCAGGATCCACTGGAAAACAAAAGGGGTGATGGAGTATATTTCCATCCTGCCTCTGATGATCCCGGAAATCATTCTGGGAATGGTACTGATGGCATTTTTCTATATGCTGAACCTGCCATTTGGAATGCTGACACTTCTGATCGGACACACGGTTTTCTGTGTGCCCTATATTTTGATGGAGGTAAAAGCAAGGCTTGTGGGAATGGATCCGTCCCTGGAAGAGGCAGCCAGAGATCTTGGTGCCGGTTCCTTTCGGGCCTTCTGGGACATTACCCTGCCGCTGATCATGCCGGCTGTTATATCCGGCTCTCTGCTGGCCTTTGCCATGTCCATGGACGATGTGGTGATCAGTATTTTTGTAACCGGGCCACGTGTATCCACGCTGCCGATAAAAGTTTACACACAGATGAAAACAGGCGTTACGCCGGAGATCAATGCACTTTGTACCATAATGCTGGGAGTGATCCTTCTGGTACTGGCAGTATATCTGATCGCAGGAAAACGCGGGAAGGGGAATATAAAAGATGAGCAATAAACTGATCGAGTTAAAAAATCTCACAAAAAACTTTGATGACCAGCAGGTGCTCCGGGGCATTAATCTGGACATTCACGAAAACGAATTCCTTACGCTTCTGGGACCCAGCGGCTGTGGAAAGACAACAACCTTAAGGATCATTGCCGGCTTTGAGGAGCCAAGCGGCGGAGAGGTACTGTTTAACGGAATTGAGATTTCCAAGCTGCCTCCATATAAAAGAGAGATCAACACGGTATTCCAGAAATATGCATTGTTTCCGCATCTCAATGTTATGGACAATATCGGTTTCGGCCTGAATCTGAAAAAGGTAGATAAATCTGTTATTGAGCAGAAGGTAAAAAGAATGCTGAAAATGGTAGGGCTGGAAGGCTTCGAAAAAAGAGATGTTACACTTCTTTCCGGTGGACAGCAGCAGCGAGTTGCCATTGCCAGAGCTCTTGTCAATGAGCCGAAGGTTCTTCTGCTGGATGAGCCACTCGGCGCACTGGATGCCAAGATCCGTAAGCAGATGCAGATCGAGCTGAAAAAGATCCAGAGAGAGGTAGGGATCACCTTTATCTATGTTACTCATGACCAGGAGGAGGCACTTTCCATGTCTGATACGGTAGTAGTCATGAACAACGGTGAGATCCAGCAGATTGGCAGCCCGACAGATATCTATAATGAGCCGGAGAACCGTTTTGTTGCCGGTTTTATCGGAGAGTCCAATATTATAGAAGGAACAATGATCAGGGATTTCCTTGTGGAGTTTGATGGCTTTCGTTTTGAATGTGTAGATAAGGGATTTGAGGACAACGAAGCCATTGAGGTTGTTCTCCGCCCGGAGGATCTGGATATTGTGGAACCGGATCAGGCCAAGATCAGAGGAACTGTACGGAACATTACGTTCAAGGGCGTGCATTATGAGATCCTGGTCGAGACGGAGCTTCGCACATACATGGTGCACACTACCGATTATGCAGAAGTGGGACGTGAAGTGGGACTGAAGTTTGGTCCTGAGGATATCCATGTTATGTGCAGAATGGGAGGATACTAATGAAACAGTTCAAGCATCTGATCAAGCCGTATATCATCTGGGCTTCGATCCTGATCGTGGTACCATTGATCCTGATCGTGCTTTATGCATTTACCTCAGATGGAAATGAAGTTCTGACCCTGCATTTTACATGGGCGAATTTTGCAAAATTTCTGGAAGCTACATATTTAAGTGTTATCCTGAAATCCTTCCGCCTGGGTATCCTGACCACACTGATCTGCCTGGTCTGCGGATATCCGCTGGCATACATTATCTCCAAATATTCCGAAAAGGTGCAGAGCTTTCTGATCCTTATGGTCACCATTCCTATGTGGATCAACATGCTTCTCCGTACCTATGCATGGATGAACATTCTTTCTGACAATGGTCTGGTGAACAACCTTCTGAAAATGCTGGGAATCTCACAGATCACCATGATGTATACAGATTTTTCCGTTATCGTGGGCCTTGTTTGTAACTTTATGCCCTTTATGATCATTCCAATCCATACATCCTTAAGTAAAATGGACAAGTCACTGATCGAAGCGGCCAACGACCTTGGTGCCAATCCCTTCCAGACCTTCTGGAGGATCACCTGGAAGCTTTCCATGCCAGGTGTGGTCAATGGTATCATGATGGTATTTCTTCTGTCCATATCAACCTTCGTTATTCCGAAGCTTCTCGGCGGCGGCCAGTACATGCTGATCGGTAATCTCATCGAGTCACAGTTTATTTCTGTAGGTGACTGGAACTTCGGAAGTGCCATCTCTCTGATCCTGGCAGTGATCATCCTGATCTTTATGAGCCTGATGAAGAAGATGGATACTCAGGACGATTAAAGGAGGCAGGAGATGAAAAGAAAAAATACCATATTTTCAAAATTATATGTAGTGCTGTGTCTGGCATTTTTTTACCTGCCGATCCTTGTGACCATGATCTTTTCCTTTAACTCATCCAAGTCCCTGACCAGATTTACAGGATTTTCCCTGCGCTGGTACGGAGAGCTGATAAACAACATGGAGATCAGTAAGGCAGTTTATGTTTCGGTCACAGTGGCAATTCTGGCAACTGTTATTTCTACAGTGCTGGGAACCATCACAGCCATCGGACTTTCAAAATCCAGAAAGGTGCTGAAGGAGATGGTTCTTACCATCAATAACTTTCCAATTCTGAATCCGGAGATCGTAACCGCGATTGGTCTGATGCTGCTGTTTTCTTCGCTGGGAATGACGAAAGGCTATCTGACCATGCTGCTGGCACATATCGCATTCTGTACGCCCTATGTGATCACCAGTGTATATCCGAAGGTACGAAGCCTGGATCCGAACCTTGCCAATGCAGCCATGGATCTTGGTGCAACGCCATATCAGGCACTTACCAAGGTTATCGTGCCCATGATCAAAGAAGGGATTTTTGCGGGAGCGCTCCTGGCCTTTACTATGTCCTTTGACGATTTCGTAATTTCCTACTTTGTTTCCGGAAACGGAGTAAAAAATATATCCATTGTTGTATATAATATGACAAAGCGCATCAATCCCACCATCAACGCCCTTTCTACCATTGTGATCGTGGTCATTGTACTGGTGCTTCTTTTTGCAAATCTGATCATGCCGAAGCTTCAGGCCTCCACCGTGAAAAAAATGGATCCGAAAAAAAGAAGGATCGTTGCGGTTATCACAGCTGCTGCGGTTGTTCTGGTATTGGGAAAGTGGACGCTCGTAAGTCAGGGAAACCACGTGCTTCGTGTATATAATGCCGGAGAATATATGGAACTGAGTCTTCTGGACAAATTTGAGAAGCAGTATAACTGTACTGTTGTATATGAAACCTTCGAGTCCAATGAGATGATGTACACCAAGCTGGCCAGTGGTGAAACCTACGATGTTTTGGTTCCGTCAGATTATATGATTGAAAGACTGATCAAGGAGGAATATCTTCAGGCCCTTGACTGGAAAAAAATTCCAAACAGCAAAAATCTTCTTCCCGAGGTACAGAATAAGGACTATGATCCGGGAAATCGTTATTCCTGTCCGTATTTCTGGGGAACTGTAGGAATCCTTTATAATAAGAATGTAGTCTCTCAGGAGGATCTTGACAAAGAGGGCTGGAATATTCTCTGCGATGAAAAATATAAGGGAGATCTTTATATGTATGATTCCGAAAGGGATTCCTTTATGATCGCCCTGAAAGCGCTGGGGTATTCCATGAACACAAAAAATCTTGATGAGATCCAGCAGGCTTATGAGTGGCTGATCCGGCAGAGAGATACCATGGATCCGATCTATGCAGGTGATGATGTGATCGACAACATGATCTCAGGAAACAAGGCAATGGCGGTTGTTTATTCCGGAGATGCTTCCTATATTATCAGCGAAAATCCGGAGCTTGGCTATTATACTCCGCAGCAGGGAACCAATACCTGGTATGATGCCATGGTCATTACCAAGGACTGCAATGAAGTAGATCTGGCTCATGAGTTCATCAATTTTATGCTGGATGATGAAAATGCTCTTTCCAATACCGAAGAAGTAGGATATACTTCTACTGTAAAGAGTGCATTCGAGGAGATGAAGAACGGAACTTATGAGGGAATTTCTTCCTATATTCCGCAGATCGACAATCCAAAGAATGAGATCTTCGGATACCAGAAGCCAAAGATCAAGCAGAAATTCGCAGAGCTTTGGACAAAGGTAAAAGCAAAATAACAAGACGTCAGAGAGAGACATGAAGGAGGTTCTATGAGATCAAAAAAAGCAGCAGCGATCATGTTATGTGCGGTACTTGGAACATCTATGATAACAGGTGTCAGTGTCAGTGCAAAGGATAAGGATGAACTGGTACTTTATACATGGGACGGAATGTTTCCGCAGGGAGTGCTGGATGATTTTGAAAAAGAAACAGGGACCAAGGTAGTATATTCCAACTTTGATACCGATGAGACCATGCTTGAGAAGCTTTCCCAGGCAAAGGGTGGCGATTACGATGTGGTAATTGCAGATGATTACATTATCGACAGCGCGGTAAAAGAGGGACTTGTCCAGAAGATCGACAAGGATACCGTTTCCAATTTTAAGAACATCAACTCCCTTTATCAGGGACAGTTTTATGATCCGGATGACGAATATACAGTACCTTACGGAGCAGGAATCCCACTGATCGTTTATGATCCGGAGCAGGTAGATATCGACATTAAAGGATACAAGGATCTCTGGGATAAGTCTCTGGAGGACAGCATTGCCATCGTAGGTAATTACCGCGTGATCTGTGGCATCACACAGCTTTCCATGGGAGAGAGCATGAACGAAGAAGATGTAGCCGTGATCGACAAGACAGGTGAGAAGCTGAAAGAGCTGGCACCGAACATTCGTATGATCCAGGATGACAATACACAGAATGCACTTCTCAACGGAGAGGCAAGTGTGGCATTTCTTTATACATCACAGGTAACACAGGCGCTGAAGGATAATCCGGATCTTAAGGTGGTTTATCCGGAGGAAGGTCTTGGATTTGGTATTATGGGAATGTTTGTGCCAAGTGAAGCACCGAATGCGAAGGCTGCCAATGAATTTATCAATTATATCCTGGAGCCGGAAGTATCTGCACAGTGCATCAACTATATCGGATACTACAATACAAACAAGGCAGCAGATGATCTGGTAGACGAGAGCCTGGTTGTTCCGGACAGCGTGACAAAGGGTGAGATCGTACAGAATGTAAGCCAGGAAGCAGAGCAGGAATACAATAAGATCTGGACAGAGTTTAAAGCTGCCTGCGATTAAGCAGACGGACCAGTAAGGGGGTTTTTCAGGTGGAGATATACAAAGGCACATCCGCTTTTTCCGGAATAGCCATTGGAAAAATACTGTATTACCACAGAGGCGAATATCAGATCCGTCAGTCCATGGTAGACAATGTAAAAAAGGAGCTGGATCGTCTGGATAATGCAAGAACAGCGGTAAAGAACCAGATCCAACATATGTATAAAAACGGAGCACCCCTCCCCAAAGAGCAGGAGCTGACCTTGAAACGGCAGCTGAAGCTCTTAAGTGGCGGCAGCTTCCAGCGGGCCGTGGAAAGCATGATCACGACAGAAAAGGTCAGTGCAGCTTACGCAGTCCAGACAACCAGGGATGAGCTTGCAAATGTGTTCCGCAAGCTGGAGGACGAGGCTGTCAAAGAACAGATCGAAAATATCAGGGAGATTTCCGAGCTGCTGATCGGCGCCATGGGTGGCTCCCATGCACGGATCAATCTGGGAGATGAGCCGGTGATCCTTGCAGCAGAGCAGCTTTCCCCCAATGAACTTCTGGAGATGAACAAAGCCAGTCTTCTGGCGGTAGTCATGCATCAGGGGTCTGTTATTTCCCATGTATCGATCATGGCAAAATCCATGGAAGTCCCCACCCTGGTCGAGGTGGAGATACAGAAAGAATGGGATGGCCATATGGCTATTGTAGATGGGTATACAGGAACACTGTATATCGATCCGGAGCCGGAGCTTCTTAAGGAATATGAGATCCGTCATGCAGCAGATAAGGAAGAGCGGGAAGAACTTTTGAGACTTCGGAACCAGAAGGATATCACAGCCGATGGCAAGGAGATCAAGCTTCTGGCAAACATCGGAAATCTGGATGATCTGAATACGGTTCTTTATTACGGAGCAGCAGGTATCGGCCTTCTTCGAAGTGAATTCCAGTATCTCGGAAGAGAGAATTATCCAAGAGAGAATGAGCTGTTCCGTGCCTATAAAAAAGTAGCCGAGGATATGGATGAACGTCCGGCAGTGATCCGTACCGTGGACCTGGGGGCAGACCGTCAGGCAGAATATATGGCAATTCCTGATGAGGTCAATCCTATGATGGGAAACCGCGGCATCCGCCTCTGCCTTGATCGCAAAAAAATGTTTAAAGCGCAGCTTCGGGCTATTTACCGTGCAAGTGCCTATGGAAATATCAACCTGATGTATCCGATGATCACGTCCGAGGATGAACTGGATGAGATCGAGAAGCTGATCCGTGAGGTAAAAAAGGGCCTGGATGAGAAGAACATTCCTTACAAAAACATCCGTACCGGAATTATGATCGAAACACCGGCAGCGGTCATGATCAGTGAAGAACTTGGAAAACGTGTGGATTTTCTGAGCCTTGGAACCAATGACCTGACCCAGTATACCCTGGCTATGGACCGGCAGAATCTTCTTTTGAAGGATAAATACAACGATCATCATCCAGCGCTTGTAAAGATGATCCGCATGGTAACAGAGGCAGGACATAAGTCAGGATGTGAAGTTTACATATGCGGAGAGCTGGCAGCAGATTCCAATCTTACAGAAGCTTTTATCCAGATGGGAGTGGACGGCCTTTCCGTTGTTCCTGCCTGTGTACTTCCAGTGCGAAAAGCGATCCGCAGCTCCTATGCGGATGAGGCAAACCGGCCGGAAGAAGCAGTAAAAGAGAAATAATATCCGGAAAAATAAAAATCCTGAGAATTTCTATGTTGATATCTGTTGATATCTCACATAGGATCCTCAGGAATTTTTTGACGGAATCTTTCACTCACGGCTTATTGCTGTTCTAAATTGAAGCAGTGCGTGGAAGCATATCTGTTCCGGTTAAAGTTATCGAAGTCCAAGCACCTGGGCGGTTTCCGAAATAAACTCCGGTGTGGTACCACAGCATCCGCCGATCACGGAAGCACCGTTGTCCACCAGCACCTTCATATAACCTGCAAAATCCGCAGGGGTCATACTGTAAACTGCATTTCCAAGATCATCGATCTGGGGCATTCCCGCATTGGGTTTGGCAATGACCGGAATGGAAACGTTCTCTTTGATATTGCGGATAACCGATACCAGCTGATCCGGGCCAACCGAGCAGTTGATGCCGACAGCGTCTGCACCTGCAGCTTCCAGGGACATGGCAGCCTCTATGGCATTTCCGCCGCTGAAGATACTTCCGTCTGCTTCTACAGTCACGGTACAGATGATAGGAAGCTCGCAGACACTCTGGCAGGCGTCTACAGCAGCCAGTGTCTCCTCGATGTTGATCATGGTTTCCGCTACGATCAGGTCCACACCCGCATCACGGAGATAGCCGATCTGTTCCTGATAGACTTCGAAGGCTTTTTCGTAAGTCATGTCACCGGCCGGTGCCATCATCTTGCCTGTGGTGGTGATATCACCTGCTACGAAAACACCCTCCGGTGCGATCTCCTTTGAATAGCCGGCCAGGGTATGATTGATCTGTTCGATCTGATCCTCCAGTCCGTGCATAGTGAGGTTAATACGGTTTCCGCCGAAGGTAGGCGCATAGATGATATGGCTTCCCGCCTCGATGTATGCTTTCTGCAGAGACTGGATCACATCCTTGTGCTCAAGCACCCAGCTCTCTGTGCAGACACCACGTGGCATGCCGGCCTTCATCAGGTTGGAGCCGGTAGCACCATCCAGCAGCAGGACATGATCTTCGGTCAGTTTCTGAAATTCCTGTTTTGTCATATGTTTATATCCTCCTTATGGCAGCCAATCACGGTTGGCAAAAAATAAGGCTCCTCCTGTAACCGCTGCACTCATTGCCGTGGGTTTATTTTAACACAGGGAATAAAAATAATCTATCCTGTTTCTGGGCCGGGGAATAAAAAATAATAAAAATTAGGCAAATTGTACATATTTAACGACTTTTCTGTCGAATAAAGAACTTGCGTATTAGAAAATAGGATTGTATAATAACCTATAGACATGCCCAAAGGGCAAGACTGTCATCAGATAGAACATAAAGGTAAAGGTGAAAAGGAATTATGATTAAAGTTAAACTGAGCAACTGGAAGTCTGATCACCAGATGGATGAGGCTTATAAAGCTCTGCGAACAAATATCCAGTTCTGCGGAGCAGATAAAAAAGTGATCGCACTTACCAGCTGTACTCCTAATGAGGGAAAGAGCAGTGTGGCATTTAATCTTGCTGCCTCTCTTGCTGAGAGCGGCAAATCAGTGCTTCTGATCGATGCCGATCTGCGTAAATCCGTTTTGATGGGACGTGTGACAGTAGACCAGGAGGTAATGGGACTTGCTCATTATCTTTCCAAGCAGGCTAAGCTTTCTGACGTGATCTGTGCCACTACACTTCCGAAGTTCCATATTATCTTCTCCGGTATCGTACCTCCGAACCCGGCAGAGCTTCTCGGAAACAGACTCTTCAAGGATATGATCCGCGTGGTAAGAGATGTTTATGATTACGTTATTGTAGATACACCGCCGCTTGGACTGATCATCGACAGTGCTATCATAGCAGATTCCTGCGACGGATCTGTAATCGTCGTTGAATCCGGTACCATCAGCTACCGTTTTGTACAGGAAGTAAGAGATCAGCTTGCCAAGAGCAACTGCCCGATCTTGGGAACCATCCTGAACAAGGTGGACTACAGCAAGGCCGGCAATTACGGTCACTATGGCAAGTATGGTAAATACGGCAAGTACGGTAAGTATGGTTCCTACGGAGATTATGGTGAGAGCAGCAGTAAATAAAAAAACATTGACAACAGAAATGAGTGGGTTATTTTAATGAAGGGACTTTATGATATTCATTGTCATATCCTCCCCGGGGTGGATGACGGTGCAAGAAACATGGAAGAATCACTCTGGATGCTCAACAAGGAGTATCAGGAGGGCGTACGTCATGTGATCCTGACACCACATTTCCGGTACGATATGTTTGAGCCGCATATGAACATTGTGACAAGACAGTTCATGCAGCTGCGTAGAGCAGCCATGAATATTGGTGATGAAGGCATGAGACTTTATCTGGGCTGTGAACTCCATTCCAGTATGGATATGGTGGAATGCCTTAAGAAGGGACGGCGGCTTACCCTTGCAGGTTCCAGATATGTGCTTGTGGAATTCAGCAACGGAGATGAGAAAAATTATATTGAAGAACGGGTCAGAAGTCTTCTGATGAATGGTTTTATCCCGATCATCGCTCATGTGGAACGTTATAAGGCTACCCGGAACGATATTGGATTTTTGACAGAGCTGAAGGATATGGGAGCACATATCCAGGTCAACGCAGATACCATCAGCGGTCAGGACGGATTCGGGGCAAAAACCTTTGCACGGAAAGTCATGAAGCATGGGCTTCTGGATTTTGTCGGTTCTGACGGACACCGTAAGACGGAGCGTATCCCGGAGATCGGCAAATGTGTCGCCAAAATGGAAAAAACAATGGGGAGCGAATATGTAAAGAAGATCTTTATCAAAAATCCCCGGAAAATCACAGGGTAATGGAGAAAAGAAATGGAAAATCAGACTGTTAACAACAACGACGAAGTAGAGATCGATCTTGGTGAGGTATTTCACCTGTTACTGAGCAAGCTGGGTGTTATCATTTTATCCGGTATTGTTTTCTGCCTGGCAGCTGTTATGGGAACCATGCTTCTGATCACACCGAAGTATGAATCCACAACCAAGATCGTGGTACTGTCCAAGCAGGACAGCAGCACACTGACCAATCAGGATATCCAGACAAGTACATCACTGACCAAGGACTATGCGGAGCTGATCAAGAGCCGTACAGTTACTGAGGGTGTGATCGCACAGCTGAAACTGGATATGACACATGAGGAGCTTCTTAAGAAGCTTTCCGTAGATACACCAACGGATACACGAGTAGTATCCATCACAGTTACAGATACCGATCCTTATACAGCGGCAGAGATCGCAAACGCAGTAAGAGATATTGCTTCCAAGCATATCCAGCAGGTTATGGATATCAAGGCAGTAAATGTGGTAGAGACAGCAAACATCCCGGATGAGCCATCAAGCCCAAGCGTACCGAAAAACGGTGTGATCGGCGGACTTCTGGGTATCCTTCTGGCAGCAGCCGTTGTGCTCATCGTATATCTGACAAACGATACTGTAAAGACACCGGAAGACGTAGAGAAATATCTTGGATTAAGCGTACTTGGTACAATCCCATACTCTTCCAAAATGGGCAAGAAATCCAAAAAGAAAAAGAAACGTCACGCATAAAAATAACAACAACGGATCAAAGTGTTGGGAAAGGCCGGGAGCAGCAAAAATATGAAGAAATTTTTTGTGTTTTTATTAGTGGTCATCTGCCTTGGTATGGGAGTCGGTGTAGTATACATGAAGAGCTCCGAGGATAATGAAGGACCGAAGATCACATTTGAAGAGGGAAAAGATACGAATTATACATCCGATATGACAGAAGAGGATCTTCTGAAGGATGTAAAGGCACAGGATGACAGAGATGGAGATGTTACAGAGTCTCTTACTGTAGAAACCATATATCCGAAGACTGACGGAAAACAGGTTTCTGTTATCTTTGTTGCAAAGGACAAAAACAACAATGTAACAAAAAAAGAATTTACCATGGAAGCTCAGGACGGCAGTGCCGAAAATCCGCAGCTGGGACTGATCGATAATGACGGTCTCACAGAGGACGGAGATTCCACAGACACCACAGAGCCTGCAGAAGAGACAGATATGCAGGATGGGACAGAAGCAGACAGCACATATGCTGAAAGCGGAGATTCCGCAGAAGGAGAACTGACTCCGGAGGAACAGGCGCAGAAGACACAGGAAGACAAGATCGAGCAGCTTTCTCCGCAGGATCCGAAGATGTATCTGACTACCTATTACGTAGAGGTACCGGTAGGAACTACGCTGGATAAATTAAGCTATGTAAAGGATATCCAGGATGATACAGAATCAACCAGTGATCTTTTCAAAAAAATCCAGATCACCGGTGATGTAAATACAGCCGCACCGGGAACTTACGAGCTTACATATTATGTAGTCGACAACAGTGGAAACAGCTCCAACGGAGCCGTACTGACTGTTGTTGTAAAATAGTGCATGATACCCCTCCTTGGTCTTCAAAATACCGGGGGGGGGTAAAATAAACACAGTATAACATACTGTAAGCGAGGGAAGGCGTATAAAAGGATATGTATCAAAAAGAAAACAGTAGCTGGGTAAAACATGCGGATTTTACGATCTGCGATATGCTGTGTCTGCAGCTTGCGTTTGTACTTGCATACTGGATCCGAAACGGGATCGATCAGCCATACGAGACAGAGCTGTACCGAAATGTGGCAGTGGTGATGTTTCTTATCCAGCTGATGGTCACATTTTTTAATGAGAGCTTCAGCGGAGTTCTGCGAAGAGGAATGCTGGTGGAACTGAAGAAAACCTTTGAACAGTGTACACTGGTTTGCCTTCTGGTTCTGGCATATATGTTTCTTTTAAGAATTGGAAACAATTATTCCAGAATGATCCTGCTGATCACCTATGTGCTTTATACCTGCTTCAGCTATTGCGGCAGACAGGCACTGAAGAAATTCCTGAAGGATCGCAGATACGAAGAAAGCGAGAAACGATCTCTGCTGATCGTTACAGTCAGTGAAAATGCAGACAATGTGGTGGAAACCATCCGCAAGAATAATTACGGAACCTATCATCTGGCAGGAATTGTTTTTATGGATTGTGACAGGAAGGGAGCATCCGTCTGTGGAGTACCGGTAGTAGCCGGGAAGGAGGATATGATTTCCTATATCCATAAGAACTGGATCGACGAAGTATTTTTTGCAGTACCTAAGCAAATTCCGATCCCGGAGCAGATGATCAAGGATTGTTCTGCAATGGGAGTTGTCATCCATATGAGACTGGCAACCATGAAATCACTTGGCAAGAACCAGGTGGTGGAGGAGCTTGGCGGATACACTGTGCTTTCCAGCAGTATCCACATTGTGACACCGCGCCAGATGTTTGTGAAACGAGCTATGGATATCGCAGGCGGTCTGGTAGGTTGTCTTTTTACAGGAATCGCAGCGATCTTTCTGGTTCCGGCCATTAAGATCAAATCTCCGGGTCCTGCATTTTTCTCACAGGTCCGCATGGGAAAGAACGGTCGTCCGTTCAAGATCTATAAATTCCGCTCCATGTATATGGATGCAGAAGAACGCAAAAAAGAACTGATGAAACAGAATAACATAAAAGATGGAATGATGTTCAAAATGGATGATGATCCACGAATCATCAAAGGAGTAGGACATTTTATCCGAAAGACATCCCTGGATGAATTTCCACAGTTCTGGAATATTCTGAAAGGAGATATGAGTCTTGTAGGAACCAGACCGCCGACAATGGATGAGTGGGAGAAGTATGAGCTTCACCATCGCAAACGTCTGGCCATCAAGCCGGGACTTACCGGTATGTGGCAGGTAAGCGGTCGAAGTGATATTACGGATTTCGAGGAAGTCGTAGAGCTTGACACAAAGTACATTGCCGAATGGTGTCTGAAGCTGGATATTGAGATCCTGGTTAAGACAGTTATGGTCGTTTTCCGCGGAAGCGGCGCCAAATGATTCATACATATTGAGATTCGAATATAATAACCCGGGCTGCGGAGACGCAGTTCGGGGATAAAAATAAATTAGATAAGTTATAAATATAAAAGAGGAAGTAAAAATGCAGATTTTATTGATCATGCTGATCGTAGTACTTCTTGCGTTCTCGGTCATGCTTCTGGCACTGGCAAAACAAAGTCCCAGGGAAAAGCAGACAGAAGACAAAGAGCAGGAAGAATACATCAGGGATTATGCAGAAACAGTAAGACAGACCGGAGGAAGTATGAAGAAGTTAGAACATTGGAAAGTAATTGCGATATATCTGATCATCTATGACATGATAGCTGTTAATTTTTCTTATTTTATGGCGCTGCTGGTGAGATTCGATTTTCGGTATTCCTCGATTCCCACAGATTATTTTGATGCATGGAGGAGCTTTGCACCAATCTATACCATTATCATCCTGGCAGTATTCGGATGCCTGCATCTGTATAACAGTGTATGGCGTTTCGCAAGCTTCCATGAGCTGATCAAGATCACGGTTGCAACTGTGATCACAGGTGTTCTGCATATTGTGGGTATTACGATCTTCTGGGGACGGATGCCGGCTTCCTATTATCTGATCGGTATCATGCTGCAGTTTTTCCTGACTGTAGACGTACGTTTCTCCTATCGTTTTGTACTTCTTGAGCGGAACCGCAGAGAAAAGAGCGAGCGTGAGGAGCGGAGCAAAAACGTGATGATCATCGGTGCAGGAGAAGCGGGCAGGACCATTGTCCGGGAGCTTCAGAATGCAAAGGAAACCAATTCCAGAGTACGCTGCCTGATCGATGACAACCCGAATAAATGGGGAAGATACATGGAAGGCGTTCCGGTGGTAGGCGGAAGAGACGATATTTTTCTCAATGTGGACAAGTATCATATCAATCAGATCCTTCTTGCGATCCCGACGGCAACACCGCATCAGAAGCGGGATATCCTGAACATCTGCAAGGAAACCGGCTGCGAGCTGAAGCAGCTCCCGGGTGTATATCAGCTTGTAAACGGAGAAGTATCCCTGAGCAAGATGAAAAAAGTAGCAGTGGAGGATCTTCTCGGACGAGACACCATCAAAGTCAACATGTCAGAGATCTTTCAGTATCTGAAGGGCAAAAGGATCCTGGTAACAGGAGGCGGCGGTTCCATCGGAAGCGAGCTCTGCCGTCAGATCGCAGGTCATGAGCCGGAGCTTCTGGTGATCTTCGATATTTATGAAAATAATGCATATGACATTGAGCAGGAGCTGAAGGCCAGTTATCCGAACCTGAACCTGAAGGTACTGATCGGCTCCGTCCGTGACAGCAAAAGGATCAACTGGGTATTTGAAACCTATAAGCCGGAGATCGTATATCATGCAGCCGCACATAAGCACGTACCGCTGATGGAGAACAGCCCCTGTGAGGCGATCAAGAACAATGTGGTAGGAACCTATAAGACTGCATATGCGGCAATGATGAACGGCTGCCAGCGATTTGTGCTGATCAGTACCGACAAGGCTGTAAACCCGACCAACATCATGGGCGCCAGCAAACGACTCTGCGAAATGGTAGTCCAGAGCATGAACATGGTCAGCCACAACGGACACACCGACTGGCTGCCACGACTTGGCGGACACAGAAAGGATACCCTGGATGCACTTCACGACAACGAAGGTCAGGCATATGTAAGTGAGAACCATACATCGAAAACAGGAACCGGCACAGAATTCGTAGCTGTACGATTCGGAAACGTTCTCGGCAGCAACGGAAGTGTGATCCCGCTGTTCAAGCGCCAGATCGAAAAAGGCGGCCCTGTCACCGTCACACATCCGGACATCATCCGCTACTTTATGACTATCCCGGAGGCCGTAAGCCTTGTCCTCCAGGCAGGAACCTACGCCAAAGGCGGCGAGATCTTCGTCCTGGACATGGGAGCCCCGGTAAAGATCGACACCCTTGCCCGAAACCTGATCAAGCTTTCCGGCTACACCCCGGATGTAGACATCAAAGTCACCTACACTGGTCTCCGCCCAGGCGAAAAGCTTTACGAAGAAAAGCTGATGGCCGAAGAAGGCATGGAGAAAACTCCAAACGACCTCATCCACATCGGCAAACCCATCGAAATGGACGTACAGGAATTCTTCAAACAGCTGGAAGTCCTGGCAGCATACGGCTACGCCAACAGCGAAAAGATCCGAGACATCGTAGCCGCGATCGTACCGACCTATCACTCTGCGGATTCCGACCTGAAGCTGCATAAGAAGGTGTATGAGGAGCTGATGAGTGAGGCGGCTGTGGCTGCGGAGAAGTGATTAAGCATAAACTGAAAGTACATAAAAAGAGGTAGAGAGCCATGTTCAAAGAAAGTAATAAGTTTGAAAAATTTGAATCCAAAGTTTGGTTAAGCAGTCCAACAATGCATGGACCGGAAATTGAATATGTAAAAGAAGCATATGAAACAAACTGGATGTCTACAGTAGGAAAAAACATTAATGAAGTAGAAAAACTTGCCTGTGAATATATTGGCTGCAAATATGCAGTAGCTTTATCAGCAGGAACGGCTTCTTTACATCTGGCTATGAAAATGGCTGGAATCGAAGCATATGGTATGCCGAAAGTAGGTCATGGAGCGTTGGAAGGAAAGAAAGTTTTCTGCTCCGATATGACTTTTGATGCAACAGTAAATCCAGTTGTATACGAAGGCGGAGAACCGGTATTTATAGATACAGAGTATGATACCTGGAACATGGATCCGGAAGCATTGGAAAAAGCCTTTGAAATCTATCCTGATACGAAGGTTGTGGTTATTGCACATCTTTACGGAACTCCGGGAAAGATAGAAGAATTAAATGCTGTGATCAGAAAGCATGAAGCTATTTTGATCGAGGATGCGGCAGAATCTATGGGAGCCACATATAAAGGTGTTCAGACAGGTACGTTTGGAAAGTATAATACGATTTCTTTTAATGGAAACAAGATCATTACAGGAAGTTCAGGCGGATGTTTCCTGACAGATGATGAAGAAGCTGCAAATAAAGTACGTAAATGGTCAACGCAGGCCAGAGAGAATGCTGCATGGTACCAGCATGAAGAACTGGGATATAACTATCGAATGAGTAATGTGGTTGCTGGCGTTGTACGTGGGCAGTTTCCATATTTAAATGAACACATTGCACAGAAAAAAGCAATCTATGAGAGATATAAAGAGGGATTAAAAGGATTACCAGTATCCATGAATCCAATGAATCTGGAAAATTCTGAGCCAAATTACTGGCTGTCTTGTCTGATTATTGATAAGGAAGCGATGTGCAAGCAGGTTCGTGGCGAGCAGGATGTCTGCTACATAAAAGAAACAGGAAAAACCTGTCCGACAGAGATTCTGGAAGCAATTGCATCTATTAATGCAGAAGGACGCCCAGTTTGGAAACCGATGCATATGCAGCCGATTTATCGTCTGAATCCATTTGTTGTAAAAGACGGAAATGGAAGAGCCAGATCGAATGCATATATTGCAGGTAGCGTGTCTGATGTAGGAATGGATATTTTCAACCGAGGTCTGTGTCTGCCTAGTGATAATAAGATGACAGTGGAGCAGCAGGAGAGGATCATTGAGGTTATTCGGGCTTGTTTTGAATAATATTCAAGGGGAATGAGATTGTGTCTAAAAAGAAAAAATTAGGTCTTCTGGCAGGAAGTACAGCAGTAACGACTGCGACAACAGCACATGCAATGAAAAAGGAAGCAGATAAGACTACATATACTGCTGAATTAATGAGTGCGATTAAAACCCGTAAGATGGGATTTTATGAGAAGTATATAAAACGAGGGATGGATGTAATATGTGCATCTGCGGCAATTTTATGTTTTAGTCCGATTTATGCAGGAGTTGCTCTTTTAGTAAAAATAAAACTGGGATCACCAGTTATTTTTACGCAGGATCGTCCAGGTTTGGTAGATAAGAATGGAAGAGAAACGATTTTCAAAATGTATAAATTTCGTACGATGACAGATGAGCGAGACGAAGAAGGAAATCTGCTTCCTGATGAAATAAGACTGACGAAGTTTGGCGCATGGTTAAGAAAGACAAGCCTAGATGAGCTGCCGGAAGCTTTTAACATCCTGAACGGAACGATGTCAGTAATTGGTCCAAGACCTCAGCTGGTAAGGGATATGGTATTTATGACGGATGAACAAAGAATGCGTCATACCGCAAAACCTGGCTTATCAGGACTGGCACAGGTTAATGGGCGAAATGCGATTACCTGGGAAGATAAATTGGAGTGGGATCAGAAATATATCAAAAAAGTTGGGCTGATAGAAGATATCAACATTATTTTAGAAACAGTCAAAAAGGCATTTATCAAGCAGGAAGGCATTTCACAGGATGATATGGCTACGGCAGAGGATTTTGGGGATTATCTGTTGAGAACAGGTAAGATTAGCTTGGAAGAATATCTGGAAAAACAAGAAATGGCAAAAGAAATTTTAATAAAGAGTGGGAAATAACATGAGTGATTTAGTGTCAATTATAATGCCGTCTTATAATACAGCACAATATATAACTGAAACAATACAATCAGTAATTGATCAGACATACCACAATTGGGAATTGATTATTGTGGATGATTGTTCAACAGATAATACTGACATAGTGATTGGAAAAATAAAGGATCCAAGAATCAGATATATAAAAAATGAAAAAAATTCAGGAGCAGCGGTTAGTCGGAATAGGGCGTTAAGGGAAGCTAATGGAAGATGGGTTGCGTTTTTGGATTCGGATGATTTGTGGAAACCAGAAAAACTGGAAAAGCAAATTTGTTTTATGATGAAAAATAGATATTATTTTTCATATACCAATTATGAAGAAATAGATGCTGATGGAAATAAAACAAATGTAATTGTTACAGGACCAAAAGTGATATCTAAAACAGGAATGTTTAATTACTGTTGGCCGGGATGTCTGACAGTTATGTATGATCGAAAAAAAATCGGTCTGGTTCAGATTGCAGATATAAAGAAGAATAACGACTATGCAATATGGTTGAAGATATGCAAAAAAACCAGATGTTATTTATTGGATGAAGTTTTGGCAGAATACAGACGTGGAAGAAGCGGAAGTATCAGTACACATGGATATAAAGAACTGATTAAATGGCATTATAGATTGTTTCGATTTGCTGAAAAAGAAAATCCTATATGTAGCTTAGTAAACACTATAAGAAATATGACATTTGGCTTATATAAAAAGAAACGATATGTAAAGAAAAATAGAAAATGAATGAATACACAAAACACTTTATCAGAGAAAATATTGTTAAAATATTGCTTAGCATTCCTAAAACAGTAATTTTTAACTTTAAAGTATTACCCGTAAAAAGTGCAATAAAAATGCCATTTATCGTATCTTATAATGTAAAACTGGGGGGTGACACGTGACAATTTTATTGTAGAAAAGAAGAATTTATCAACAGCATCTATGAGAATCGGATTTGGAGATTCTGCGAATGGATGTAGAGAAAGTAAAAAAGGTCTGATTCGGATTGTTAATGGAGGAAAAATTATTCTGAAAGGCACAGTTGGATTATCACAGGGAGTTGTTTTGTTAGTTAATAATTCGTCACTTGTATTGGGCGATCATTTTCGATGCAATTATTCTACTACTATTGACTGTACAGATGAAAATATAGTTTTTGGTAATGATGTTGTTTTGGGATGGAATGTGACTGTAAAAAACAATGATGGACATACAGTTATTCAAAACGGAAGGCAGAAGAAGAAAGCGGATTCTGTATATATTGGTAATCATGTTTGGTTATGTTCATATAGTACCGTATTAAAGGGTGTTAATGTTGGTAATCATTGCGTTGTTGGGTATGGTAGTTTACTTACCAAGGCAGAACCAGAGAATCATATATTTATACGCTGGTGTTCCAGTAAAACCGATGAGGAAAGAAATTAATTGGATAGAATGAATGGAAGAAAAAAATGCAAACTAAATGGATATATTATAATCATGCGTTAATTCCAGATATAGCACCGCATGAAACAATAGAAATTCCCAAATTTGACAAAAATTCAGGTGGGGGGATATCCTTTGCTTGCTCGATGGATTTCGGATTTCGATTGTGAATTAGCAACTCAATTTTGGTATATTATTAGAACTGGTTCATATGAGATAGAACAATTATCGAAATCCACTAGAAAACATATTAGGCAGGCGTTCAAAAAGTGTTATGTTAGGAAAATTGAAGATAATGAGATAGAGAAAATGTATTCCTGTTATCAAGCTGCATATAAACGATATGAAAAAGCAGACAATTTCAGAAGTTTTGAGTCTATAAAAGATGAGTTTTTAAATAGGAAAAATAAAAATATGTTCTATTATGGTGCTTTTGAATTAGAAACAAACAGTTTAATTGTTTTTTTTATCTGTACTTGCTATCAGGAATATTTTGAAATTAATATGTCGAAGTTTAATCCAGAATATATGGCACTACGTCCATCGGATGCTTTATATGATTTTGTTTTGAATTTATGGATGAACAAACCTGAAATTAAATATATAAGTAGTGATAGCAGAAGCCTTAATCATGAGACGAATGTACAGGAATATAAAATCAATACATTTGGATTTCATAAAGCGTATTGTAAAATGCATATTCAGTATCGTCCATGTATTTATCCAATTGTGAAGATTTTATACAGGTTTCGACATTTGTTAAAAAGATTAGATGGAAATAAACTCATTCATGCGATTAATACTGTTCTTCAAATGGAAGAAATCGCAAGGATGTAATTAGTAATCAAGAATAAGGAATGATCACAATGTATAAAATAGCAGTATCCGTCATTTGTTATGATAATGAAGAGGAAGTATTAGACTTTGCAGATAAATTGAGCAGACAAAAAGATTCTGAAAAAATTGTACTTTTAGTTACATGCAATAAGTGTATGAATGTAAAGAAACTAATAAATGATTTAAATGAAATTAAAATATCCTCACAGATATTTGAGCCAGGGGAAAATCTGGGATATTTACATGGATGTTTATATGGTTTTAAAGAGTTTGGCGAGGAATATGAATGGGCTGTTATATCAAATACAGATATTGATTTTGTATCAGATAGTTTTTTTTCAAAACTTCTGGATAATCATTATGATTCTAAAATAGGATGTATAGGACCAGATATTACTTTAAAAGTAACAGGAAAACAACAGAATCCGTTTGCTTTATCCAGACCAGGAAATGCACTGATGAAATTTAGAAAAGTGGTATATGCAAATTATTTCTTATACAGATTGTATTATGTATTATCGGATATAAAAAACAAAATCAGTCATACGGAAACGCGTAAGGAAAATGAATATGTATATGGAGTTCATGGAAGTGTAGTTATATTAAGAAAAGAGTGCATTGATAAATTCCTAGAAGATAGTATTCAGATATTTATGTATGGTGAAGAACTTTATATTGCTGAAAAGTTAAAAGAAAATCAATTTTTATCATATTATGATAAAAATTTGAAAATAATTCACAATGAAAATCAGAGTACAGGAAAAATAGCCAGTCAAAGAAAACAGAAATGGTGTAGCCAATCTATTAATTTTCTGGTTGAAAGATATTGGAAATAGATTTGAATTTATATTGTGAATAAAAATATAGAGGATGAAGGGAAATGAAAGCAAATTGTAATTATAGTGTTGCGCTATGTACATATAATG
This sequence comes from Ruminococcus sp. AM26-12LB, assembly GCF_003480785.1. Classification (NCBI taxonomy): domain Bacteria; kingdom Bacillati; phylum Bacillota; class Clostridia; order Eubacteriales; family Oscillospiraceae; genus Ruminococcus; species Ruminococcus sp. AM26-12LB. The sequence goes on along the minus strand of NZ_QUJX01000002.1, from coordinate 212,697 downwards.
GCGAGCGGTACATAGCAGAACAGTTAAATAGTATTTTATCTCAGACTATTCCGCCAAAAGAAATTATTATTAGTGATGATGGTTCAAAGGATCAGACTTTAGAGATTGTTGATAATTTATTAAGTCATTGTTCTGTTAAATATAGAATTGTGAAAAATACAGGAACTCATGGAGTTACTAAAAATTTTTGTAATGCGATTTCAAGATGTTCAGAAAATATAATTTTCACATCTGATCAGGATGACGTTTGGGTTAATAACAAAGCTGAAATTATTCTCAAAATATTTGAAAATAACAATAAAGCATTGCTTGTATTTACGAATGGTGAATTAGTAGATCAGAATTTAAAACTATTGAATTGTGATATGTGGAAGTCTGTAGGAATTGCTACCGAAATGCTTGAAGAAAATAAGTGGTTTGAATATATGTTGAACCGTTGTTTTGTTACGGGCGCAGCAATGGCATTTAAGCGGGAGTTATTTTCAGAAAATGAGAAAATTCCATCTAGTTGGCTTCATGATGGGTGGCTTGCATGGAAAGCTGTTGCCAGAGGGGGGCTTGTCCCATGTCAGGATAAATTACTTCTATATCGACAGCATGGAGATAATGTTGTCGGTATGAGCAACGTAACTTCAATAACGAGAATAAAGAGTTATCTAAATAATTTTAAAATTATTAAAGAGACACATATCATTCGATATAACAGATATATTGAATTGAAAGATAAAATGGGTTATATGTTTTCTGAACAGCAACAAGAAAAATTAAACGCTTGCATTTTGTTTTGGAAAGATTTAGTAGAAAGTGATAAAAATTTAAAAAGATTAACACGTATTAAAATTATAAAAAAACATGTAAAAAATGGAGATTTTGAAAATTATTTTAATGGAAAAAAAGGAGCAATAAGGGAGTTTTTTGTAGCATTATTTTTATGATGTAAAGAATATGATTGTGAGGTGATAATTTGGGTGTGATGATACTGGAGTATATTGTATTTCTTGTAATAATGATAGTTTTATTATGGATAAACAAAACATTAAGACAATCTTTTTTTACTGTATCAAATTATTTGATTATTACATTTTCTGTAATAACTGGAGTACAAGTTATAGCATGTCTTTGGTTAAAATATGAAACCGCAACCATGGAATATTGGATGATATTAACGGTATTTATTGTTATTGCTTTATTAACAGATCTTGTTGCAAGTAGATTTGCGAAAAAAGTGTCATTTAATGGTATTAAATTAAAAAGTTCATGTGAAAGTACTTTTATGAGTAAACATGAAAAGAGATTTAATATTATATGTGTGTTTGCAGCAATGTACTCCGTCACTCATTTTATTTATTTAGCAGGTGGATTTCCGAAGATGTACTATGTTGTACAAGAACAATTTCAAAATCAATATTCGGCTGGATTGAATTTTTATATTCGGCTATTTATGATGATTGCAACAGCATATTATTTAGGATGTGCTAAGATATCCAAAAAAAACATTCTTCTAGGGTTGCTTTGTTTAATTCCAAATATACTTACATTTGTAAAGGGTATTGTATTTATTCCATGTTTAGCCAGTATTTTATTGAGATTAAAAAATGGAGATATAAAAATTTCACTAAAAGCTGGAATTACAATTGTTTTTGTGGGAATTATGGTATTTTTTGGTGTATATTTAGTTGAAATGAGTGTTTATGATCCGGATATATTATTAAAAATTGATACTTATCAGTTTATTGGTTCTAAATTAATTGATTATCTAATAGCAGGTGTCCAATCATTTAGTCAAAATATATCTACACATAATGTATATTCATTCAAACATTTGGATAATGTGACATTGGCTCCATTTATTAATTTTATGGCTAAATTTGGATTTGGAGAATCTATTGACACAGTTAATACAGTATGGCAGACTTTTGGGTTCAGTTCAATACGTGATATAAGTATTACATCAAATGTTAATACTTATGTTGGAACATTATATTTATATAATGGTATGATAATAGGAAATTTATTAAATATTTTATGGGTATTTATAACAAGTTTCATGGATGAAGTATTTTCAAAAAGAAACGATATTTTGACAGCATTATCTGCTTTATTTTGTGCAGCTTTTTCTCTTGGATGGTTTGAGTATTATTTTGTACATACATTTTGGGTGTATTTAATTGCTATAGCAATTTTAGTAAGTGTTATTTTAAAAATGAGAATTACTCCACAAAAACAAAATAGAACAGGAAGATATTTTAATGGATAATAAATCTATTAGTGTAAAGAAAAATTTTATATATAACTCTGCCTTTCAGGTATTAATTTTGTTAGTTCCTTTTGTGACAACTCCGTATGTTTCAAGAGTTTTGGGTGCGGATAACATTGGAAAATACAGTTATGCATCAGCAATGGTTACATATTTTACTTTGCTGGCTGCATTAGGTTCAACTATTTATGGGCAAAGAAAAATTGCGTATTATCGCGACAATAAAGAAGAAATGAGTCAAGTATTTTGGAATACCTTTTTCTTCCGTTGCGTTATGAGTTTAATTTCATTCATCTTATATTTTATATATGCAATTTTTTTTGAAGGATTAAATCTGATTAACATTATTATTGCACTTAGTATATTAAATGTTACATTTGATATTTCGTGGTTTTATCAAGGTATTGAGGATTTTAAAAGTGTAGTAATAAGAAATTTGATAGTCAGGATTATATGTCTTAGTGGAATTTTTATTTTTATAAAGACAGCAAATGATACGTGGAAATATGTACTGATTTTGATGCTGGCCCAGATTTTAGGAAGTCTTTCGATGTGGCGAGTGATGCCTCAATACATATGCTTTGTGAAAAGAATTAATCCATTTGACGGGTTTAAGGATATTTTATTGATTTTTTTACCATCTATTGCAATTCAAGTATATACGATTCTTGATAAGAGTATGATTGGATGGATTACTGGTTCAGATTATGCTAATGGTTGTTATGAACAATCAGAGAGAATCGCGCGCCTTGCAATGACTGTTGTAACTTCTATAGGTACGGTTGTTCTTCCACGAGTAGCTAATCTGTTTCAAAAGTCTAATCTTGATGAAGCAAAAAGATATGTATATCAGGCATTTCGGGTTGTGTGGCTGCTTGCGATTCCTATTATGTTTGGTTTGATGGGGGTTTCATCGGTATTTATACCTTTATTTCTGGGATCTGGCTTTGATGATGCAATAGGGCTGTTGTGTATTTTTTCCATTTTAGTATTGGTTGTGAGTTTAGCATATGTGACTGGAATATCTTATCTGATACCTACCAAACAGCAAAATGTTTATACCGCAGCAGTTACTATAGCGGCAATTGTAAATTTCTGTATGAATCTTATATTGATTCCAAGAGTCGGGGTGTTTGGCGCAGCAATTGCATCAATTGTAGCGGAAACAATAGGAACTGCTATTCAAATTATATATTGTATATCAAAGAAACAATTGAATGCCAAACAGATTTTTGTGCCTTGTTGGAAGTATCTCTTATCTGGAAGTATCATGCTATTGTTTGTAGAGACATTGAAAACGAAGTTCTCAGGCGGTATTGTTTCATTATGCGTTCTGATTTGTACAGGCGGATTGAGTTATGTTGGTGTTTTATTAATATTAAGAGATAGATTTTTCATTGACAATATAAACAAGATTTTAAAAAGGAAGTAATAGAAATGGGACAGATAAAAGTAACAAAAGCATCAATTGAAGGATTATATGTGATTGAGCCTGCTGTTCACGGAGATGAACGAGGCTACTTCATGGAAACATATAATCTTAATGATATGAAAGAAGCTGGGCTTAATCTGCATTTTGTTCAAGACAATCAAAGTATGAGTACTAAGGGGGTATTACGAGGACTTCATTTTCAAAAACAATATCCGCAAGGTAAACTTGTAAGGGTTATCAGAGGATCTGTATTTGATGTTGCAGTTGATTTAAGAGCTAACAGTAGAACATATGGACAGTGGTATGGTGTTGAACTTACTGAAAAAAACAAAAAACAATTTTATATTTCTGAAGGATTTGCGCATGGATTCTTGGTGTTAAGTGACATGGCAGAGTTTTGTTATAAATGTACCGATTTTTATCATCCAGGAGATGAAGGTGGTCTTGCATGGAATGATCCTGAGATTGGAATTACTTGGCCGGAATTGAAGGGAGAATATAACGGTACAGCATCTGGAAAAGGATATACGTTGAATGATGGAACGAAGCTTAATTTGTCAGATAAAGATCAAAAATGGCAGAGACTTAAGGAAACATTCAAATTTTAGTTTCATTTTATGATAAATGAAGAAAGGCATAAAATATGAAAGTTGCAGTAGCAGGAACAGGATATGTTGGTTTATCCATAGCGACATTGTTATCACAGCATCATGAAGTAATGGCAGTTGATATTATTCCGAAAAAAATAGAAAAAATTAATAAGAGAATCAGTCCGATTCAGGATGAGTATATTGAGAAGTACTTAACAGAAAAAGAATTAAATTTGACAGCTACACTGGATGCAGAGGAGGCATATAAGGATGCGGATTTTGTTGTCATTGCCGCTCCGACGAATTATGATAGTAAGAAGAATTTCTTTGATACTTCTGCAGTAGAGGCAGTTATTAAGCTAGTGATTCAGTATAATCCGGATGCGGTAATGATCATTAAGTCTACGATCCCAGTTGGTTTTACAGCCAGTGTCAGAGAGAAGTATCATTGTGACAATATTATTTTCAGTCCAGAGTTTCTTAGGGAATCAAAGGCGCTATATGATAATTTATATCCATCCAGAATTATCGTGGGAACTGATGTACAGAACGCAAGGCTTGTAAAGGCAGCCAATACTTTTGCAGGAATGTTGCAGGAAGGTGCAATTAAAGAAAACATTGATACTTTGATTATGGGATTCACTGAAGCAGAGGCGGTTAAACTTTTTGCAAATACATATCTGGCACTGAGGGTATCTTATTTTAATGAACTTGACACTTATGCTGAGATGAAAGGACTGAATACACAGCAGATTATTAACGGAGTATGTCTGGATCCGCGTATTGGTTCTCATTATAATAATCCATCCTTTGGATATGGTGGATATTGTTTGCCGAAAGACACGAAGCAGCTTTTGGCAAACTATGAAGATGTTCCACAGAATATGATGTCTGCCATTGTAGAATCTAACAGAACGAGGAAAGACTTTATTGCCGACAGAGTTTTACAGAAGGCAGAATACTATGCTTATGGTGATGAAAATACTTATGATGTTTCAATGGAAAAAGAGGTTGTAATTGGTGTATATCGTCTTACCATGAAATCAAATTCAGATAATTTCCGTCAGTCTTCTATACAAGGTGTGATGAAGCGCATTAAAGCCAAAGGTGCCACCATTATTGTTTATGAACCGACATTAGAGGACGGGACAACATTTTTTGGAAGTAAAATTGTAAATGATCTTGAGGCATTTAAAGAGCAGAGTCAGGCGATTATTGCAAATAGATATGATAAATGTCTGGATGATGTAAAAGAACGAGTATACACAAGAGATATCTTTTACAGAGATTAAAAGATAAGTTATAAATTTAAATGGATATTTATAAAACAATTACTAAGCACAATCCCAGTTGGGGAATAACAGGGGGTTGTTGGTTTTTCGTATTTTTATTGTGTTTTAGCCGGATCATAAAACAGTCATACAAAAGTAACAGAATTAACTTTTCACAAAGTCTGGCGTATATTGCAATTTATATATTTCTTTGGACGGTATTGGAGTCTACAGTTTTTACTCGCATTCCACAGGCATATCCTCAATATGAACTTCATATATTCTGGTCCTGGAAAGCATTTTTTGTATATCATGACAATGAGATGCTGAAGGAAAATATTCTAAATTGCATATTATTGATGCCGTATGGCTGTTTATTGCCAGGTGCTTTAGATAAGAGAATCAGCTGGAAAAGAGGTTTGGTGATTGGAATGGGAACATCGTTTGTGATAGAACTATTGCAGTTGATCACCTGCCGAGGATTGTTTGAGTTTGATGATATTATCCACAATGGGGTTGGATGTATGATGGGAGCTGTTTTGGGTTCCTGGTGTTGGCTGAGAATGCTAAAGAAATTTAAAATGCTCAGGAAGCCTCACGCTTCCTGAGCATTTTCTCAATCATCATTTCTCCCGCAATTTCAGAACATCCTCAAGTGGCAACCCTGAAAATCTGGAGATATCTTCAGGTGAGAATCTGGAATCCTCTAGCATGCGCTGTGCAGTAAGTAAAGCATGGTCCTGAAGACCTTCAGTACGTCCGGCCAGATGACCTTCGGCGCGTGCGTCATCGTACATTTCCTGAACAGCCTGACACATATTAACGCTCCTTTCTGTTTCCGTGAAACGTAAATGGATACCTGTTATGGAATCGATGCTCCGGGCTGCTTTGAGCTCGAGCGACTGGAAACCGGAGTTCTCGGACGTGAGCTCCTTAAGTTTCCGTTTGTCTTTGACATATTTGATGAAGAGCATGACTTCCCGTAGATTGCTCTGGAGGTTATTGAGTTCCTCATCTTTTATCTTAGCAGGTGAGAAGAGATTGATCCGATAATCGGGGACCAGAGAAAGGATCTCGGAATCCTGGACAGAGAGCATTTCGTGGAGGCTCCTGGGAGCTTTCCAGGTATCGGAGCCGAAGTATACGACTACGGTGATGACCGGAATCAGCCGGTCATCCTTGTAGAAGCCGGTGAGATATTCTCCGGATGTGGAGGGCCATTGCTTTGCTTCTCTGTGGGTTGTCAGCCATGTAATCTTTGGTGATGGTATCCTTTGTACCTATAGGTTTCACCACCTTCGATCTTGTTATGTGATCAGAGTTATTTTATCATCTGATCCATTTTCAGGGTAACATAGTTCATTGCTTTTGGAAAGAGGATTTTGTGAAAAAGCTTCAGAGCTGCGCAGGTAAAGCGGATATGTTTGTCGAACGGAGTCGAAATAAATCAATAGACAAAAAGAGCGTATTGTGCTACTCTGAAAGCACGAATCACGTGGCAATTGGCATATTTGTATGTGATTTTTCGCATTGAAAGGGAGTGGAACGCGGAATATGAAGAGACCGAAGCTACCGGTGGGAATTGAGAATTTTCAGGAAATTCGTCAGGCGGATTTTTATTATGTAGATAAGACCAGGCTTATCGAACAATTGATCGATCAGTGGGGGAAAGTAAATCTCTTTACAAGACCTCGGCGTTTTGGGAAAACATTGAATATGAGTATGCTTCGTTGTTTCTTCGAGATTGGGGCAGATGAAGCGCTGTTTGAAGGTCTTTATATTTCCCGGAAACAAGAACTGTGTGAACAGTATATGGGGAAATTTCCGGTAGTGTTTTTATCGCTGAAGAATGTTGATGGACTTACCTTTGAGAATGCACGCTATCAGCTGACAGAACTGGTAGGCAGAGAGGCCAGTCGTTTTCTGTTTTTATTGGAGAGTGACAGACTGACAGAAACGGATAAAGATATATATCGTACATTGATCTCTGTGGAGAATGGACGATATTCTATGGATGAAAATATTCTTTCTTCTGCGTTGCAGATATTGTCTCAGTTGTTGCATAAGCATTATGGGCAGAAGACGATCATTCTTATAGATGAATATGATGTTCCTCTGGATAAGGCTTTTCAGCATGGATATTATAAAGAAATGGTGCTCATGATACGTGGTGTGTTCGGACAGGCACTTAAGACTAACGATTCTCTGTATTTTGCAGTATTAACAGGGTGTCTTCGCGTGTCTAAAGAGAGTATTTTTACAGGACTTAATAACTTCAAAGTGCTTTCGATCACGGATCATCGATTTGATGAGCATTTTGGTTTCACAGATGATGAGGTCTGCAGATTGCTTACAGCATATGGCATGGAGGATCATCTTTCCGAAACAAAGGAATGGTATGATGGATATCATTTTGGAAATACGGATGTGTACTGCCCATGGGATGTGATCAATCATGTAGATTGTCTGCGTGGGAATCCGGATGCGGAGCCGCTGTCTTACTGGATCAATACCAGTGGGAATGAACTGGTAAGGAGATTTATTGACAGGGCAGATAAGACTACAAGAGATGAGATAGAGCGTCTGATCGCAGGTGAGTCTATTGAGAAAACGGTCCGTATGGAGTTGACCTATGATGAAATCGATAACAGTCTGGATAATCTCTGGAGTGTATTATTTACTACAGGATATCTTACACAGGCGGGGAAGACCGAACGGGGAGTGTATCGTCTGACCATTCCGAACAGGGAGATAAGAGAAGTTTATGTGCTTCAGATAAAGGAATGGTTTGAACGCGCAGTGCTGAAAGAGGCGGAGCCGACGAAAAATCTGCTGAAAGCAATAAAAGAAGGGAATGCAGGTGAGATTGAGGAACGCCTTACAAAGATTCTGGGAAATACGATCAGTATTTTTGATACAAAAGGACGAAATGAAGAAAAAGAAATTTTTTATCATGGACTTTTGTTGGGGCTTTTGCGTAGTGATCCAAACTGGCTTGTTCAGTCTAATGCGGAATCTGGAGATGGTTTTGCAGATATTCTGGCAGAACCGGAAGATCCGGATGCCGGGATCGTTATCGAGCTGAAGTATTCTCAGACTTTTTCAGGACTGCAAAATGCATGTGAAAGAGCGCTGGCACAGATCAGAGAAAAGCGGTACGATGAACGGTTACGTAATGAAGGAAGAAATAATATTCTGGCGTATGGAGTTGCTTTTTGTAAGAAGCGATGTAAAGTGGCTGTTCAGAGGCTGTAAATCTGCTGGAAATATAGATAATATTATTGATGTTCATACAGAAAGGTAAGAACAATTCTGATCGATCTGTATGACACATCAATATACAAGATAAGTTATAAATATTAACATACAAAGGAGAGCTAGAAATGGGAAAATATTTTGGTACAGATGGCTTCCGTGGAGAAGCGGGTGTTTCGTTAACTGCAGATCATGCATTTAAGATCGGGCGTTTTCTGGGATGGTATTATAATGAGCTGCGCAGAAGAGCGGGGGAGACGGCTGCGGCCAGGATCGTGATCGGCAAGGATACCCGACGTTCCAGCTATATGTTTGAGTATTCGCTGGTTGGCGGACTGGTGGCGTCCGGAGCGGATGCTTATCTTCTCCACGTGACAACAACGCCGTCTGTGGCTTATGTTGCCCGTACCGATGGTTTTGACTGCGGTATTATGATCTCTGCCAGCCATAATCCTTATTATGATAACGGGATCAAGCTGATCAACGGCCAGGGTGAGAAGATGGAAGAGGAGATCATCGCTCTGGTGGAGGATTATCTGGATGACCGTCTTCAGCTGTTCGGAGAGAAATGGCATGAGATTCCTTTTACAAAGGGCGGTGAGATCGGCAGGACGGTGGATTATTCGGCAGGCCGGAACCGTTACATAGGATATCTGATCTCCCTGGGAGTATATTCCTTTAAGGGAATGCGGATTGGTCTGGACTGTGCCAACGGAAGTGCATGGAATATCGCAAAGGCGGTTTTTGATGCGCTGGGAGCGAAGACTTATGTGATCAATGCTGAGCCGGATGGTACCAATATCAATAACAATGCCGGTTCCACCCATATCGAGGGTCTCCAGAAGCTTGTAGTGGAGAAGGGGCTGGATGTTGGCTTTGCCTACGACGGAGATGCGGACCGTTGTCTCTGTGTGGATGAGAAGGGAAATGTGGTCAGCGGGGATGCGATCCTTTATGTGTACGGCCGTTACATGAAGGAGCGAGGAAAGCTTCTCACCAATACGGTTGTAACTACGGTAATGTCCAATTTTGGCCTTTACAAGGCTTTTGATGCTCTTGATATCGAGTATGCGAAGACAGCAGTAGGTGATAAATATGTTTATGAATATATGATGCAGAATGGCTGCCGTATTGGTGGTGAGCAGTCCGGGCACATTATTTTTTCTAAGTATGCATCTACCGGGGATGGCATCCTTACAAGTCTGAAGATGATGGAAGTTATAATGGCAAGGAAGAAAAAGCTCAGTGAGCTTACTGCTGATCTGGCGATCTATCCCCAGGTTCTTGAGAACGTGCGTGTCCATGACAAGGCAGCAGCGCAGGCAGATGTGGATGTGCAGGCAGCAGTAGAGAGTGTGGCTGAGGCGCTTGGAGACACCGGAAGGATCCTGGTGAGAGAATCCGGTACAGAACCTCTGCTCCGTGTTATGGTAGAGGCAGAGAGTGAGGAGCTTTGCAGAAAATATGTGGACCAGGTGGTTGAGATCGTCCGTAAGAAGGGGCATGTGGCAGAGTGATGTCCTGGATGCAGACCGCAGGTGTCTGAAGAACGGAGTAGTCAGAAGAATATAAAAATGCAATAAGAGGAGAAAAAAATCATGTGTGGAATTGTAGGTTTTACAGGCAGGCATCAGGCAGCACCCATCCTTCTGGACGGGCTTTCCAAACTGGAATACAGAGGATATGATTCCGCCGGCATCGCAGTGCGTGACGGGGAAAAGGATATCGAGATCATTAAGGCGAAGGGCCGTCTGAAGGTCCTTCTGGAGAAAACAAACGCAGGTGAATCTGTTCCGGGTATGTGCGGGATCGGTCATACCCGCTGGGCAACTCACGGAGAACCATCAGAGGTCAATGCCCATCCTCATGTCAGTGATAACGGAAATGTGGCAGCTGTGCATAATGGCATTATCGAGAATTACCAGGAGCTGAAGGAGAAGCTTCTCCGCAGGGGATATTCTTTTTATTCTTCCACAGATACGGAGGTTGCTGTGAAGCTGGTGGATTATTACTACCAGAAATACGGCGGATCTCCGGTTGAGGCAGTGCGTCATGCCATGGTGCGTATCCGTGGTTCCTATGCGCTGGCAATGATGTTCCGTGATTATCCGGAAGAGATCTTTGTAGCGAGAAAAGACAGCCCTATGATCCTGGGTTTGGAGAATGGAGAATCCTATATCGCATCGGATGTTCCTGCGATCCTGAAGTATACAAGAAATGTTTATTATATCGGAAATCTGGAGCTGGCATGTGTAAAACCGGGAGAGATCACTTTTTACAATCTGGATGGTGAGGAGATCGAGAAGGAGCCTAAGATCATTGAGTGGGATGCAGAGGCGGCGGAGAAAGCCGGTTTTGAGCATTTCATGATGAAGGAGATCCATGAGCAGCCGAAAGCAGTCGCAGATACACTGAATTCCGTTATCCGGGAGGACAAGCTGGATCTGACAGAGATCGGTCTGGATGATGAGAGGATCCGCAGCATCAGCCAGGTTTATATCGTGGCCTGTGGCTCTGCTTACCATGTGGGAATGGCTGCACAGTATGTGATCGAGGATCTGGCAGGTCTTCCGGTGCGTGTGGAGCTTGCTTCGGAGTTCCGTTACCGGAAGCCGCTTCTGGATCCTGATGGCCTGGCAGTGATCATCAGTCAGTCCGGTGAGACTGCGGACAGTCTGGCTGCGCTTCGGGAATGTAAGGAGAAGGGGATCCGCACACTGGCTATTGTCAATGTGGTCGGCTCTTCCATTGCAAGAGAGGCGGATCATGTATTCTACACACTTGCAGGACCGGAGATCTCGGTTGCTACCACCAAGGCGTACAGTACACAGCTGATCGCTTCCTATGTGCTGGCATTGCAGATGGCACTGGTCCGCGGAAAGATCTCAGAGGAGCAGTGTGAGTCCTACATTAAGGAACTGAAGACACTTCCGGACAAGATCGGCAGGATCATCGAGGATAAGGAAAGGCTTCAGTGGTTTGCCTCCAAGCAGGCCAATGCAAAGGATATCTTTTTTATCGGAAGAGGGATCGATTATGCCATCAGCCTTGAGGGCAGCCTTAAGATGAAGGAGATCAGCTACATCCATTCTGAGGCGTATGCGGCTGGCGAGCTGAAGCATGGCACCATTTCCCTGATCGAGGACGGCACCCTTGTGATCGGTGTCCTGACACAGCCGGAGCTTTATGAGAAAACAGTCAGCAATATGGTGGAGTGCAGAAGCCGTGGGGCGTATCTGATGGGGCTTACTACGTTTGGAAACTATAATATCGAGGATACTGCAGATTTTACGGTTTATATCCCGAAAACAGATCCGCATTTTGCAACTTCTCTGGCAGTGATCCCGCTGCAGCTTCTGGGTTACTATGTCAGTGTAAATAAAGGTCTGGATGTGGATAAGCCGAGAAATCTTGCCAAGAGTGTTACCGTGGAATAAGGAGATCCATTTCACAGAAGGAACATTTTAGCGGCAGTTCCGTGACATCGTGAGAGCATAAAAGAATCATGATATCACGGAACTGTTTTTGCATTTGGCGATTTACGATATTTCTTGCTTTTATCAGTAAAAAAGCGTAAAATGATTAGGATATTTGAATCTGTACAGAGAGTGTCCATATGTAATATTCTCTGTACCATCAAAAATGGAGGATTGCATATGAGAAAAATGGGGAAACATATCCCAGGGCTGATCGTGACGCTTGTGGTTCTGATCACAGCGATCGTATTTGCGGTCATGCTTCTGAATATGAAGGTGATCCCGACGAAGTTCATTGCAGTGATCGGACTGGTAATGCTGGTCCTGATCGTGATCGTCGGAGCGCTTGTATGGAGTACGGATGGTAAGATAAGATTTGTAGTGGGAGTGATCCTGGCAGCAGTTTTTGCAGCAGTATTCATTCTCGGAAGTATGTATGTTTATAAGACACATTCCACACTGGCAGGGATCTCCGGTGTGAACACAGAGGTTACAGAGGTCGGTATTTATGTCCGTGCAGATGATTCTGCAGATTCCATAGAGGCTACAGCAGATTATGTGTATGGTGTGCTGACAGATCTTGACAGAGCCAATTCGGACAAGGCTATCCAGGACGTGGATTCCGAGACAGGCAAGACTGTGCAGGTCCAGGAGTATGCAGGACTTACAGAGCTGGTTGACGGTCTTCTGAACGGACAGACAGGTGCGATCGTGCTGAACAGCGCATATTTAAGTGTTATTGAAGAGATGGATGGATATTCCGATATTTCTTCCAGGATCAAAGAGCTGACCGTGAAGAAGGTGGAGACGACCATTGAACCCCAGGAGACAGAGGCGAAGGCTGAAGAGAGTACCAATGACGGTTCTGTATATACCATCTTTATCAGTGGTATCGACAGCCGCAGCGGCCTTGTTGCAAAGAGCCGAAGCGATTCCAATATCATTGCTACGGTAAATACAGCTACCAGACAGGTGCTTCTGGTTTCCACACCTCGTGATTATTTTGTACCGCTTTCTATTTCAGGCGGACAGAGAGATAAGCTGACACATGCAGGTATCTATGGTATCAATGTATGTATGGATACTCTGGGAATGCTTTATAATGAGGATATCAACTATTATTTCCGTATCAACTTTGCGGGATTTGAGCAGCTGATCAATTCGCTTGGCGGAGTTACTGTTTATTCTGACTATGACTTTGATTCCAAGAATGAGACAGGATATCACTTCAATCAGGGAGAGAACTACCTGAACGGTGAGCAGGCTCTGGTATTCAGCCGTGAGCGTTATGCCTTTAAAGAGGGCGACCGTCAGCGTGGCAAGAACCAGATGGCAGTGATTAAGGGTGTGATCAACAAGGCTCTTTCACCGGAGCTTCTGAAGAATTATTCTTCTGTTCTTTCCAGCATCCAGGGATGCTTTGAGACCAATATCTCCTACGAGGAGATCGCCAGACTGCTCCAGCAGCAGCTGAACAACGGCGGTGACTGGAACATCGTAAGCTACAGTGTAAATGGTACCGGTGACACACAGAAGCCGTATTCTATGAGCCAGAAGGCTTACGTTATGATTCCGGATGAGTCTACCGTTCAGAAGGCGGAGGCCATGATGAAGAAGGTTCGTGACGGAGAGACTGTTTCCCAGGAGGAGGCAGACAGTGCAACATCAGCGGCAGCAGCTACGGATAATGATGCACAGGCAGCTACAGAGGGAAGTACAGCAGAAGCACAGGGTGAGACTGCAGATGCCACACAGGATGGCACAGCAGATGCCCAGGCAGCAGACGGAACTGTTGCACAGCAGTAAGATAAAATTATTAAATTTTAGCATAAGAACAGCCGGGGAAGCGTAAAGCTTTCCACCGGCTGTTTTTTCATGAGAAACAGAACGAAAAAAATCCACCGGCGATCACCGATGGATTTTTTTTTACAGGATCTCTTTCAGATATCTTTCCAGGGCATCCTGCCATGTTGGAAGTGGCTGGAAGCCGTTTTTTACAAGCTTGGATTTATCCAGGCGGCTGTTGAATGGACGTACAGCCTTGGAAACGCCGTACTCTGCAGTTGTGACAGGAGATACATCTACTTTTTCGTATTCCTTGTGGCCGAGGGCAGCAGCCTGGCGGAAGATCTCTTTAGTGAAATCATACCAGCTGATGAAGCCGCCTTCGTTGGTTGCGTGATAGTAGCCGTATTTCTCTGTCTCGACCATGTCTACCAGAAGACGTGCAAGGTCGTAGGTGTAGGTCGGAGTTCCGATCTGGTCACTGACTACGGTAAGCTTGTCATGGGTTTTTCCCAGATTTACCATGGTACGGATAAAGTTTTTGCCGTTTTTGCCGAATACCCATGCAATACGTACGATAAAGAATTTATCTACAGTGCCGGATACTGCCAGTTCACCGTCAAGCTTGGTCTGACCGTATACGTTCTGTGGAGCGTAGTCCTTGCAGTCTGGATCCCATGGTGTGGTTCCCTGGCCGTCAAAAACGTAGTCTGTGGAAATATACATCATCTTGATGCCAAGCTCCTTGCAGATGTCCGCAATGTTCTGTGTTCCTACAACATTGACAAGACGTACCTTCTCACGGTTTTCCTCGTCCTCTGCAGCATCTACGGCTGTCCATGCGGCACAGTGTACTACTGCATCAGGCTTTACCTCACGGATGGTTTTTGCTACCGCTTCTTTATCTGTGATATCAAGCTGCACATAAGGCATGGTGGTAACAGGAGTACCATCAGCGATGCCGCTGTAGGAAGGAGCAATGTCACTTCCTACGCCTTCATGTCCACGGCCGGACAGTTCATTCATTACGTCATGGCCAAGCTGGCCGCCAACACCTGTTACGAAAAATCTCATGCTTTAACCTCCTCGCGGTTTCCATACATTTTTTCGTAGTAGTTCTGATACTCACCGGAGATGATGGTTTCCCACCATTCCTTGTTGTCAAGGTACCATTTGATGGTCTTTTTGATTCCGTCTGCGAATTTTGTTTCAGGAAGCCATCCAAGCTCGTTGTGGATCTTGGTCGGGTCGATAGCGTAGCGCATGTCATGGCCTTTACGGTCTGCTACATGTGTGATCAGGCTTTCCGGTTTGCCAAGCTCCTTGCAGATCAGTTTTACGATATCGATGTTTTTCATCTCGTTATGTCCGCCTACATTGTAAACCTCGCCTACACGTCCTTTGTGGATGATCAGGTCGATGGCACGGCAGTGATCCTCAACATAGAGCCAGTCGCGGACATTTTCACCCTTTCCGTAAACCGGGAGTGGTTTGTCGTTCAGAGCGTTGGCGATCATCAGCGGGATCAGCTTTTCCGGGAAGTGATACGGGCCGTAATTGTTGGAGCAGCGGCTGATGGTCACAGGCAGGCCGTAGGTTCTGTGGTATGCGAGAACAAGAAGGTCAGCACCTGCTTTGGAGGAGCTGTACGGGCTGCTTGTATGGATCGGAGTTTCCTCTGTGAAGAAGAGGTCCGGTCTGTCAAGTGGAAGATCTCCGTAAACCTCGTCTGTGGAAACCTGATGATAACGCTGGATTCCGTATTTACGGCAGGCATCCATGAGAACAGCAGTACCCTTGATGTTGGTGTCAAGGAATACTTCCGGGTTTTCGATGGAACGGTCTACGTGGCTCTCAGCTGCGAAGTTTACCACGATGTCAGGATGCTCCTCCTCGAAAAGCTTGTAAACAGCGTCACGGTCTGTGATGCTTTCCTTTACAAAGCGGAAGTTCGGCTTGTCCATGACCGGTGCAAGAGTGGAAAGGTTTCCGGCATAGGTCAGGCAGTCCAGGCATACGATACGGTAATCCGGATGAGCCTCCATCATATGAAAAATAAAGTTGCTTCCGATAAATCCGGCGCCGCCGGTAACGATGATTGTCATAAAAAATCTCCTTTATAATAAATGATTGATCTTATGCGGATTCCGTCGAAACGGAGTCCGCAGGTAAATTCAGTGTCGGAAAATCAGATCGGCTTAGTGAAGCGCGTCCAGATATTTTCCGTCCAGAACATCCTTGAGATACTGGCCATACTGGTTTTTCTTAAGGATTTCGTAAACCTTGAGCACGTCCTCCTTTGTGATCCAGCCGTTTAAGTAAGCAATCTCCTCAAGGCATGCGATCTTGCGGTGCTGATGCTGCTCCATGGTTTTTACGAAGTTGGTTGCCTCTACAAGGCTTTCGTGTGTACCGGTATCCAGCCATGTGAAGCCCTGGCCCAGAAGCTCAACGTTCAGCTGTCCCTTCTCAAGGTAGATACGGTTCAGGTCTGTGATCTCAAGCTCGCCTCTTGCGCTTGGCTTCAGATTTTTTGCGTACTCTACAACCTTGTTGTCGTAGAAGTAGAGACCGGTTACACAGTAGTTGCTTTTGGGTTTTTCCGGTTTCTCTTCAATGGAAACAGCTTTTCCGTTCTGATCGAATTCCACGATGCCGAAACGCTCCGGATCATCTACATAGTATCCGAAAACAGTGGCACCTTTGCCTGTCTCTGCATTGTCTACGGCAGCTTTCAGGCGCTTTTTGAGGCCATGCCCTGCGAAAATGTTGTCCCCAAGGACCATACATACGGTGTCGTTGCCGATGAATTCCTCGCCGATGATAAATGCCTGAGCAAGTCCGTCCGGGCTTGGCTGTACAGCATAGGTAAGGTTGACACCGAACTGATGGCCGTCACCGAGAAGCTCCTCAAATCTCGGGGTATCCTGCGGGGTGGAGATGATCAGGATATCACGGATGCCTGCGTTCATAAGAACAGACATAGGATAGTAGATCATCGGTTTGTCAAAGATCGGCAGAAGCTGTTTGGAGGTCACCATGGTAAGCGGGTAAAGACGTGTTCCGGAGCCTCCGGCTAAAATAATTCCTTTCATATGTTTTCTCCTTTGCGTGATGATGTGCAGCATAAGTCGTGCCTGCACATAACTTTGTTACTGTAACTGTATTATAAAAGGTGACGCAAGGTCACCTTCAAGAGCTTTTTTCATATTTTTTATTTTTGGCTATTTTTCACAAAGAAATACGCCGGCATCCTTGGTAATGCGGAATCCTTTGGCAGTTTTTCTGGCGGTGTAGGCCCGGAATTCCTTGTAACGGTCCAGGATATACTGATTCTGGTTGCCGTGGCAGGAGAGGACGTAGGAGATCAGCGGCTCCGCATCCTGGACCAGAAGGCAGTCTTCATAAGAAAGCCACTGAGCCTTTGGGAAAAAAGGCGCCAGGATACTCTGGCCGTTTTCACGTCCGAACCGTTCATAAAGCCGGTCTGCGGAAAGCACGATCCGTTCATCAAAATCCTGCACCAGCTGGCTGACCTCCTGCATATGTGCCTTTCCGTAAGTACTGCAGAGAAATCTTCCGCCGGGAGCGAGGACACGGCGGACTTCCTTCAGGACGGAGGGAATATCATCGCAGTAAAAAAGCACGTGATTGGCGATCACCAGATCAAAGCTTTCGTCCTTGCAGGGGATTTTTCTGCAGTCAAAGGCCCGGAATGCAAACCGGGTATCCGAGGAACCGATGGCTCGTCTGGCATCGCGGAGCATACCGCTGGAAATATCGGAAAGTGTGATGGAGATATCCTCCGGCAGAAGGGAAAAATTGTCGGTCCATAACGTTCCGTCCCCGCAGCCCAGCTCCAGAATACGAAGACCGGGTGAGATCCGGCACTGCTCAAAGATCCAGGGAAACCATCCCTGTTTGTTCTGGGAGTACAGGCTGTGGAGGTTGATCCTGGAGGAAATGTTGGTGGCATTCTGATACTGATTCTTGAGGCTTTTTTCCATGCCGGTCAGGTGGATCAGGTTCAGCATCTGGCTCCAGTCAATGGTGTGCTGTTCCTTTATCATCTGTGCGGTATCCTGGATCGCTTTTTCCACCAGCTGCATCTGTTCGATCCGGTCACGGACCAGACGAAGCTGGATATTCAGAGAATTCAGCATGAAATGATAATCGGAATCACCGATGGTCATTTCACGGATGTCATCCAGGGAAAAGCCCAGGTATTTCAGAAGGAGGATCTGCTGAAGCCTTGCAAAATCCTCGTCTGTATAAAAACGTGCGCCGGATTCGGTGACGAGAGAGGGTTTCAGGATATCCTGTTTATCATAATAGCGGACAGTACGCAGAGTTACGTGTGCCATGCGTGCAAATTCGCCGGAAGAATAGTAGCCGTCTTTTTTCATAAAAAATAGAATCCTTTCTGAGGAAATAACAAACATCCTGTCATAGAAGTCATAAAAGAATTATAATTCAGATCCGGAAGCCGTACAAGAGTAAAACGTATAAGAGTAAACCGTACAGGAGAAAAACAGCATTGACAAAATTCTGCTGGTTTGTTAGTATATCGTTTCGAAAAAAAGGGAACCCCGGAATCATATTTCCGGGATAAGCGTTCGATATAAAAAGGAGTAATTTTTATGCGAAACCGTACTCTGGATATGGTAAAGGCAATCTGTGCTTATGCAGTTGTGCTTCTTCACGTCCATTTTCCGGGAAATGCCGGAATCATAGCCAATGTACTTGCCAGATTTGCAGTACCTGTGTTTTTTATGGTATCCGGATATTTTTGTTTCCGTGGCGATGATACGGAATTTATAAGAACCGGAAAAAAGATCCGGCATGTTCTGAAGCTGATGCTTGTGGCATTTCCGGTCTGCTGTCTGTGGGAGCTGATCCAGAACCACATCGACGGAGCAAGCCAGAAGGAATGGCTGGAAGCCCTGGTTTCGGGGGAACATATCCGCCAGTTTCTTCTATATAATAACAGCTCTCAGGTGAAATGGCATCTGTGGTTTCTCCCGGCACTGCTCTATTGTTATCTTCTTTTTGCCCTGGCAGCAAGATTCCGGATTTGTAAGCAGGTATATGTTCTGATACCGGTGCTTCTTCTGATCCATTTCGGAATGGAGGAATTTTCGACCTTCCTGTTCCCGGAAAAGCATTTCCGTGTTATGCAGTTTCGAAACTATCTGTTTACCGGATTTCCGTTTTTTATGTTGGGACATCTGATACACAGACATCAGGAAAAGCTGGAAGCCTGGTTTGCCGGAAAAAAAGTGCTTCTTTTGTATGGCATGGCAGCTGGCGGCGGGATCGCAAGTCTGCTGGAATACCGGTATTTTGGCAAACTGGAATTGTTTCTGGGGTCAGTATTTATGGCTGTTGGTCTTTTTCTCATTGCGATCATGGGAAAGAATCGGAAAGTGCCCGAGCTTCCGGCAGCCATCGGTCAGAAATATGCGTTTTTTATTTATCTGTTCCATCTCTGCGTGGCTGATATCCTGAAGGATGTGGCTGTGGCAGCTGGAATTGAGAAAAATCTTTTATATCTGTGGATGAGACCGGTGATGGTCTGTGTTCTTGTGACTGCTGTGGCGGTAATGTATGGATATGGAATGAAGATCTGCCGGAAATAGAAGAGTTTATGGTATTTTCATATTTATGCGCTGTGATTTTGTACCAAAATATGCTAAAATATCCTTTATTGATAAGTCACAGCACCCACCCGGAGGATGTGGGGAAAGCGACTGGAATATCCCGCTTCAGGGTAAAAAATACTGAGACATGAAAGAAAAAGGAGATTTTTATGGATTTACAAAACAGAGCGGAGGCCGGCAGTGACGGACACGATGAGAGTGTACTGAATCCGGAGATGCCCAACGAAACTGATCTGACGAAGAAGGAACGCCGCCGGATCGAAAGAGAGAAACTGAAGGGAATGGGAACAGGTAAGAAGATTCAGTATATCTGGATGTATTATAAGATACATATGCTGTGCGTGCTTCTTGCCATTGGCGGAGTCTGTCTGGGAGTGAATATTTATCGTCACGCACAGATGAAGACGGTGCTTTCCATTGCGGTGGTGAATGCAGGGAATTATGACTCTGAGAAGGTGGAAGAGGATGTTTTGAAGACACTGGGAACAGAGGATAAATATGCAGAAGTCAGTGTGGCGCAGAATCTGATGACGGACGAGACAGGAGAGGATTTTGATTACTATGCCAGGATCGCATATGTGACGGAAATCCAGAGTGCTACCGTTGATGTCCTGATCATGCCGAAGGAACTCTATGAACATGAGAAAGATAGCGGAATGTATGCAAATCTCAGGGAAACGTTTGGAGATGAGGTGTTTGAGTCTCTGGGCGCTGTGGATGATCAGCATCTGGAGCTTGACGGCAGCAGTAGTGTTGCTCAGGACTTTGGCCTGAGATATGATCCGGTGTGCATCTGCCTTCCGGGTAATGTGAAGAATAAAGAGAATGCGTTGAAATGGATCCAGTCTGTTCTGAAATGATGGATCCATATGTTTAGCTGAGTACAGAGATAAATAAGGCCTCCGGTTCGTAACACAGGAACCGGAGGCCTTATTATATATGAATATTACAGTGTATCGTTACGTTTGATGTAGCCAGGCTCATCCGCAGGACGGATGATCTCCTTGGCATGCGTGATCTTGGCATGCTTGTCTACCACCAGATTTTCGATATGGACATTCTCACCGATGGTACAGTCTGCAAGAACGACACAGTTCTTGATAACAGCGCCCTTTTTGATGGTACAGCCACGTCCGACAATGGAATTTTCTACAGTTCCCTCGATCATGGAGCCGTTGGAGATAACGGAGTTGGAAACATTGGCTGTGTCAAAATAATGGGTCGGACAGGAGTTGTTGGTGCGTGTATAGATCGGCCAGTTATCATGGAAAAGATCGGTTGCAGTTTTGTAGTCGATCAGATCCATATTTGCATCGTGATAGCTCTTGAAATCAGTGATCGATGCAAAATATCCGCGATGAGATATACCACGCACATCCAGCTCACCGTCTCTGCAGCCGGCATTGATCACGTCTGCAAGGGTATAAAGAGAGGAGATCTCTTTTGCCTTATGGATGAGGCTGATGAAAAGCTCCTTGCTCATTACGTAGGTATCCATGAAAATGTTGCGGTTCTTTGCATTGCCGTGGTTGTGCTCAATGGAGAGAACACCCTTCTGACGGTTCAGGTTCAGGATGTGGCAGTTCAGATAGTTCTCCTTGGCATTATCAACGGAATGATAAAGCATGGTCACATCTGCACCGGATTCGATATGGGCATCGATCAGCTTGGAATAGTCGGTGGTGTAGATCATGTAATTCGGAGCGATAACAACATACGGATAATGAACTGCTTCGATGCACTCCAGATTGGAGTAGTAGTTGTCGATATCGGTGTTATAGATATCGTTGACTCCGGAATGCTCTGAAAAGAGGAGTTGGAGATTACCGCTCTTGGAGTTGATGTTGTAGTGACGTCCGGTTCCGAGATGTTCTACAAGAGAACGGGGTTTGTTCTTTACATAGACCTGAATGTACTCAATTCCGCTGTTGGTCATATTTGAGATCGGGAAGTCGATGACACGATATCTTCCGAGAAATGAAAAGGCGCCGATCGCACGGTAGTCCTGAAGCCCCTCCACATGGATATTTCTTTCTGAGGAATTCACGATTCCAAATGCTTTAAACATATTACTCAGCCCCCTTTACACGTTTTGATACAAGTTCGATGTGCTCACTGTCCTTGGAACCGACACGAGCATTGGTACCGATCACGACTCCGTCTGCAACGAGAGCACGCTGGACAACGGCACCTGCTTCAACAACAACACCCGGCATCAGGACACTGTCGATGATCTTGGCACCAGGACCGACCTTGACGCCTGTGAAAAGTACGGAGTTGGTGATTTCACCTTCTACAACACAGCCCTGAGTAATGAAAGCAGTGTTGATCACAGCGGTATCACAGATATACTGTGGAAGAGAGGTAGCATCCTCAGTGTAGATTTTCCAGGTAGGATCGTTAAGATCCAGTTCACTGTTAGGACTGAGAAGATCCATGTTCGCTTCCCAGAGGGAATCGATGGTTCCTACATCCTTCCAGTAGCCTTTGAACTTGTAGGCGTAGAGCGCCTTGTCCTGTGCAAGGAGTGTAGGGATGATGTCTTTACCGAAATCGTGATTGGAATCCGGATTTTTGATATCTGCCAGCAGGAGCTTGCGCAGAAGCTTCCAGTTGAATATGTAGATACCCATGGAGGCAAGATTGCTCTTCGGGTGTTCCGGTTTCTCTTCAAATTCCACGATGCGGTCATCTTCACCGGTGTTCATGATACCGAAACGGCTGGCTTCCTTCATGGGAACCTCGATAACTGCAATAGTGGCATCTGCCTTATGCTGGATATGGTCATCAAGCATCTTTGCATAATTCATCTTATAGATGTGGTCACCGGAAAGGATCAGAAGGTATTCCGGGTTCTGTGAGTCGATGAAATCAATATTCTGAGAGATCGCATCAGCTGTTCCACGGTATACATCCAGATCGGCATCCGCTTTCTCACGTGGAGGAAGTACATAAACTCCGCTGTCCTTGGCATCAAGGCCCCAGCGGCCACCGGCTGCTACATAGCTGTTCAGTAAAACTGATTCATACTGTGTCAGTACACCTACGACATCAATGCCACTGTTGGCACAGTTACTGAGCGGAAAATCCACGATACGGTATTTACCGCCATAACCAACGGCTGGCTTGGCAACTTTATTCGTCAACTCGTGAAGACGACTTCCTCTTCCACCGGCCAGGATCATTGCTAACATACTGTTTTGTTTCATGGCGAATCCTCACTTTCATTTCTTGTTTACTGCCAGGTGTCTTTAACCATAAAAACAATAAACTTTGTTAATATTATACACCTTTCGAAAAAGAAAATCCAGTTTTTTGTGCAAAAAAACGTTATTTTTATATTGGGAAATTAGACGGATTTGGGAAAATTGATGGATGATCTGTCGAAAAAAAGAAACGTTTAAGAAGGTTCCGGGATGCTGAAAAAACAGTAACACTGAAAATAGCCGGATTTCGGATACATCGGCGAAGATTCTTGCGGAAAATGTGAAAGCAGTGTATTCTGTAAAAAAAGTCCGGAATACAGCGGAGAAAGGATATCGATATCAGACAGGGAGAAGACAGGATGAAAGAAGAAAGAATTTCCAACTATGTAAAACTATGTGAAGAGTGGGCACAACGCTTTTTGAAGATGGATCAGGCAGATCTGCATAAACGGGTGCCGGAACTGAAGGAAGAAAACGGGTTTCTCACGATCATTCATTTCGGAAGAAGATATGGGGTGAGTCTGGAAGACGGCAGTATCCGGAGCCTGGATGGACAGAGAGAACCGGATACTACGGAGATGCTGAATATTTATACGCTTCTGGGGTATGCGAAAGAGGGGGCTTTTATTATGGATAAGTGGGTCCCTTTTGCAGATCTCAGGAATGCAAGACCATTTGCGCCGGCGTATCAGATCGGAGAGACGGATGTGTTCAGTGCTACATTTTCCGGCCATGAAAAGGAATTGAGGGAGGCGTTTCAGAAGCTTGACGGCAGGGAACTGCCCCAGGGTGATGTGGGATATGAGATCAGGGCCTTTGACTGTATGCCTATGAGATTCTTTTTCTGGGAACGGGACGAGGAGTTTGAAGCACAGGGAAATATCCTGTTTGATTACAGCGCCACAGATTTCAATCATGTGGAGAGTGCGGTATCCATAGCAGATTCCGGGATCAAAAGGCTTGCGGAGCTTGCCGGGGTTCCGCTCAGGGGGAAATCTTTTCAGATGCGCTGATAACCGAAATATAATAAAACCAATATGAAAAATAAATAATACGAAAGATAATTGCAGTTATCAGAAAAATCGTATATAATGAAGGAATATTTAAGGATTTTGAGACAGTAACTGTCACGAAGGATCTATGAGAAATTTACGAATCCGGAGGTGATGCTCGTGGGGAAAAATGCATCGGGAATGTATGTCATAGATGAGGATTATAAGATTATCAGCTATAACCTGGCAGCACGTGAGATCTATCCGCAGCTGAAGAGGGGCGAGAAATGCTATCACTGTCTGAGAAACAGAGAAACTCCCTGTGAGATCTGTCCGGTCGTTAACGGGATCAAAGGTCCGAAGAACTATCTGGAACCGGGACGGAATATCCTGCGTTCGGTTGATGCTGTGGAGATTCCGCTGGAATCCGGCGGGACAGGACATGCCCTTGTTTTTTCGGATACAGAGACGAATGATGAGATCAGCAGCGGAATGATGGAGAATCCGCTTCTTATGGGGATCATTAATGTTCTCGGAAAAAATTTTATCAATATCTACTCTGTTGACAGAGAGACTCATAAGGTCCAGGTATGCCGCTTCCAGGGGCAGAGTGGAGCTTATGTGGAGGAGGGACTTCGCAGTGATGAATCCTATGAGAAGATCATGGATATTTATATTGAGAGCAGTGTTGCGGCAGAGGACAGGATCCGGATGCATCAGATGATGGATTTTGAGAAGATATGCCAACGTCTTACAAGGATTCCCCAGTTGATGGTACATTATCGTGTACGCCGAAGCAACGGGAGGATTGAATATTTCTATGTGAAATGTGCCAGGGTAGGAACGGCTGAGGATTTTCAGGCCGTGGTGTTTGCTTTTGCCAATGAGGATATGGATGTACGGTACAGTGAGATGGAGGCCGTACTGGAACCAGGAGGAACAGCATCCGGAAGAAAACTTCTTATTGTAGTGAATGACGAGACGGATCGGAAAGCGCTTACAGAACATCTGGAGGGCAGTTTTGAGGTTATCACTGCGATGAATGAAGCAGAGGGGATGAAGCGTCTGTCTGAGAATTACAAAACCCTTTCTGCAATTCTTCTTGATATGAGTGTGCCGGTATGTGATGAATTTCAGTTTCTGGAGCTGATCCGTGATGATGTGATGCTGACCTCTGTGCCTGTGATCATCATAACCGGAAGTAACCGGTTGGAGGATGAGGTGCGATGTCTGGAACTGGGAGCAGTGGATTTTGTACGGAAACCGTATAATGTCCGTATATTAAAAAGTAAGATCAACAATGTGATCAAGCTGAGAGAGTCCGTGATGGTACTCTCAGCTCTGGAATATGATGATCTTACAGGGCTTTATATCAGACAGGCCTTTTTCCATCATGCAAAGACGCTGATGCGCTTTAATACGAATCAGGATTTTCATGTGGTGGTGGCAGATATAAAGAACTTTAAATGGATCAACGGAACCTATGGAGAGAAGACCGGTGATCAGGTTCTTACCTATCTGGGAGATACGTATAGAAATCAGGTTCGCTACGGGACGGTGGGCAGATATGGAGGAGACCAGTTTGTAGCCATCATATATGGAAAGAAAGAGATCCGTATGGCAGATATGGAGAAATTTATCCACAGGGTCGAGAGTGGAGCACCGATTCCTAATCTGGTGGTCAACTATGGGGTCTATGAGAATGTGGATAAGACACTGCCTTTTACCCTGATCTGTGACAGGGCTTTTCTGGCCATGAAGAGTATCCGGGATGACTATGAGCACCAGATCGCTTTTTATGATGATGAGATGAGAAAGAGGCATATCCGTAACGGACAGATGGAGAATGCTTTCGTGGAGGCTATACGCAATGAAGAATTCGTAGTCTACCTGCAGCCGAAATACAGTGTGGAGACAGAAGAGATCGTTGGGGCGGAGGCACTGGTGCGCTGGAAGAGAGCGGAAGGAACTATGGTTTCGCCGGGAGAATTTATCCCTCTTTTTGAGAAGGATGGTCTGATCGTACGCCTTGATGAATATGTTTTCCGAAAGGTATGCAGCATCCAGGGGGAACGTATAAGATCAGGGAAAAAGATACTTCCGATTTCGGTGAATCTGTCACGTGCCAGTATCCATTACGATAATATGATCTGTCGTTATGTGAAGATCGTGGAAGAAAATGGCATTCCGTTTTCTTCTGTTCCCATTGAATTGACAGAAACTGCTACGTTGTATAATGATCGGATTAGTAAGCTCATAGAGAAGATGGTGGATGCAGGATTCGAGCTGCATATGGATGATTTTGGCTCCGGCTATTCATCTATGACAAGTCTGAACCAGCTGCCATTCGATACTCTGAAGCTGGATAAAAGTCTGATCGATTACATAGAGAATTTTCGTGGGCAGCAGGTGATCCGTCATACCATTTCGCTGGCACATAGCCTTGGAATGAAGGTTCTTGCCGAGGGCGTGGAGAAAGAAAAACAGGTGGAGATCCTGCGAAGCCTGAGCTGCGATGAGATCCAGGGCTTTTATTATGCACGGCCTTTGCCGTGGGAAAACTTTGAAACAAAGGTTATAAGAGCAAAAGAGGCGTGTAAAAAATGAGAGATCATTTTTACACGCCCTTTTTACAGCTAATGCTTCCGGACCTGTTTTTCAATAAGATAAAGTGCAAAATACAGCAGCATGGCAATGATGCAGAGGATCACAATGGACATCAGGACCCATGTAAGTCTGAATGTCTGGCTTCCGTAAATGATCAGGTATCCCAGGCCTTTTCGGGCACCGATAAATTCTCCGATGATCACGCCTACCAAGCAAAGCCCGATGTTGACCTTCATCACACTCAGGATAAGAGGAACGGAGGAGGGCAGGACGATCTTCAGAAGCTTTTCCTTTTTGTGTCCCCCCAGAGTTTCGATCAGCTTCAGCTTTTCCGGATCTGCCTGGCAGAAGCCGGAGTGCAGATTGATAACGGAACCGAAGATGGCTACAGACATGCCGGCGACTACAATGGTACGTTCGTTGGCACCAAGCCATACGATCAGAAGAGGGGCCAGAGCAGATTTCGGGAGACTGTTCAGTACCACCAGACATGGCTCCAGGATCCGTGCGATCCGTCGGGAGCACCAGAGAAGTACTGCGGTTCCTACACCTAGGATCACAACAAAAAAGAAACTGATAAGAGTTTCTGCCAGTGTCACGGCAATATGTGCAAACAGGGACTGATCCCTGCACATGGAAAGAAAGGTCTCTGCGATCAGGGAAGGACTGCTGAAGATAAAGGAATCGATCCATCCAAGATCAGAGGATATTTCCCAAAGTCCCATAAACAGAACAAAAAGAAGTGTTCGTGCAGCCAGGATAATGTGTTTTTCTTTTTTCTGCCGTGCAAGATATTGTTTCTGCTGTCTGGAAATTTCAGGCATTTTCATTGAGCTCCTTCCATATGATGTTAAAATATTTCTTAAAATCCGGAGCATTTCTGGAGGAGAGGGGAGTGCGGTCGCTGATATCCAGATCGATATCAATGATCTTTCGTACAGTAGCAGGACGTGCAGAAAGGATCAGTACCCGGTCGGCCATGCTGATGGCCTCTGAGATATCGTGAGTGACCAGGATCGCAGGCTTGCCGGAGCTTTTGAGGATTTTTCCGATATCATCACTGACATTTAAGCGGGTCTGGTAATCCAGTGCAGAAAAAGGTTCATCCAGAAGAAGGAGCTCCGGTTCCAGCACAAGGGTCCGGATCAGAGCGGCACGTTGGCGCATACCGCCGGAAAGCTGGGAAGGGCGGGCATCACGGAAACGGTCCAGACCGTAGGTCTGAAGAAGGGCTTCTGCATGTGCCAGCTTTTCAGGTGTGAGTTCTTTCCGGATCTCCAGGCCGAGAAGGATGTTTTTGTAGATGCTCCGCCATTCCAGAAGATGATCCTTCTGGAGCATATATCCTACAGTGGCACTGCCGGAGGATACCGGCCGGCCTCCCAGAGTAATGGAACCGTGCTCCGGAGTGAGCAGGCCGGCAATGAGATTCAGAAGAGTGGATTTTCCGCATCCGGAAGGTCCTACAATGGACAGAAATTCACCGGGCATCAGGTCAAAGGATATATGAGAAAGGGCGGGTGTCTCACCGGATAATGTGTGATAGGAGAGACACACGTCCCGCACTTTCAGGACAGGATTCATGGATATTGCCTCCTTTTCGTAGATAATGGTATAATATTATCATATGTCTGAAACATGAGAAGGCCAATGGCAGAGATGTATACTTTGATGTCTGCCTGAAAACAGTTATAGAGAAAGGAATTACAAACATTGAACAAGAGAAACTACCAGAAAGAACTGGATAAACTGATTGAAAGAAACCAGAAAGAAGGGAAAACCCCCAGACTTTTTCTGCATGCCTGCTGTGCGCCATGCAGCAGCTATGTGATGGAATACCTGTCGCAGTATTTTGAGATCACGATATTTTTTTATAATCCCAATATCGCACCAGTGGAGGAATATTCACACCGCGTGGCTGAGATCCGCCGCCTGATCGGGGAGATGGAGTTTGTACATCCGGTAACGCTGGTGGAGGGACGGTATGACCCGAAGGAATTTTATGAGATGGCAAAAGGCCTGGAAGATGTTCCGGAAGGAGGAGAGAGGTGCTTTCGGTGTTACCGTCTGCGGATGGAAGAGGCGGCAAAGCTGGCGAAGGAGGGAGGATATGATTATTTCACCACAACATTAAGTATCAGTCCGCTGAAAAATGCACAGAAGATCAATGAGATTGGCGAGGAGCTGGCAGAAATCTATAAAGTGCCACATCTGACTTCGGATTTTAAGAAAAAGAATGGCTACAAGCGTTCTATTGAACTGTCTCATGAGCATGCTCTGTACCGGCAGAATTATTGCGGCTGTGTATTTTCAAAGAAAGAAGCCATGGACAGAGAACGGCTGGTTACTGAGAATCGAGTGAACAGTAACAACGGCTGA
Source organism: Ruminococcus sp. AM26-12LB (assembly GCF_003480785.1). Classification (NCBI taxonomy): domain Bacteria; kingdom Bacillati; phylum Bacillota; class Clostridia; order Eubacteriales; family Oscillospiraceae; genus Ruminococcus; species Ruminococcus sp. AM26-12LB. The sequence continues at coordinate 183,787 of NZ_QUJX01000002.1, read as the reverse complement.
AGACAGCAAACGTATAATTATGAAAAACTTTGCATTTTTATAAAAATATGTTACACTAACACAGAAAAGTGCAGACGTCCGGGAGACGGAGCTCGTGTATGTCCGGAGAAGACAGTTCTGCCGCAAAAAAGAAAAGTGAGGAAGAATCAATATGGCACAGTTATGGGGAGGCCGTTTTACAAAAGAAACGGACAAGCTGGTTTACAATTTTAACGCATCCATTTCCTTTGATCAAAAATTTTACAGACAGGATATCCGTGGAAGCAAGGCACATGTTGCCATGCTTGCAAAACAGGGGATCCTGACAGAGGAAGAAAAGGAGCAGATCACAGAAGGACTGGACGGTATCCTTGCAGACGTGGAAGCAGGCAAGCTGGAGATCACAGCGGAGTATGAGGATATCCACAGCTTCGTGGAGGCAAACCTGATCGACCGTATCGGAGATGCCGGAAAGAAGCTTCACACAGGAAGAAGCCGTAATGACCAGGTAGCTCTGGATATGAAGCTTTATGTCCGCGACGAGATCGATGAGACAGATAAGGAGCTGAAGGACCTTCTTCTTGCCCTGCAGAAGATCATGGAAGAGAATGTTCACACCTACATGCCGGGATTTACCCACCTTCAGAAGGCACAGCCGGTAACTCTGGCACACCATGTAGGCGCATATTTTGAGATGTTCCGCAGAGACCGTGACAGACTTTTTGATATCCGTAAGAGAATGAATACCTGTCCGCTTGGAGCGGGAGCACTGGCAGGAACCACTTATCCGTTGGATCGTGCCTATACTGCAGAGCTTCTCGGCTTTGATGCACCAACCAGAAACAGTATGGATTCCGTATCTGACAGAGATTATGTCATCGAGCTTCTCAGTGCATTTTCTACGATCATGATGCATCTGAGCCGTTTTTCAGAGGAGATCATTCTGTGGAATTCCAATGAGTACCGTTTCGTTGAGATCGATGACGCATACAGCACAGGCAGCAGTATCATGCCGCAGAAGAAGAATCCGGATATCGCAGAGCTTGTCCGTGGAAAAACAGGCCGTGTTTACGGAGCGCTGACATCTATTCTCACAACCATGAAGGGAATCCCGCTTGCATACAACAAAGATATGCAGGAAGACAAGGAGCTGACCTTTGATGCCATCGACACCGTAAAGGGCTGTATCGCCCTGTTTACCGGCATGGTTTCCACTATGCAGTTCAACAAAGCCAACATGGAGGCAAGTGCAAAGAGAGGCTTTACAAACGCCACAGACGCAGCAGACTATCTGGTTAACCACGGTGTACCGTTCCGTGATGCTCACGGCATCGTCGGAAGACTGGTCCTTCTCTGTCTGGATAAGGGAATCTCTCTGGATGAGCTTCCGCTTTCCGAGTACAAAGAGATCAGTCCTGTGTTTGAGGAGGACATCTATGAAGCCATCAGTATGAAGACCTGCGTGGAAAAACGTGTGACTCTGGGAGCGCCGGGACCGGACGTGATGGAGCAGGTGATCGCTCAGAATAAAGAATATCTTGAAAAAAATTAAGATAATGCTTGCATTTTAGGAAAAATTGGTATAGTATTTACAGAAAAGACAAATGTGTGCCATGGAGGGACACGAGATGAGGAGAGTTTTATTATGAGTGAAAAGCTTAAAGTCGGTATTTTAGGTGCAACTGGAATGGTTGGTCAGAGATTCATTTCTCTTCTGGAGAATCACCCGTGGTTTGAGGTGGTTACTGTAGCGGCAAGCCCGAGAAGCGCAGGCAAGACCTACGAGGAGGCTGTAGGCGGCAGATGGAAAATGGATACTCCGATGCCGGAGGCAGTAAAGAAGCTGGTTGTTATGGATATCCACGAGGTTGAGAAGGTTGCAGCTACTGTTGACTTTGTATTTTCCGCAGTTGATATGACGAAGGATGAGATCAAGGCGATCGAGGAAGAATATGCAAAGACAGAGACACCGGTTGTGTCCAACAACAGCGCACACCGCTGGACACCGGACGTTCCGATGGTAGTTCCGGAAATCAATCCGGAGCACTTCGAGGTTATCGAATTCCAGAAGAAACGTCTCGGAACAAAACGCGGCTTTGTAGCTGTTAAACCGAACTGCTCTATCCAGAGCTACGCTCCGGTACTTACCGCATGGAAAGAGTTCGAGCCGTATGAAGTAGTTGCCACTACATACCAGGCTATTTCCGGAGCAGGAAAAACCTTCAAGGACTGGCCGGAGATGGAGCACAACATCATTCCGTACATCGGTGGTGAGGAAGAGAAGAGTGAGAAGGAGCCATTAAGACTCTGGGGCAAGATCGAGGACGGCGTGATCGTTCCGGCTACCACACCTGTCATCACATGCCAGTGTGTACGTGTTCCGGTCCTCAACGGACATACAGCAGCTGTATTCGTTAAATTCCGCAAGAAACCTACCAAAGAGCAGCTGATCCAGAAGTTGGTTGAGTTTAAGGGACTTCCGCAGGAGCTTGAGCTTCCAAGCGCTCCGAAGCAGTTCATCCAGTATCTTGAGGAGGACAACCGTCCGCAGGTACAGATGGATGTAAACTATGAGAATGGAATGGGAGTATCTGTAGGACGTCTTCGTGAGGATACTGTTTATGATTACAAGTTCATCGGACTTTCCCATAACACAGTAAGAGGTGCCGCAGGCGGAGCAGTTCTCTGTGCAGAAACTCTGAAAGCGAAAGGATATATCCAGGCTAAATAAGAACTGGATCCTTTACAGGAAATAAAGAAAATCATCAGAAACGGGATATCGGTTTTTCCGGTGTCCTGTTTTTGCGTGTGTGGAAGGACCAAAGGAGATATGCGCAGAAAAGTAATTACTACAGTTGTGACATTTTCCACAACCACGGCTGCCATGAAAATGGAAAAAACGGCCAGGGAATCTGAATTTCCGGGAAGGCTGATTCCGATCCCTTCAGAGATCAGTGCCCAGTGCGGACTGGCATGGAAATGCGTGGAGCAATCAGAGGAGGAAACAGAAAATTTCCTGAAAAAAAAGGAACTGGCCTGGGATGGCATCTATCGTGTTCTGGTATAAAACGGATATTATTTGTTGTATGTAACAAAACGGAAATTTTTGAAAATTTTCGCATTTTTATTGTTAAATAATTAGTAAAGTGTTACAATATAACAAGCAGATTTCCGGAAAGCGTGTTGCTGTGAACAAAGAAGCAGCAACAAAGTGCCACGCTTGCTAAAAATATGTGGAGGTGCTATTTATGAACAGGGAGGATGTAGAGAAACTGTCAACCGCTGCGAAGGGTAAGATAAACTTACTGAACAGCAATTTCGGAAAATACTTTATGCGGGCGATCATGGCCGGATTTTTTATTGATGTGGCGATGATCTACTGTAACGTTGTTGGAAATGTATTTTCCAAGACATTCCCGGAATGGGGGAAATTCCTTGGAGCCATCGTGTTCTCTATTGCGGTCCTGCTGATCGTAATGGTAGGAGGAGAGCTGTTTACCGGTAACAATCTGGTAATGGCTTTTGGTGCGTATGACAAGAGCGTATCATGGAAAGACGTAGGCAAGGTCTGGGGAATCAGTTACATCGGCAATTTTGTGGGATGCCTGATCCTGGCGCTGATCTTTGCAGGTGCCGGAGCGTCCGGTACAGCAGATTATTTTGCCGGATTTATAAACGGAAAACTGAGTATTCCGGCAGGACAGATGTTTTTCCGTGCGGTACTTTGTAATTTCTTCGTCTGTCTTGCTGTTCTCTGCGGCATTAAGCTGAAGAGTGAGTCAGGCAAGTTCCTGATGATCGTGATCTGTATTTCAGGTTTCGTTGTCAGCGGATTTGAGCATTGTATTGCAAATATGGGTATTTTTACAGTTGCATTCTGTATGGTGCCAGGATTGTCTGTCGGCGCTATGCTTAAAAGCATGGTGATCGTAACACTGGGAAATATAGTTGGCGGAGCTGTGCTTCTGGCATGGCCGCTTAGAAAGATGAGTGCAGATAAATAGTATGGCAAAGGCTTTATACATAGCGGAGAAGCCCAGCGTGGCACAGGAATTTGCGAAGGCTTTGAAGATCAACGGTCAGAGAAAAGACGGATATCTGGAATCTGATGATTCTGTGGTAACCTGGTGTGTAGGACACCTGGTTACCATGAGCTATCCCGAAAAATATGATATCAAGTTTAAAAGGTGGAGTTTTGATACCCTGCCTTTTTTGCCGCGCGAATTTAAATATGAAGTGATCCCCGGGGTCAAAAAGCAGTTCGAGATCGTAAAAGGACTGCTGAACCGGCCGGATGTGGATACCATTTATGTGTGTACCGACTCCGGACGTGAGGGTGAATATATCTACCGTCTGGTAGCCCAGATGGCAGGAGTAAAGGGGAAAGTCCAGAAACGTGTGTGGATCGATTCCCAGACAGAGGAAGAGATCTTAAGAGGGATCCGTGAAGCGAAGGATATCTCGGAGTATGATAATCTGGCAGCATCTGCGTATCTCCGCGCAAAGGAAGATTATCTTATGGGAATCAATTTTTCCAGAGTTCTGACCTTGCGCTACGGAAGCAGTGTCACCAATTATCTCCATTCCAAATATCAGGCCATTGCAGTTGGGCGTGTGATGACCTGTGTTCTTGGCATGGTGGTGCGGAGAGAACGGGAGATCCGTGTCTTTGTGAAGACACCGTTTTACCGTGTCCTTGGCAGCATTGGACTTGCAGGTGAAAATTTTGACGGTGAATGGAGGGCTGTGGAAGGTAGCCGGTATTTCCAGTCCCCGTATCTTTATAAAGAAAACGGCTTCAGGAAAAAAGAGCATGCACAGATGCTGATCGATCAGCTGATGGTGAACCAGCCCCTTTCTTGTATTGTGGAAAAGGTGGAACGAAAAAAAGAAAACAAAAATCCGCCGCTTCTTTTTAACCTGGCGGAGCTTCAGAATGTGTGCTCAAAGCTGTTTAAGATCAGTCCGGACGAGACACTCCGGATCGTACAGGAGCTTTATGAGAAGAAGCTGGTGACTTATCCGAGAACGGATGCCAGAGTTCTTTCCACGGCAGTGGCCAAGGAGATATACAAGAATATATCCGGTCTTCGAAATTATCAGCAGGCCGGTGCTGCGGCGGCAGAGGTTTTGGGGATGGAATCCTGGAAAAGCATTGCAAAGACCAGATATGTGAATGACAAGCAGATCACAGACCATTACGCGATCATTCCTACCGGTCAGGGATTGAATGCGCTTGGAAGCGTGTCTCTTACTGCACAGCGTGTGTACGAGACCATTGTACGGAGATTTTTGTGTATTTTTTATCCGCCGGCCGTTTATCAGAAGGTGAGTCTTGTGACGAAGCTGGACGGCGAGGCATTCTTTTCATCCTTTAAGGTTCTCAAAGAAGAAGGCTATCTGAAGATCGCCACGAATTCTTTTTCGCGGAAAAGGGCTTCAGACAGTGAGAAAAACAGAAATGGAGAGGAAGACGAGGTTTCCTGTGATACTGTGCTCCTGGAGGCGTTGCAGAAGCTGAAAAAGGGTGATATACTTCCTGTGAACGGTTTGAGTATCAAGGAAGGTGAGACTTCACCGCCCAAACGATACAATTCCGGTTCCATGATCCTTGCCATGGAAAATGCGGGACAGCTGATCGAGGATGAGGAGCTTCGAGCCCAGATCAAGGGAAGCGGGATCGGCACCAGTGCTACCCGTGCCGAGATCCTGAAGAAGCTTTTTAACATCAAATATCTGGCACTGAACAAAAAGACCCAGGTGATCACTCCAACACTTCTTGGGGAAATGATCTTCGATGTGGTAAATTGTTCTATCCGGCAGCTTCTGAACCCGGAGCTTACGGCAAGCTGGGAAAAGGGCCTCACCTATGTGGCAGAGGGCAGCATCACGGAACAGGAATATATGGACAAGCTGGAGCATTTTGTGCGGGTACGTACCCGGCAGGTGGAGGCAAGCAATTATCAGTATAACCTGCGGCAGTTTTTTGATGCGGCCGCTGTAAACTACAGGAAGCCGGAGCGAGCTTCCAGACAGGGAGGAAAGAGATCATCATGATGAAAGATTTTACTATCAGCAATATGCTGGATCTGAATGAGACTATTGCAGCAGAGCTTTTTGAGGGAAAAACCTATCCGTGGGAGGTTCTTCCGGAGATCGGAGATTTCATTATTAAGCTGGGAAAAACACTGGATCCTTCTGAATATGAGGAGAAGGGCGAAAATGTATGGATCGCAAGATCCGCTACAGTTGCGCCGACTGCAAGTATCACCGGACCGGCTATCATTGGCAGAGACGCCGAGGTGCGCCACTGTGCATTTATCCGCGGCAAGGCTATCGTTGGTGAGGGCGCAGTTGTGGGAAATTCCACAGAGCTTAAGAATGCAGTGCTGTTTAACAAGGTTCAGGTTCCTCATTATAATTATGTTGGAGATGCTGTGCTGGGATATAAGTCCCACATGGGTGCCGGATCGATCTGTTCCAACGTAAAATCAGACAAGAAGCTGGTTGTCGTAAAAGACGGGGATGAAAAGATCGAAACCGGTCTTAAGAAATTCGGAGCGATGCTCGGAGATCATGTTGAAGTCGGATGCGGTTCTGTGCTGAATCCCGGTACTGTGATCGGACGGAATTCTAATATCTACCCGCTGTCACCGGTACGTGGATGTGTTCCTGCAGATTCCATTTATAAAAATGCAAAAGAGATCGTAAAGAAAAAATAAGAAACAGATCCTTCTGGACACGCATTTAGGCTGCACTTTTGAGAGAGTGCAGCTTTTTTTGATGGGGTGATGGATGCAACAGTATTGGTCGTGGAAGGATGAACCGACCGGGAGCGGGCGGGATTAAGATAAAAACAAAAGCTGTCGAAGTATGACCAGTCCTATAATATGGACTGGGTAAAACCAGTAAAAGAAATATTTTGCTGATTTTCCGCGGATGAAGCCTCTTTTTCCATTGTACAGGTTAATGGACAGAAAGGCAAAGGAGGCTCTCCATTCATAGTAAAGCCAGCAGCTTCCGAGGATTGCCTGGCCTGGCTTATCGTTTCGCATATAGAACATGATCAGCAGGAAGATATACCCCCGCCATCCATAGTCTGCTTTCAGAAAAATGGAAACAACAAGCAGTCCCAGGATGCAGAGAAGCTGCATCGAAGGTCTGGTCTGGAAATATTCGATGGCACAAAAGGCCAGATATCCGAGGAAAAGCGTGAAAAACACATTTTGTCTTTCGTAACGCAGCGTATTTGTAAACATCAGATTCCACGGAATTTCTGAGAGCAGCGCAAAAAGAAGGAGATTTCTTCCATAGAGGAACCGGCTCCGTGTATGCCGGAAGCCTTCCAGCAGGAGAAAACAGAAGATGGGAAAAGCAGCTCTTCCGATATCGCGGAAAATAAGATATACAGTATATTCTCTGCCGAAAAGTGTAAACAGGATTTTCTGTGCAGGCTGATACATACTGAGCAGCACAGCTCCGATATGATCGATCAGCATGGTGATGACCGCGATCATCTTCAGAGCGCTTCCGCTGAGAATGCGGTATTTTTCTGGAAAAACAGAATCCACAGATGCATTCATGAAAAATATACCTCCAGGGTTAAACTTGCTAATATATTATCACATACATACAGTAGTTGCCAGAAATATTTGACAGTTAGGCATGCAATACTGCCGGAATAACTACCAATATTATGCGTTTTATGGCAAAATTTTATCAAATATGACTGGACGAAACAACGGTTTTGTGAGAAAATAGCCGTAGGGTGTTATCGAACTTTTTTTCTCAATAACATCGGTCAATCTATACTTGAAAGGAGTTTTAAAATGATTTATTCACGCGAAGTAGAAGAAATGTGTCCAGTGGCACAGGGCGTACATCATGGTGCCGCTCCGATCCCGGAAGAAGCAAAATGGGTTCAGGCAAAAGAAGTAAAGGATATCTCCGGATTTACACACGGTGTTGGCTGGTGTGCTCCGCAGCAGGGTGCATGTAAGCTGTCCCTTAACGTTAAAGAGGGAATCATCCAGGAGGCACTTGTTGAGACAATCGGATGTTCAGGAATGACTCATTCTGCAGCTATGGCTTCTGAGATCCTTCCAGGACTTACCGTTATGGAGGCACTGAACACAGACCTTGTATGTGATGCAATCAATACAGCTATGAGAGAGCTTTTCCTTCAGATCGTTTACGGACGTTCCCAGTCTGCATTCTCCGAGGACGGACTTGCAGTAGGCGCTGGTCTTGAGGACCTTGGAAAAGGACTTCGTTCTCAGGTTGGTACAATGTATGGAACTCTGAAAAAAGGACCTCGTTACCTTGAGATGGCTGAGGGTTATGTTACAGGTATCGCTCTTGACGAGAACGATGAGATCATCGGATATCAGTTCGTAAGCCTTGGAAAAATGACTGACTTCATTAAGAAAGGTGATGACCCGAACACAGCATGGGAGAAAGCAAAGGGTCAGTACGGCCGTGTTGCAGATGCTGTTAAGATCATCGACCCAAGAAAAGAGTAATTACACTTCGTAAGGTGAAAATATCAGGAGGTTACAGGAAATGGCTTTATTTGAATCATATGAGAGACGAATTGACAAGATCAATTCTGTTTTAAACAGCTATGGAATCGCTTCTATCGAAGAAGCTGAGAAAATCACTAAAGACGCAGGACTGAACGTTTACGATCAGATCAAAGGCATTCAGCCGATCTGCTTCGAGAACGCTTGCTGGGCTTACACAGTAGGTGCAGCTATCGCGATCAAAAAAGGCTGCAGAAGAGCCGCTGACGCAGCAGCAGCTATCGGAGAAGGCCTTCAGGCTTTCTGTATCCCGGGATCCGTTGCAGACACACGTAAAGTAGGTCTTGGACATGGAAACCTTGGAAAGATGCTCCTTGAGGAAGAGACAGACTGCTTCTGCTTCCTTGCAGGACATGAGTCTTTCGCAGCAGCTGAGGGTGCGATCGGTATCGCAGAGAAAGCAAACAAGGTTCGTAAAAAACCTCTTCGTGTTATCCTGAACGGTCTTGGAAAAGACGCTGCTCAGATCATCTCCCGTATCAACGGCTTTACATATGTAGAGACAGAATATGATCCATATAAGAACGAGGTTAAGGAAGTATTCCGTAAATCCTATTCAGAGGGACTTCGTGCAAAGGTTAACTGCTACGGCGCTAACAGCGTTCCGGAAGGTGTTGCGATCATGTGGAAAGAGGGCGTTGACGTTTCCATCACAGGAAACTCCACGAACCCGACTCGTTTCCAGCATCCGGTAGCAGGAACATACAAAAAAGAGTGCAACGAGAAAGGCAAAAAATACTTCTCCGTTGCTTCCGGCGGTGGTACAGGACGTACACTTCATCCGGACAACATGGCAGCAGGTCCTGCTTCCTACGGTATGACTGATACACTTGGACGTATGCATTCTGACGCTCAGTTCGCAGGATCTTCTTCCGTACCGGCTCACGTAGAGATGATGGGTCTTATCGGCGCTGGAAACAACCCGATGGTTGGTATGACAGTTGCTGTAGCTGTTTCCGTACAGGAAGCTGCTGACGCTGGCAAATTCTGATTTTAGATAACGAAAAATAGTGGGAAAGGCTGTAAACCTTAGGGTCTATGGCCTTTTTCTTTTTGCTCTGCAATAGAACAAAATATTCTCAAAAAGTGCGAAAAAACAGTAATAGCGAACACGTAGCTAACATTTTTGGGGAATTTATGAAATATTTTTTGGAGAAATTCATAAAATAAATCAAAGCGGCAGGGGAGATACTGAGAATATTTATGGAAGCGCTTGAGGATTATATTAAACCGGAATTGCTGATCACAGCGATCGCTTTGTATTTTATGGGGATCGCACTGAAGGAGGCTCAGGCTGTGAAGGACAAATATATTCCGCTGATACTGGGGTGTGCAGGGATCCTTATATGCGGAATTTATGTTTTTGCTACCTGTTCCTGTAAAAATGCACAGGATATTGCAATGGCAGTATTTACATCCACGACACAGGGAGTCCTGGTGGCGGGGCTTTCTACATATGTGAATCAGCTGATCAAACAGCTGGAAAAAGATGAATAATGGATTTTGTAAGGTAGTTTCAGATACATGCAGCAGCTGCAGGAATTTATGCGCCAGAAGAAAGCCGTTCAGAACAGGATGCAGGTAATTTGCGGAAATGCCATAATTGAGAGTAGGAGAAAATATATCATAAAAAGGAAGGATACATCATGCATGAGCAGATGTATCCTTCCTTTTTGAATTGGTTATTTATGCATTTTTCAGTGCCTGATCCAGATCTTTGATAATATCATCCACATTTTCGATACCAATGGAAAGACGGATCATTCCGGGAGAAACTCCTGCTTCAACCAGCTGCTCGTCGTTCATCTGACGGTGGGTATGGCTGGCTGGGTGAAGGACCATAGTGATGGAAGCAGCAACATGAGTTGCGATGGTGGCAAGCTTCAGACTGTCCATAAAACGGACTGCTGCATCACGGCCACCGGTCAGTTCAAAGGAGATAACGCCGCAGGTACGACCATCCTTCATATATTTCTGAGCCAGTGCGTGATATTTATCCTCTGGAAGTCCTGCATAATTTACATGAGAAACCTTTTCGTGTGCGTTCAGGTATTCTGCGATCTTCTGGGCATTGGAGCAATGGCGTTCAACACGCAGTGGAAGCGTTTCCAGGCCGAGGTTCAGAAGGAAGCAGTTCATCGGAGACGGAATAGAGCCCAGATCACGCATCAGTTGGGAAGTAGCCTTAGTGATGTAAGCTTTTTTTCCAAACTGCTTTGTATAGACAACACCGTGATAGGATTCATCCGGCTCTGTCAGACCGTGATATTTATGGCCATAGGCATCCCAGTCGAAGTTACCGCTGTCGACAATGGCGCCGCCTACCTGAACGGCATGCCCGTCCATATATTTGGTGGTGGAGTGGGTAACGATATCTGCACCCCACTCGAAGGGACGGCAGTTTACCGGTGTGGCAAAGGTGTTATCCACAATAAGAGGCACGCCGTTCTGGTGTGCAACGTGTGCAAATTTCTCGATGTCCAGGACGACCAGAGCCGGATTGGCGATGGTTTCTGCAAAGAGAACCTTTGTGTTCGGTTTAAATGCGGCAGCAATCTCTTCTTCTGTTGCATCGGTATCAACAAAGGTGCAGTCAATGCCAAGTTTCTTGAAGGTGACGGCAAGAAGGTTGAAGGTTCCTCCGTAAATGGTAGAAGCGGCAACAACGTGATCGCCTGCCTCACAGATATTAAATACTGCGTAGAAGTTGGCTGCCTGTCCGGAAGAAGTCAGGATCGCAGCAACACCGCCTTCCAGATCTGCGATCTTTGCAGCTACGGCATCGTTGGTCGGGTTCTGGAGACGGGTGTAAAAATATCCGTCTGCCTTCAGATCAAATAACTGGCCCATTTCGTCAGTGGTGTCATATTTATAAGTAGTGCTCTGATAAACAGGAAGTGCACAGGGCTCGCCCTTGGATGGGGTATAGCCGGAGTGGATACATTTAGTTTCTAAATTATAGTCGCTCATAGGGATAAGTCCTTTCTGCTGTGTTTTTCGTATGAATTTAACCGAATCAGGGAAGTCTGCCTGCGTTTCAGGGATTTCTGAGAGAAGCTTTGATCCTTACAGTTCGGCTAAATAAAGTATGAAAAATGCATTTGTGTATTTTAAATAAAACTACATATAAGTATAACTCTTTATGTGTTGAAATACAATAATATTCTACATAAACTCTACTAGGGTATAAGGGAAATGAAATATTGCGTTCTGGTGCACATAATAAAACGCTATATGGTCAACGTTTGTAATAAGCATAGTAAGTCATTTTATAGATGCGAAAATGTGAGCGAATGCCGAAAAAATACTGTAAAACAAACAAAATATGTGAATGAAGTAACAAATAGTGAAAATCGCATAAAAACAAAATGGAAATTTTGTACAAAAAAGACATTGCGTTCACGCGCACAAAATGATAATATAACATCATCAAAAAGAACACAAAAACAGAAAACAATAAAAAATGAACGGAGGAATTTAAAATGTTAAGAGTAGGAGTTATCGGATGCGGCGGAATGGGAAGAGATCATATCAGAAGACTGACAGAGAAGATCCAGGGAGCAGAAGTAGTAGCTGTTTCCGATGTATTTGAGGAAAGTGCCAGGAAAGCAGCCGAGATCTGCGGAGCAAAAGTCTATGCAGACAGTAAGGAGCTCATCAATGCAGAGAACGTAGATGCAGTATTTATCGTATCTCCGGGCTTCGCACATGTAGATTCTCTTCTTCAGGCGATCGAGGCCGGTAAGAGGATTTTCTGTGAGAAACCATTATGTACAACTGCTGAGGACTGCCTGAAAGTAGTAAAGGCAGAGGAGGCAGCCGGCAAACATCTCATCCAGCTTGGATTTATGAGACGCTATGACAAGGGATATCAGCAGATCAAGGAAGCACTTGCAACCGGAGAATACGGCGAGCCGCTGATCCTTCACTGTACACACAGAAATCCGGAGGTAGGTACCAATTACAATACACCAATGGCTGTGCACGATACCGCAATCCATGAGATCGATGTCCTTCACTGGCTTGTAGATGATGAGTATGAATCAGCACAGGTAGTAATGCCAAAAGTGACGAAATATTCCCACTTTGAGCTGAAGGATCCGCAGATCATGATGCTCCGTACTAAAAAAGGTGTATGCATTGATGTAGAAGTATTTGTAAACTGCAAGTTTGGATATGACATCAACTGTGAAGTTGTATGTGAGGACGGTGCACTGAAAATGGCACAGCCGGCTTATCCGTCTATCCGCAAGAATGCGGCAGTGTCCACTGCTATTGACACAGACTGCTTCGTAAGATTTAAAGACGCTTATGATAAAGAGGTTCAGGACTGGGTTGATAACGCAGAGGCAGGAGTGATCACAGGACCGAATGCATGGGATGGATACCTGGCAGCGATCACAGCAGATGCTCTTGTAAAAGCGCAGGAAACCGGACAGATCGAGAAAATCGTTTCAGCAGTTGAGAAGCCGGAATTTTATAAATAAATATATTTTACGAGCTCCACCTCATCAAGTGTGAGTTATCATACCAACTTATTGCTACAGACTTCCCCAATGAGTCTGCGGCGGCAGTTACCGGCAGGATCCGATTCCGCTTCGGCTTTGTTGAAACTGCAGTGGAAAACCTGCCGGTGAGATTAACCGGAAAAATTGGCTGAAAAGTAAAAACATATGGAGGGTATTGAAGATGAAATTAGGATTTAATGAAGCAACTGCACTGGAATGTAAAGGACAGTCTCTTATGGCAGACCTGGAGATGTGCGAGAAATATGGTTTTGATTATATTGAGATCCGCTTTGACTGCGTAAAGGACTATCTCAAAGAGCATACACTGGAAGAACTTGCAGACTGGTTTAAGAATCATCATCTGAAACCATGGGCATACAACACTCTGATCTTCTTTAACCAGAGAGATGAGGCAGGGGAAAAAGAGATTGACGAAGAAGTTGATTTTATCCTGAAGGTTTCCAAAGCGATCGGAATGAAAATGCTGATCACCGTTCCAAGCTTTGATGTAAAAGACAAATCTGTCAGTGAGATCAAAGAAGAAGCAGTTGCACGTCTTCGTTATCTTTCCGATAAGGTTGGCGCGGATATGAAGATCTCCTTGGAGTTCTGTGGTGCACCGAACTGCTCCATCAACCAGTTTGGAACAGCCTATGATGTGGTAAAAGCAGTAGACAGAGATAATGTAGGCGTTACCGTGGATACCTTCCATTTCCATGAGATGTGCTCCCGCCTTGAGGACCTGAGAGCTGCTGATGGCAAGAAGATTTTTGCATACCATTTAAATGACTGTGAGGATCTTCCGCTTGGCTCCTGCGGAGACGACAAGAGACTGTGGCCGGGTGAGGGTGTTGTAGATCATGCAGGAATCGCAGCTGCACTGAAGGAGATTGGTTTTGATGGCGTTTGCACCATCGAAGAGTTCCGTCCGGAGTACTATGCAATGAGCCATGAGGACAACGTGAAAAAGGCTGCGGAAGTTACCAGAGACTTTGTGCAGAAATATTTCGGATAATTCATTCAGAAAGGTCCGACCTTAAACCGATAGGAGGTAGATACTATGGCTGGTAAGGGAATCCCTGAATTGTTGAATTACAAGCAGAAGGGGAAAGACTTGAATGAATTCATCAAGGTTCCGTTGTCGGAAAAGCTGGCATACTGTTTTGGTGATCCGGCACTGACCTTGATGTATACCATGACTACAACTCTGCTGATCTATTTTTATACCAACGTTGTTGGAATATCAGCAGGTGCGGTAGGAATGATCATGCTTTTGTCCCGTGTTTTTGATGGATTTTCCGATGTGCTGATGGGAACTATTATCGACCGGACTCATTCCAAGTATGGAAAAGCCAGGATCTGGATCTTAAGACTTGCGGTTCCTTATGCGCTGGCAGCGGTGCTTTTGTTCACCATGCCGCCAATGGGAAATATGGGAAAAATCATCTATGCTTTTGTTACCTATAATATCATGAATACGGTTGTATACACTGCTATCAGCCAGCCATTCCATGCACTGGGATCTCTGATGAGCCGTGACCGTCGTGAACGTGATGTGATCTGTAACATCCGCATGGTATTGTCGATCACAGCAAGTATGATCATTACTGCGTTCACACTGCCGCTGATCAATATCGTAGCGAATATTACCGGCAATCAGCAGATGGCCTGGATCCTAGTAACTGCCGGCTATGCGATCATTTCTGTCGGTGTACTTGTGAATACTTATATGGTCTGTACAGAGCGTGTTTCTGCAGCAAAACAGGAAAAGGAAGATATTCCTTTTGTGGAAGCATTTAAAGCAACCGTTACCAACCGGTATTTCCTTATCGCTCTGGGGCTGATGATCTTTTATACCGCATATCAAATCATTATCGGAACGGACCTTACCTATTACTGCCAGTATGTACTCGGAAATGTAGACCTCGTCATGCCTCTTTCCGCAGCTGAGAAACTGGCAACTGTGGCAGGAATTGCCCTTCTGCCGAAGGTACTTCCCCGTTATGGAAAAAGAAATCTCATCTGTGCCGGCTGCATCCTGGGCGTTGCAGGACAGCTTCTGTTCCTGATGAATATTACCAGTGTTTCGCTTGGTGTTGTAACCTGTATCATGAGAGGTATCGGAATCGCACCTTTCTATGGTGTGCAGTATTCTCTTCCAAGCGATGCTATTGAGTATGGCCAGTGGAAAACAGGCAAGCGTGTGGAGGGTCTGATGTTCTCATCTATGAGCATGGGTCAGAAAGCCGGTTCCGGACTGACTTCTGCTATTATGGGAGGAATTCTTTCGGCGGCATACTTTGACGGAACAAAGGCGACAGCGGCAGAGCAGTCTGCAGAGGCAATCCGCGTGATCAAGGGATTTTATCTGTATGTTCCGATAGCGATCTGGGTAGTGATGTTTGTGATCGCAGCATGCTACCAGCTGGACAAAGTTTATGACAAAATGATGCGTGAACTGATCCAGCGAGAATCGGGAGAGGAAAGCGGCTCTGTGCCGGGCGAGATTCAGTCCATGCCGTTACCGGAAGCTTCCGGAAACCGGATCAACGTGGCAATTGGAAGACTGTATGGCAGCAGTGGAAGAAAGATTGCCGAGGATGTTGCAAAAGCACTGGACTGCAAGGTTTATGATCGTCAGATCATCTGTCTTATGGCAGAAAAGTTCGGTATGGAAAAAGCAGATCTGGAAAGTGTAAGGCAGTATCTGGATTCCTACAATTATGAGGATTCTGAGCTTACATTTTCCCCGTATGGACATTCATCGGCAGGTGCGGCAGCAGATTATACAGGTGTTCAGATGTTTGAGGTGCAGAGCCGGATCATCCGTGAGCTTTCTGAGAGAAGACCAGGTGTATTCCTGGGAAGATGTGCCAACTATGTGCTTCGTGGAGAGCCGCATACATACAGCTTTTTCGTTTATGCAGATGATGCTTACCGGGAAAAAGAGGGCCAGGAATATTATAAAGGCCAGTCTCTTGGAGAACTGAAGAAACGTGATCAGATCCGAAATGAATATTATGAGAAGTTTACCGGAATCCGCAGAGACGATCCCCATTATTACGATATGGTGATCAATGTATCCAAAACAGGTGCAGCCGGAGCGGCCAGCCTGATTCTGGATTATATCCGGAATAAAGAAGAGGAAAAAGGAGGGAATGCATCATGAAGATCGCATTTGACGTAGATGTTCTTGCGAAACAGATGGATATCAACCGTATGGTCCATCAGGTGGCGGACTGGGGATATAAATATATTGAACAGTCTCCGCATCCGAGGATCAATCCGTTCTATAAGCATCCGTTGTTTTCAAAAGAATGTGAACAGGAATACAGACAGGCTCTTAAAGAGACTGGCGTTGAGATTTCGTCCTTTATCGTAGTGTATCGCTGGTCTGGTCCGACGGAGGAACAGAGACAGTTTGCAGTTGCAAACTGGAAACGGATGATCCAGATCGCCGGAGATATGGGAGTGAAGGTTATCAATACAGAGCTTTCGGGTGATCCGAACCAGCAGGAGATCTGCAATGGAATGTGGTTTAGATCCATGGAGGAATTGCTTCCGCTGATCGAGCGTGAGGGTATCCGTGTGGAGATCCAGTCTCATCCTTATGATTTCTGTGAGCTGAATAATGAGACCTGTGATATGGTGAAATCCTTCCGTTCTCCAAACCTTGGTTATGTGTATTCTTCTCCTCACGGCTTCTTCTACGATGAGGGCAAAGGAGATGTGCGGTCCATGCTGAAATATGCGGGAGATGAACTGACCCATGTACTTTTTGCGGATACCTTTAACCAGACCATGGACTGCAGATACATTTTAAATCCGCCGTGGCTGAATGGCCGTGGAAAAGCGGATGTGACGGTGCATCAGCATCTTGCAATGGGTGAGGGTGATGTGGATTTTGATGGTATTTTTGAAACATTGAGAGAAATGGATTTTGCCAGCAAGCAGCTGAAACCGGATGCACCGAAAGCCGGCGGCGATAACATTGCCTGCGTTTCCATGTTTGGTTTTCCGGAAAAGATGGATAAGCAGGCCCCGGAAGCAAGAGAGCGGATTGAGAGAGAACTGCTGGGGAAATGATCGGGTGATCGCGGCAGATCAGAAAGAAAACTGTAATAAATGAGCAGCTGACAGTACGCAGAACGGTGAATAAGACTGATAAAATAATGAATGTGTGCAGAAACACGGTTTCCAGGATGAAAGTTTCATTGTGGAAACCGTGTTTTTTGATGTCTTTCTTTACAAAAAAACTTTACATATATCAAACAACTGTCTTGTCACATGTAAAGGACTGTGGTATTATGTGTAAGATGTTTTGAAAAAAAGTTACATGATAATAAAAAATCAGACAAGTCAATATGGCGGTTACTTAATATTCGCTGTACTAGAAAGCAAAAGCAGGAACTCAAAAAAGAAATCCTGCAGGAAAGGTGAAAGATAATGACAGTTGCAGAAGAAATCCAGAAATTAAAAAAAGAAAAAGATGCCATCATCCTTGCACACTACTACGTGCGTCCCGAAGTGCAGGATGTAGCTGACTATATAGGAGATTCCTTTTATCTCAGCAAGATCGCAGCCAGCGCGAAAGAGAAGACGATCGTGTTCTGTGGAGTAGGATTTATGGGAGAGAGCGCCAAGATCTTAAGTCCGGATAAAACTGTTCTGATGCCTGCCATGGATGCAGACTGTCCGATGGCTCATATGGCAACAGAAGAAGGCATCCGCAAGGTGCGAGAGGAATATGACGATGTGGCAGTTGTCTGTTACATTAATTCCACAGCAACATTGAAGGAGCTTTCTGATGTATGTGTTACTTCCGCAAATGCAGTAAAGATCGTAAAAGCGCTTCCGAACAAAAACATCTTTTTTATCCCGGACAGAAATCTTGCACATTTTATTGCAGAACAGGTTCCTGAGAAGAACTTTATTTATAACGAAGGTTTCTGTATTGTCCATGAATTTATGAATCCGGAAGAAGTAAAAGCAGCAAAAGAAGCGCACCCGGATGCACTGGTTCTGGCACATCCGGAATGTCCTCAGACAGTTCTGAAACAGGCTGATTACATCGGAAGCACATCCGGAATCATTAAATATGCACAGGAAAGTGACAATAAAGAGTTTATCATCTGCACAGAATGTGGCGTTCAGTACAAGCTGGAAACTACCTGCCCGGATAAAAAATTCTACTTCACAGAAACCGTACCGGTCTGCAAAAACATGAAAAAAGTATTTCTGGAAAAAGTTCTCCACGTTCTGAAAACCGGGGAGAATGAGGTTCATGTAACAGACGAGACACGTGAAAACGCGAAGAGACCGCTGGAGCGGATGCTGGAACTGGCAAAATAAATAAAACACATTTGTATAAAAGATTTGTCTGAGTTGGCTGAAAAGAGAAATCAAGACAGAGAGGCGAAAAGCAATGAGAATTAAAACAGACGTAGTAATCGTGGGAACAGGTGTTGCAGGTATGTTCAGTGCCTTGAAGCTTCCGCGGGACAAAAAGATCGTGATCATCACAAAAGAGGATATGAGGAGTAGTGATTCTTTCCTGGCGCAGGGGGGAATCTGTGTGCTTCGTGATGAAAACGATTACGACAGCTATTTTGAAGACACCATGAAGGCAGGACATTACGAAAACAGAAAAGAGTCGGTAGACATTATGATCCGAGGCTCCAGAGATATCATTAATGATCTTGTCGGATATGGCGTGGATTTCAAGATGGATGGAGATGATTTTGCCTATACAAGAGAAGGTGCACATTCCAGACCGAGGATCCTTTATCATGAGGATATCACAGGAAAAGAAATTTCCGAAAAACTGCTCCAGCAGGTTCTGAAGCTTGAAAATGTAACAATTCTGGAATATACTACCATGCAGGATATTCTTGTGGAAAATGGCAAATGTACAGGTCTGAAGGCAGTTTCCGCAGAAGCGAACAGGGCACGTCTTGAAGCTATGGAAGCCGGAAAAGCAGTGAAAAGCCAGGAAGAGATCCAGCCGGGCGGAGAGATCCCGGTAGAGATTTATGCACAGGATACGATCCTGGCCAGCGGCGGGATCGGAGGAAGATATGCGCATTCCACCAACTATCCGCATCTTACAGGGGATGCTCTTGATATTGCAAAAAAACACAATGTGCGTCTGGAACATCTGGATTATGTGCAGATCCATCCGACAACGCTGTATTCCAAGAAACCGGGCCGCAGATTCCTGATCTCAGAATCGGTTCGAGGAGAAGGTGCAGTACTTTATAACAGCAAAAAAGAGCGTTTTGTCAATGAACTTCTTCCAAGAGATGTAGTAACAAATGCGATCCGGGAAGAAATGAAAAAAGAAGGAACAGACCATGTATGGCTTTCCATGGAAAATATTGATAAAGATACGATCCTGAATCATTTTCCGAATATTTATCAGAGATGCCTGGAAGAAGGCTATGATGTGACAAAAGAATGCATCCCTGTTGTTCCTGCTCAGCATTATTTCATGGGCGGTATCTGGGTGGATTCTGACAGCAAGACCAGCATGGACCAGCTTTATGCAGTGGGAGAAACCAGCTGCAACGGTGTACATGGCGCGAACAGACTGGCAAGTAATTCCCTGCTGGAGAGCCTTGTATTTGCAAAACGTGCAGCCAAAGCAATCTCAGCAGAAAAGAAAAGTGCTGCAGGTGCGGCGTGAATGCAGCCGGAATATAAATATCCGTATTATGAAAGACAGGAGCAGCCTTGCTTTGGAGAACAGGGCTGCTGTGATAATTAAGAAAGAGCAGGTATTGTAAAATGAATAAGATCACAATGACACTTCAGGTAGATCACCTGATCCTGGAGGCTTTAAAGGAAGATATTTCAAGTGAAGACGTTACCACAAACTCTGTTATGAAAGAAGCAGTTCCGGGAGAGGTAGATCTGATCTGTAAAGAGGATGGAATCATTGCGGGACTGGAAATCTTCAGCCGTGTATTTACGCTTCTGGATGCTGACACAAAAGTGGAGCTGTTCTGCAAGGATGGAGATGAAGTAAAAAAAGGTCAGAAAATGGGAAAAGTTACAGGAGATATCCGGGTGCTTCTTTCCGGCGAGCGTGTGGCGCTGAATTATCTTCAGAGAATGAGCGGGATCGCAACCTATACACATTCGGTTGCGTCACTTCTTGAAGGAACAGGGATCACATTGCTGGATACCAGAAAAACGACGCCGAATATGCGTATTTTTGAGAAATATGCTGTTCGTGTAGGCGGCGGACAGAACCACAGATATAATCTTTCAGATGGAGTTCTTTTGAAAGACAATCACATCGGAGCAGCAGGAAGCGTTGCGAATGCTGTAAAAATGGCGCAGGAGTACGCTCCTTTTGTCCGCAAGATCGAAGTTGAGGTAGAAACTCTTGATCAGGTAAAAGAAGCTGTTGAGGCCGGCGCAGATATCATCATGCTTGATAATATGACTCCGGAGATGATGAAAGAAGCGGTGCAGCTGATCGGCGGAAGAGCCAAAACTGAATGTTCTGGAAATGTTACAAAAGAAAACATTGCAAAGATCAGGGATGTTGGTGTAGACTATGTATCAAGTGGTGCGTTAACGCATTCTGCACCGATCCTTGATATTTCGCTTAAGAATCTTCATCCGCTTTCCTGAAAAATGCAGGATTTTACAGAATACCGAGTGCTGTGACAGGAAATACCCCGAATATCAGAAAAGAAGCGTGAATTGCCGGAAGCAGAGGCATAGCAGGTGATGTCGGGCCGAGGTGGAGAGATCGCGAGAATGAAGGAGAGAGGTATCGGAACAAAAAGTACAGGCACAGCCAGGAAAGGGGAACTTAAATGACTGGTTCAGAACGCAGGACAGCGATCATGGATCAAATTAAAAACAGTGAACGGCCGGTCTCAGGAAGTGCTCTGGCCAGAACATTTCAGGTCAGCAGACAGGTGATCGTGCAGGATATTGCGCTGATACGCGCGGAGGGGAATGACGTGATCTCCACCAATAGAGGATATATTTTTACTGCTCCCCATACTGTGAGCCGGATATTCAAGGTGCATCATACAGATGCGGATCTGGAAAACGAGCTCTGCGGGATTGTGGATCTTGGCGGAAAAGTGATCAACGTAATGGTGAATCACAGAGTTTACGGGCATATCGAGGCAGAACTGAATATCAGCTCCAGGCGCCAGGTTGAGAATTTTATGGAGGATATCCGAAGCGGCAAGTCCAGTCCTCTGAAGAATATCACATCGGATTATCATTATCATAAAGTAGAAGCAGAATCCGAGGAAATCCTGGATATGATCCAGGATATGCTGAAACGGCGAGGATTTCTGATCGAAGCAGAATAGCAGAAGTCAGATACAAAAAGAAAAGATATACAGAATGAGAAAATTCTGTTAATATGAAATATAGTGATCACGAAGATAAGAGAAGGAATCCTGCATGTCAGGGTTCCTTCTTGCACCCTGCGGAAATGTGCACCTTGTGGAAATGTGCAGACAGGGAAAACAGGATGCAGATATGAGGGTGAGAAAAAATACGGCTTGATATGCATGGAGGGGGAAATGGATTATCAGAGTATGTTTACATTTATGCTGGAGATGGCAGGAACTATTGCGTTTGCTGCTTCCGGAGCTATGGTGGGGGCGCAGAGAGGAATGGATATTTTCGGGGTCTGCGTTCTTGGAGTGGTGACTGCAGTGGGCGGAGGAGCTACCAGGGATATTATCCTGGGAATCGTGCCGCCGGGAATGTTTCAGGATCCGCTGTATACCATTGTGGCAACCGTGACGGCCTGTATTGTTTTTGCAGTGATGTACTGGAAGCAGGAGCTTTTGGAAGGCGGGAACCGGCTGGTCTATGATAAGGTGATGCTGGTGATGGATACGGTTGGCCTTGGTGTGTTTACTGTCATGGGGGTTGATAAGGGGATTTCCCAGGGGTATATGGAAAGAACATTTTTTCTTGTATTTCTTGGGACTGTCACAGGAGTTGGAGGCGGCTTGATCCGTGATATGATGGCAGGAGTACCGCCATATATTTTTGTGCGCCATATTTATGCCTGTGCGTCTATTGTAGGGGCCATTGCCTGTGTTTGGATATACAGGCTGTGGGGCGGAGTGCCGGCCATGGTGATCGGAACGGTGGTAGTGATCCTGATCCGGTACCTGGCGGCACATTACCGGTGGAATCTGCCGAGACTGAGAAGAGAATAAAAAAAGATATGAAAAGCTCCGGAACATTTAAGGAATAATGTTCCGGAGCTTTTTGGCTTTTATTTGGTTTATATTGCGTAGAAGATTTTATCTGTTCCTCTCATAAGAGAATCATGCGTCTGTATCCTGCAGAGCCAGGAAGCCTTCCTCGCCGGTACGGATCTTGACAACGTTTTCGATATCGTAAACGAAGACCTTACCATCACCGATCTGACCGGTATGAAGAACTTCTTTTGCAGTATCAATAACCTTCTGAACCGGTACAAGACTTACAACGATCTCGATCTTAACCTTCGGACGGAGGTTCATGTCGACTTCAACACCACGATAGTAGGTTGGAGCACCCTTCTGAACACCACAGCCCATAACGTTTGTGATAGTGATACCGGTTACGCCGATCTCGTTCATAGCCTGCATAAACTCATCCAGCTTGTTCTGACGTGTGATGATAACAACCTTTGTCAGTTTGTGTACGCCGTCTGCAGGAATTTCAGGAACAGATTCAGCAGGAGCAGAAGGAGCATGTTTTACAACAGGGGCTTTTACGGAAGTTCCCATTGGAGTCGGAGCCTTTGTCATGGTATCCTGTACAAAGAATCCATCGTAAGCACTTGCGAGGCCATGCTCTTTCATATCCAGACCCGCGATCTCTTCCTCAGCGGAAACACGAAGTCCGATCGTGTGTTTGATTACCTGGAAGATAATTGTCATAGTAACAGCAACCCATGCGATGGTGATAACCATACCAATAAACTGAACACCGAAGCCATGGAAACCACCGCCTGTGAGAAGACCCTTCCACTCGGTACCTGCACCGTCGGAGAAAAGACCGACAGCAAGAGTTCCGAAAGCACCGTTAAGACCGTGAACGCCAACAGCACCAACCGGGTCATCAATTTTGAGAACTTTATCAACAAATTCAATACCAAATACTACAATGAATCCGGAGAGGATTCCGATGATAGCTGCAGATGTAGGAGATACGGTATCACAGCCTGCTGTGATGGCTACCAGTCCTGCAAGAGAACCGTTCAGGGACATGGAAACATCCGGTTTTTTATAGCGGATCCATGTGATCAGCATAACTGTTACAGTAGCAACAGCAGCTGCAAGGTTTGTTGTTACGAAGATCTTTCCGGCGCTTACAATGGCATCGCCTTCCATGCTGACAGTAGATGCACCGTTGAAACCGAACCAGCAGAACCAGAGAATGAATACACCAAGTGCACCAACTGTAAGGTTATGTCCCGGGATCGCTCTGGATTTACCGGATTTGGAATATTTTCCGATACGAGGTCCGAGGATGATGGCACCGATCAGTGCAGCAACACCACCAACCATGTGAACGGCACAGGAACCTGCGAAATCATGAAATCCCATCTGGCTGATAAAGCCGCCGCCCCAGATCCAGTGACCGGATACAGGATATACAACGAGACTGATCAGTAAACTGTAGATACAGTAGGAGATGAATTTAGTACGCTCTGCCATGGCACCGGATACGATGGTAGCAGAAGTAGCACAGAATACAGTCTGGAAGATGAGAAATGCCCAGAAAGGAACTCCATCCGGAAGCATTGCGTTTCCGTAGTTTGCCTCTGAGGCGATTCCGCCAATTTTGCCGAAGAAACCGTTTCCTGCACCGAACATGATGCCAAATCCAACCAGCCAGAAGACCGGTGTACCGATACAGAAGTCCATCAGGTTTTTCATGATGATATTTCCTGCGTTTTTTGCTCTTGTGAATCCTGTTTCGACCATTGCAAATCCAGCCTGCATGAAGAAGACCAGTGCTGCACCGACGAGGACCCAAGTTGTGTTTACTGAAGAATACATAGTAACACTCCCTTTCCCAATTTTTTTCTTTCTTATTATGTATAGAAAGAATTTTTGTAATACCGGACAGAAAAAAACAGATAGAATTTATCCAGTATCAGTATAACGAAAAAGCGCAGGAGAGAGGAAATTCTCTTCCGCGCCTTTACGAAATCAAAATTAGTATATGTAAAACAGGGGATATCTGTATCGTGTGATTAATGGATGAGGAAATCGATAATGAATTATGAAGTAGAGTTCATAAGGGATATCCCCTGTATTTACCGTATGAAATTGTTATCTGATATCCGTGATCAGATGGAGAATAACAGCTCGTCGTAGGTCGGATAAGGAAGTAACTCATCCGGGATCAGAGCCTCTGCCTCATCTGCAGATTTTCTTAAAGTTTCCATGTCTTCCAGAACAGTTTCCTGATAAGCCTTGGAGCATGCAAGTACATCGTCAGAAGAAGCAAGAGCTTTTGATGTATCTGCTTTCAGAGTTTCCAGATCTTTTGCCATGGTATCTGCAAGTGTACTCAGTTTGGAGATCAGAGCAGCTTCACTTGCTACAGAAATATCAGCTACTACGGATTTCTTTGCAGCTGCAGTATCTGCAAGCTTTTCAACATATGTATATACAGAAGGAATTACCTGCTTCTGGATCATCTCAGCCAGAGTGTTGGACTCGATGTTGATGGTCTTGTAATAGTTCTCAAGCCAGATCTCGTAACGGGAGAAAAGCTCTTCCCTTGTAAAAATGCCATGCTTTGTAAACAGCGCAATGTTCTTCTCAGCAATGAAATGCGGAAGTGCATCCGGAGTTGTTTTCAGATTGTAGAGACCACGTTTCTCAGCTTCTTCAACCCATTCGTCTGTATATCCGTTTCCGTTAAAGATGATGCGTTTATGCTCTTCAATGGTCTTCTTAAGAAGTGCATGTACTGCGCTTTCCATTTCTTCTTCCGGAACATCCTTAAGAGCTGCGCTGAATTCTGCAAGAACCTCTGCAACAGCGGTATTCAGTACGATGTTCGGGTTTGCGACAGATGCTGCAGAACCAAGCATACGGAACTCAAATTTGTTTCCGGTAAATGCAAATGGTGAAGTACGGTTTCTGTCTGTGGTATCCTTTATGAAGTGCGGAAGTACCTTTGCTCCGATATCCATCTGTACCGCATGCTTATTGCTGAAGAAGGTATCGTTTTCAATAGATTTCAGTACGTCTGTCAGCTCATCTCCAAGGAAGATGGATACGATCGCAGGAGGTGCCTCGTTTGCTCCAAGACGATGATCGTTTCCGGCGCTTGCAACGGATACGCGGAGAAGATCAGCATAATCGTCAACGGCTTTGATGACAGCTACCAGGAATACCAGGAACTGTGTATTTTCTGCCGGTGTTTTTCCTGGATCAAGAAGGTTTACACCTGTGTCTGTGCTCATAGACCAGTTGTTGTGTTTACCGCTTCCGTTGATTCCCTCAAATGGTTTCTCGTGAAGGAGGCAGACCATGTTGTGCTTGTCGGCAACCTTCTTCATGATCTCCATGGTCAGCTGGTTGTGGTCAACAGCAACATTTGTGGTATCAAATACAGGAGCCAGTTCGTGCTGTGCAGGAGCAACCTCGTTATGTTTTGTTTTTGCTGGAATGCCAAGCTTCCAAAGTTCTTCGTCAAGATCATGCATGTAAGCAGCAACGCGAGGCTTCAGGGCTCCGAAGTAATGATCTTCCATTTCCTGTCCTTTTGGTGCAGAAGCGCCCAGAAGAGTACGGCCGCAGAAGATCAGGTCTTTTCTCTTTTTGTAAAGATCCTTGTCAACCAGGAAATATTCCTGCTCAGGTCCTACGGTTGTGTCGATGTGACGGACCTCTTTGTTTCCAAGGATGTGAAGAATACGAACCGCTTCTTTGTTCAGAACATCCATGGAACGAAGAAGAGGAGTTTTCTTATCCAGTGCCTCTCCGCTGTAGGAACAGAATGCAGTAGGAATGTAAAGAGTTTTATCTTTAATGAATGCAGGTGAAGTAGGATCCCATGCTGTATATCCTCTTGCTTCAAAAGTAGCACGAAGTCCGCCTGACGGGAAGCTGGATGCATCCGGCTCACCTTTTACCAGCTCTTTACCGGAGAAATCCATGATCACCTGTCCGTCACCTGTAGGGGAGATGAAGCTGTCATGCTTCTCAGCAGTTACGTTTGTCATCGGCTGGAACCAGTGTGTGTAATGTGTCGCACCGTTTTCAGTAGCCCATTCTTTCATTGCAACTGCTACGGAATTTGCAACGTCCAGTTCCAGATGAGTTCCGTTTTCAATTGTTTTCTTTAATGCTTTGTACATGTCCTTTGGCAGTTTGCTTCGCATCACTTTGTCATTGAATACAAGGCTGCCATACATTTCAGGGATACTCTGTGCCATATAGGTACACTCCTTTCGATTTCACTCATTCATTATAATTTTTAATTATTTTATAAGGACCGCTGCCGGAAGAACCGAGTATAAACGGACCGGAAAACAAAAAAAGCGCTTCAGATACCTGCCGTATCCAAAGCGCCTTTGCTTTATGTGTTGCAGTATACACCAAAATAAAATATTGTCAAGAGCTTTTTTGAAAAAATCTAAAAAATTGACCAGGGCGATCGGACTGTCGGAAAATAGGCAGGGTTGACAAATCTTGTCCTTTTATTATAATCTGATATCGTAGTTATACAGTCGAAAAGTCAGCAATCGCTATAAGTGATTGAGGCAAAAGAAGCTTTTTGACCAGTGACAAAGATGTACAATACGGAAAGAACAGATGGAGGGAAATATGTCAGGAGTAAAGGAAGAATGTGGCGTATTCGGGATTTATGATCTGGATGGAGGGAATATTGCACCATCTATTTATTATGGTCTTACCTCGCTGCAGCACAGGGGACAGGAGTCCTGCGGAATGGCCGTTTCAAGGACGGACGGAGAAAGAGGAAACGTACAGTTCCATAAAGATCTCGGACTGGTAAGCGAAGTTTTGCGAAAAGATGTTGTACATAATATGAATGGTGATATTGGAATCGGACATGTTCGTTATTCCACCACCGGAGAATCTGTCGCAGAGAATGCACAGCCGCTGGTACTTTCTTATATCAAGGGAAGTCTGGCACTTGCGCACAACGGAAATCTGGTTAATACAGAAGCTCTGAAATGGGAGTTGATTCAGACAGGCGCAATTTTCCATACAACTACCGACTCAGAGGTTATCGCGTTCCATATCGCAAGAGAACGTGTGCATTCTGCCACTGTAGAGGAAGCAGTACATAAAACCGTAGAGAAGATCCGCGGAGGATATGCTCTTGTGATCATGAGCCCCCGGAAGCTGATCGGTGCCCGTGATCCTTACGGACTGAAACCCCTCTGTCTTGGAAAAAGAGATAATGCCTATGTCCTTGCATCTGAAAGCTGCGCGCTGACATCTGTAGGAGCGGAATTTATCCGTGATATTGAACCGGGTGAGATCGTCACGATCACCAAGAACGGACTGAAATCCAGTAAACTGACTGAGAAGAAAAAGCATGCTCATTGTGTTTTTGAATATATTTATTTTGCAAGACTGGACAGCACCATGGATGGCGTGAAAATCTATGATGCAAGGATCCGTGGAGGAAAATCTCTTGCAAAATCCTATCCGGTAGAAGCGGACCTGGTGACCGGTGTACCGGAATCCGGACTTCCGGCAGCAAAAGGCTATTCTGAGGAATCCGGAATCCCGTTTGGCTTTGCGTTCTATAAAAACAGTTACATTGGAAGAACTTTTATCAAGCCTACACAGCAGGAGAGAGAGTCCAGTGTCCATCTGAAGCTGAGCGTTCTGGAATCTGTGGTGAAGGGGAAGAGAATCGTTCTGGTGGATGATTCCATTGTCCGCGGAACTACCATTGCCAATCTGATCCACATGCTGAAAGAAGCAGGAGCAAAAGAAGTCCATGTACGTATCAGCTCCCCGCCATTTTTACATCCCTGTTATTTTGGTACCGATGTGCCGTCCAATGACCAGCTCATCGCAGCACAGCACAGCACGGAAGAAATCCGTAAGATGATCGGTGCAGACTCCCTGGGTTATATGCAGATCGATTATCTGGAAGGCATGGCAGGTGGACTTCCGCTGTGTAAAGCATGTTTTGATGGCAATTATCCGATGGAAATACCGGCAGAAATCAAACAGGATTAATGAACTATGTGGAATTAATCTCACAGTAAAAAATAATGGATTGAAAAACGAAAATGTAAAAACTGCACAATAAATATATAAAAAACCCGGATTTTGTCATATAAAATCCGGGTTTTTATAGAAAGACTCTTAAAAACGATAAAAAACATCAACTTGACAAATCTGACAACATGAGACATAATGTGGAACAGCCAGATGAAAAAGGGCCGCTGGTCTGGAATATACAGGAAAACAGCAAGGCCGAAAAAAGGCCGGTTTTTTGCCGAGATAAAAGAGAGGATGATATTTATGTCTAAAAAAATTAGATTGAATGCGACAGAGGATGTTAAAGAATTTGTTAAGGCTGCAAGTAAATGTGATTTTGATGTAGATATTTCATATAACAGAATTTTAATTGATGCAAAATCTATTCTTGGAATCCTCAGCATGGATCTGACCAGAGTTCTTACAGTAACCTGTCATGGCGAGGATCATGAGTTTGATCGTTTCCTTCAGAAATATGCAGTTGCCTGACAGACAGTGCAGAGACAGACAAGATATGAAAGACATAAAAAGAAAAGGCAGACGTGACTGCAGAGACAGGAGATCAGTTTGAAATCCTCAGCAGGCGTCTGTTTTTTCTTTGCATCCATTTCATAGGAAGAAATTCCGCAGACTATATGAAAAATCAGTTATTGACAAATAAAAAAAAATAGTTTATAGTAAACCATATTTTATATGAAAGATAACTGACAAAGGCGTCAGGAACGGATACCACAGGGGAATTCTCACCCCTTGGAATCTGTTCCGGACGCCTTTTTGTTGTGGGACACAAAATGGAGGAGGAAATCGAAGATGGCAGTAAAGTATGTTTTTGTAACAGGTGGAGTTGTTTCCGGTCTGGGAAAAGGAATTACCGCAGCGTCTCTTGGGCGCCTTCTGAAAGCCAGAGGGTATCAGGTGACCATGCAGAAATTTGATCCCTACATTAATATTGACCCGGGAACTATGAATCCCATTCAGCATGGAGAGGTTTTTGTAACGGATGACGGTACAGAGACTGACCTTGACCTTGGACATTATGAGCGTTTCATTGATGAAAGCCTTGACAAAAATTCCAATGTGACAACCGGTAAGATTTACTGGTCTGTTCTTCAGAAAGAGCGTCATGGTGATTTCGGCGGAGGTACCGTTCAGGTGATCCCGCATATTACCAATGAGATCAAGAGCCGTTTTTACAGAGCAAAATCCGCAGACGAAGACAGAATTGCCATCATCGAGGTTGGTGGTACAGTCGGTGATATTGAGAGCCAGCCGTTCCTGGAATCCATTCGTCAGTTCCAGCATGATGTGGGACATGACAATGCGATCCTTATCCATGTAACTCTGATCCCGTATCTCCGTGCTTCCGGAGAGATGAAGACCAAACCGACCCAGGCCAGTGTAAAAGAGCTTCAGGGAATGGGAATCCAGCCGGATGTCCTGGTATGCAGAAGTGAGTATCCTCTTACCGAGGATATCCGTGGAAAAATCGCCCTGTTCTGTAATGTGCCTGTAAGCAATGTGCTTCAGAATCTGGATGTGGAATATTTATATGAAGCTCCTCTTGCAATGGAGAGAGAAAAGCTTGCAGACGTAGTACTGCAGAGCTTAAGACTGGAGAATCGCAAACCAGATCTTACAGACTGGGAAAATATGGTAGAAAATCTCCGCCACCCGGATAAAACTGTGAAAATCGCCATGGTTGGTAAATATACACAGCTTCATGATGCATACTTGAGTGTTGTGGAAGCGCTGAAGCATGGCGGGATCTCTTGCCGTGCAAAGGTTGATATCACCTGGGTGGACTCCGAAGAACTCAATGAAAAAAATTTGGATCAGACTCTCCATTCTGTAGATGGAATCCTGGTTCCGGGAGGATTCGGAAACCGTGGTACAGAAGGAATGATCCTTGCGGCACAGTATGCAAGAGTTCATAAGATCCCATACCTTGGAATCTGCCTGGGAATGCAGATGGCTATTGTGGAATTTGCCCGCCATGTGCTTGGATATGAAGATGCCAACAGTATTGAGCTGGCACCGGAAACAACACATCCGGTTATTGCCCTGATGCCGGATCAGGAGGATGTGGAAGATCTTGGAGGAACTCTTCGTCTTGGGAGCTATCCGTGTGTGCTTGCAGAAGGCTCCAGATCCTATGAGCTTTTTGGAAAGAAAGAGATCCAGGAACGTCATAGACATCGTTATGAGGTAAACAACGCATTCCGTAAGGAACTGGACGAAAAGGGAATGTCCATTGTAGGAACATCCCCGGATGCTCACATTGTTGAGATGATCGAAATTGCCGGACATCCGTTCTTTGTGGGAACACAGGGACATCCGGAATTTAAATCCAGGCCAAACCATGCACATCCACTGTTCCGTGGATTTGTGCAGGCGGCAGTTGATAAAAAGACGGCAGAAGAAGCTGCAATGAAAGGATGAGAAAAATGAGAGAAGTAGCAAATCAGCAGCAGGGCCTCTACCGCCCTGAATTTGAACATGATAACTGCGGTATCGGAGCCGTTGTTAATATAAAAGGAAAGAAAACACATGATACAGTTGTCAATGCTCTTAAGATCGTAGAGAATCTTGAGCATCGTGCTGGTAAGGATGCAGAAGGAAAAACCGGTGATGGTGTCGGTATCCTTCTTCAGATCTCCCACAAATTTTTTAAGAAGGTCTGTAAAAAAGAAGGCTTTGATATCGGCGGAGAGAGAGAATACGGTGTAGCCCAGCTCTTTTTCCCACAGCAGGAGATCAAACGTGCCCAGGCAAAGAAGATGTTCGAGATCATCGTGGAAAAAGAGGGCCTGGAACTTCTTGGATGGCGTACAGTACCGGTCTTCCCGGAGGTTCTTGGTCATAAAGCGAAAGAGTGCATGCCGTGCATTATGCAGGCATTTGTTAAAAAACCGGAGGATGTGGAAAAAGGTCTTGCCTTTGACCGTATGCTTTACATCGCACGTCGTGAATTTGAACAGAGTAATGATAATACTTACGTAGTTTCCATGAACAGCCGTACCATCGTATACAAAGGTATGTTCCTGGTAGGACAGCTCCGTACCTTCTTTGGCGATCTTCAGAGCCAGGATTACGAGTCTGCCATTGCAGTGGTACATTCCCGTTTCAGTACCAACACGAATCCAAGCTGGGAGAGAGCACATCCGAACCGTTTCATCGTACATAACGGTGAGATCAACACAATCCGCGGAAACGCCGATAAGATGCTTGCACGTGAGGAAAACATGGAGTCTCCGTATCTGAAGGATGAGCTTCACAAGGTCCTTCCTGTAGTTAACCGCAATGGTTCTGACTCTGCAATGCTTGACAATACCCTGGAATTCCTGGTTATGAGTGGAATGGATCTTCCACTTGCAGTGATGATCACGATTCCGGAGCCATGGGCAAACAACGATACGATTTCTCAGGAGAAGAGAGATTTTTATCAGTACTATGCGACTATGATGGAGCCATGGGACGGTCCTGCGTCCATTCTGTTCTCAGATGGTGATGTGATGGGAGCGGTTCTTGACAGAAACGGTCTTCGTCCATCCAGATACTATATCACATCTGATGGCTATATGATCCTTTCCTCCGAGGTTGGTGTTCTTCCTGTGGATGAGGAGAAGATCGTATTAAAAGAACGTCTTCATCCGGGAAAAATGCTTCTGGTTGATACCGTTCAGGGTCGTGTCATTGATGACAATGAGCTCAAAGAAAAATATGCGAAAAAACAGCCTTATGGTGAGTGGCTGGACAGCAATCTGGTACAGCTTCGTGATATCAAGATCCCGAATCAGAGAGTTGTCGAATACACTCCGGAGGAGAGAGCACGCCTTCAGAAAGCCTTCGGATATACTTATGAGCAGTACCGTACTTCGATCCGAAACATGGCATTAAACGGCGCAGAAAGCATCGGAGCCATGGGACATGATACTCCCCTTGCAGTATTTTCCAAGGAACATTATCCGTTGTTCGATTATTTCAAGCAGCTTTTTGCACAGGTAACAAACCCGCCGATCGATGCGATCCGTGAGGAGATCGTTACTTCTACAAGTGTATATGTAGGAAAAGACGGAAATCTTCTGATCCAGAAGCCGGAGAACTGTCAGGTGCTGAAGATCAACAATCCGATCCTGACCAACACCGATATGCTGAAGATCAAGAATATGAAAAAGGACGGCTTCAAGGTTGTGACTATTTCCACATTATATTATAAGAGCACAAAGCTTGAACGTGCCATTGACCGTCTGTTCGTAGAGGTAGACAAAGCCTTCCGTGAGGGAGCAAACATCCTGGTCCTTTCTGACCGCGGTGTGGATGAGAACCATATGCCGATCCCGTCCCTGCTGGCGGTTTCCGCAGTACATCAGCATCTTGTAAAAACAAAGAAGAGCACTTCCCTTGCCCTGATCCTGGAGTCCGGTGAGCCGAGAGAGGTACATCATTTCGCAACACTCCTCGGATATGGTGCAAGTGCAGTCAATCCGTATCTGGCACTGGATACGATCCATGAGCTGATCGATACACATATGCTGGATAAGGACTATTACGCAGCCGTTGATGATTACAATCATGCAGTGATCAGCGGTATCGTAAAGATCGCTTCCAAGATGGGTATTTCCACTATCCAGTCCTATCAGGGATCTCAGATCTTTGAGGCAATCGGAATTTCCCAGGATGTGATCGATCGTTACTTTACAGGAACCGTAAGTCGTGTAGGCGGAATCACACTGGAAGATATCGAGGATAATGTAGAAAAACTTCATTCTGAGGCATTTGATCCCCTTGGGCTTGCCACAGATCTTACTCTGGACAGCGTAGGTGCCCATAAGATGAGAAGCCAGGGTGAGGAGCACAAATATAACCCGCGTACCATTCATCTTCTCCAGCAGTCCACAAAACAGGGCAGCTATGAGATGTTCAAGGAATATACAAAGCTGGTAGATGACGAGGGTCATGGAAACTTAAGATGTCTTCTGGACTTTAAGTTTGCCAAGGAGCCTATTCCGATTGACCAGGTTGAGAGTGTTGAGGATATTGTAAAACGATTTAAGACAGGTGCCATGTCCTACGGTTCTATTTCCCAGGAAGCACATGAGACACTGGCTATTGCCATGAACCATCTCCATGGAAAATCCAACACCGGTGAGGGTGGTGAAAGTGATGAGCGTCTGGATTCAGCAGGAACAGACAATGACCGCTGCTCTGCGATCAAACAGGTAGCCAGCGGACGTTTCGGCGTTACCAGCCGTTATCTGGTTTCCGCAAGAGAGATCCAGATCAAGATGGCACAGGGTGCAAAGCCGGGTGAGGGCGGACATCTTCCTGCAAAGAAGGTATATCCGTGGATCGCAAAAACCCGTCATTCCACACCGGGAGTCAGCCTGATCTCTCCGCCGCCACATCATGATATCTATTCTATCGAGGATCTGGCAGAATTGATCTATGACTTGAAAAACGCCAATAAATATGCGGATATTTCCGTAAAGCTGGTTTCTGAGGCGGGTGTTGGTACGGTTGCAGCCGGTGTTGCAAAGGCCGGTGCACAGACTGTTCTGATCTCCGGATATGACGGAGGTACAGGAGCAGCGCCAAGAAGCTCTATCCATAATGCAGGACTTCCATGGGAGCTTGGACTTGCAGAAACACACCAGACGCTGATCATGAACGGACTTCGTAACCGTGTACGTATCGAGACAGATGGTAAGCTGATGAGCGGCCGTGACGTTGCCATTGCAGCACTTCTCGGTGCAGAGGAATTCGGTTTTGCAACAGCGCCACTTGTAACGATGGGCTGCGTGATGATGAGAGTCTGCAATCTGGATACCTGCCCGGTAGGTGTGGCTACACAGAACCCGGAGCTGCGTAAGAGATTCCGCGGAAAACCGGAGTATGTGGAGAACTTCATGCGCTTTATTGCACAGGAGCTGAGAGAGTACATGGCACGCCTTGGTGTTGCCACCATCGATGAGATGGTAGGTCGTACAGACCTTCTTACAGTTTCTGACAGTGTGCAGGAGCCGCATAAGGGTAAGGTTGACTTAAGTGCCATCCTGAATAACCCATATGCAGGAAAGGGCAAAGTAACCTTTGATCCGAAGGCTGTATACAATTTCAATCTTGAGAAAACTCTGGATGAAAAAGTTCTGGTCAAGAAATGTGCACCGGCGATCCAGAAGGGGGAGAAAGTTTCTGTTGATGTAAATGTTACCAATACAGACCGTGCATTTGGTACCATCCTCGGATCTGAGATCACAAGAAATCATAAGGATGGACTTCCGGAGGATACGGTAACTGTAAACTGTACAGGTGCAGGCGGACAGAGCTTCGGTGCCTTTATTCCGAAAGGACTGACATTGAAACTGACCGGTGACAGCAACGACTACTTCGGAAAAGGCCTTTCCGGTGGAAAGCTGATCGTTAAGGTTCCAGAGAAGGCCGGATACAAGGCTGAAGAGAACATCATCGTCGGAAACGTGGCACTCTATGGTGCGACCAGCGGAACTGCATTTATCAACGGTGTTGCCGGTGAGCGTTTTGCAGTACGTAACTCCGGTGCGGTTGCAGTTGTTGAGGGTGTTGGCGAGCATGGCTGCGAGTACATGACAGGCGGCCGTGTGGTAGTTCTTGGAAAAACAGGAAAGAACTTTGCAGCAGGTATGAGCGGCGGTATCGCTTATGTCCTTGATGTGGATAACGTTCTTTACAAGAACCTCAATAAAGCAATGATCTCCATTGAAAAAGTGGATAATAAATATGATAAAAAAGAGCTTCGTGATCTTATCGAGGCTCATGTGGAAGCAACAGGCTCTGAGATCGGTAAGAAGGTGCTGGCTGATTTTGATTCCTATCTGCCTCACTTCAAAAAACTCATTCCGGATGAGTACAAGAGAATGATCACATTAAGTGCAAAGCTGGAAGAAAAAGGTCTGACCAGCCAGCAGGCACAGATGGAAGCGTTCTATGAGAGCATCGGCGTGAAACATTAAGGAGGATGAGGAAATGGGAAAGCCAACTGGATTTTTAGATTATGAAAGAGAAACGGCAAAGGTTCTGCCGCCAAAGGAACGTATTCAGAATTTCAACGAATTTCGTATTCCATTAAATAAAGAAAAACAGAAACTTCAGGGAGCACGCTGCATGGCCTGCGGCGTCCCCTTCTGCCAGTCAGGTATGATGATCGGCGGAATGGCTTCCGGCTGCCCGCTGCACAACCTGGTTCCTGAGACAAATGATCTTGTGTACACAGGAAACTGGAAGCAGGCATTCCTTCGTTTAAACAAGACACACAGCTTTCCGGAGTTTACATCCAGAGTGTGTCCAGCACTTTGCGAAGCTGCATGTACCTGTAACCTAAACGGAGATCCGGTCAGCACAAAAGAGAATGAGAAAGCGATCATTGAGACAGCCTATGCAGAAGGATGGGTAAAACCGCAGATCCCGCCTGTCCGCACAGGAAAGACGATCGCAGTCATCGGAAGTGGTCCTTCCGGACTGGCAGCAGCACAGCAGCTGAACCGCCGTGGCCACAGCGTAACCGTATTTGAGAGAAACGACCGTATCGGAGGACTTCTCCGCTACGGCATTCCGAACATGAAGCTGGAGAAAAAGGTCATTGACCGCAGACTGAAGCTGATGGAAGAGGAAGGCGTGAAATTTGTTACCAATATCAATGTTGGTGTTGACATCACGGCAGAACAGCTTCTGAAGGATTATGACCGTGTCCTTCTCTGCTGTGGAGCTTCTCATCCGAGAGATATCAAGGTTCCGGGAAGAGATGCCAAGGGAATTTACTTTGCAGTGGATTTCCTGAAGCAGGTAACAAAAAGTCTTCTGGATACAGATTTTGCAAAATTCCCATATGAGCTTGCAAAGGGCAAAAATGTTCTGGTCATTGGCGGTGGTGATACCGGTAATGACTGTGTGGGAACCTCCATCCGTCTGGGTGCGAAATCTGTAACACAGCTTGAGATGATGCCGCAGCCTCCTGCAGCAAGAACTCCTTCCAATCCATGGCCGGAGTGGCCGAAGGTCCTGAAAACCGATTACGGCCAGGAAGAGGCTATTGCAGTATTTGGCCATGATCCTCGGATCTATCAGACAACCGTTACCGAGTTTATCAAGGACAAAAAAGGAAATGTCTGCAAGGCCAAGATCGTAAAACTGAAAGGCGTAAAGGATGAAAAGACCGGAAGATTCAATATGGTACCGGTTGAGGGCAGTGAGGAAGTGATTCCTGCAGATGTGGTCCTTATTGCAGCCGGCTTCCTTGGCAGCGAGAAATATGTGACAGATGCTTTCCGTGTAGCGCTTACACCAAGAACCAATGTGGAAACAAAACCGGAGCAGTATGCAACAAGCGTAGATCGTGTGTTCACAGCAGGTGATATGCATCGTGGACAGTCCCTTGTCGTATGGGCGATCCATGAGGGACGTGAGGCTGCGAAAGCAGTGGATGAATCACTGATGAGCTATTCATATTTACAGTAAAATAACAGATACCAGGGGCAAAAGGTCAAAAAAACTGTTCGTGTTTCCGCGATAAAGCTTTTGAACTTTTGCCCCTTTTAAAAAATGGTTGACAAAGAATTGACCGATTGCTATAATTACGTCCATGAACAAGGGTGTTCTTCAGGAGCGGAAGCTCTCTGAAGTGCACCCTTTTTCTGATTTTGAGGGTAATTATTTTGTGTGATGAGGAAATAAAGGAGAGAATACTATGGGGAATTATACCAGAGAAGAGATTCTTGCAATGGCAGAGGAGGAAGACGTAGAGTTCATCCGCCTCCAGTTTACAGATATGTTTGGAACTCTGAAAAATATTGCGATCACAGCAAGAGAGCTTCCAAGAGCCCTGGATAACCAGTGCGTTGTATATGGCTCTCATATTGCGGGCATTGTGGGAGAAAAGGAGCCGGATCTGATCCTGTATCCGGATTATAATACTTTTTCAATTCTTCCATGGCGTCCTCAGCAGGGAAAGGTTGCAAGACTGATCTGTGATATGCGCCGTGCAGACGGATCAGAGCATGAGATGAGCTCCAGATATATTCTGAAAAAAACAGCGCAGGCAGCAGAGGAGGCAGGGTATACCTGTTATGTTGACCCGGAATGCGAGTTTTTCCTGTTTCATATTGATGATAACGGAATGCCTACAACGGTTTCTCACGAAAAGGCCGGATATCTGGATGTAAGTCCGGTGGACTTAGGCGAAAATGCAAGACGTGACATGGTACTGACTCTTGAGGATATGGGATTTGAGGTGGAATCCTCTCATCATGAGACAGCACCTGCACAGCATGAGATCGCCCTTCATTACGGGGAAGCACGTGAGATGGCAGACGAAGTTATAACCTTTAAGATGGCAGTAAGAACTGTAGCCAAACGTCATGGACTTCATGCGACATTTATGCCGAAGCCAAGACGGGAAGTAAACGGTTCAGCCATGCATATCCATTTTTCACTGTTTAAAAATGGAAAAAATATTTTCGTGGATCCGGAGGATCCGTCCAGATTAAGTGAAGAGGCATACTATTTTATCGGAGGTCTTCTGGCTCACAGCCGTGAGATGACTCTGATCACCAATCCGCTTGTAAATTCTTATAAGCGTCTTGTACCTGGATTTGATGCGCCTACAGAGCTGACCTGGACGAGAAATAACCAGAATTCACTGGTAAGGATTTCGAGAGTCAATGGTGCTGATACCAGGATCG
The DNA here is from genome assembly GCF_003480785.1 of Ruminococcus sp. AM26-12LB. Classification (NCBI taxonomy): domain Bacteria; kingdom Bacillati; phylum Bacillota; class Clostridia; order Eubacteriales; family Oscillospiraceae; genus Ruminococcus; species Ruminococcus sp. AM26-12LB. The sequence continues at coordinate 145,754 of NZ_QUJX01000002.1, read as the reverse complement.
AGCTTCGAAGCCCGGATGCTGCATCCAACCCATACCTTGTTTTTGCGGTATGCCTGGCAGCGGGCCTGGATGGAATCCAGAAGAAGATCTATCCTACAAAAGCTTCTAACCGTTCTCTTTCCGAGTCGGATCAGAAGGAACAGGGTATCGAGAATTTACCGGAGAACCTGCGGGAAGCGATCACACTGTTTGAGGACAGCAGCTGGATGAAGGAAATCCTTGGAGAAGCTTTCTGCAAACAGTATGCGCAGGCAAAGAGAAAAGAGTGGTTGCGTTATTCCCAGGAGATTTCCGACTGGGAGATCGAGGAGTATCTGTATCGGATCTGATGAACGAGGCATAATGGGACGAAAGAGAGTGGCGGCTTATGAACACGAGTATCGTGATTGCATTACCGAAAATAGAAGATGCCAAAAAGATCCGCACAGTCCTTAACCGATATGGATTCACGGTGGCGGCAGTATGCAATTCAGGTGCCAATGCCCTTGCCAGTATCTCGGAGCTTGATGGCGGCGTTCTGCTTTGCGGTTATCATCTTCAGGATATGTACTACCGTGATCTTCTGGACTATATGCCGGATTATTTTGAAATGCTGCTTATGGCCTCCCGGGGAGTGATCAGTGAGGCGCCAACATCCATTTTATGCGTGGGAATGCCTCTGAAAGTCGGAGATCTGGTAAATACGGTAAGCATGATGCTTTCCCAGATCGAAAGGCGCTGGAAAAAAGATAAGAAAAAGCCGAAGCAGCGTTCATGGAAAGAACAGAATTATATTTCAAATGCAAAGATGCTTTTAATGGAAAGAAATCACCTGAGCGAGGATGACGCATACCGCTATATCCAGAAATGCAGTATGGATTCCGGGACCAATATGGTGGAGACGGCCCAGATGGTTCTGATGCTTTTATATGATTCTGTGTAAAAAACAACAAAAAACAGCAGAGCGGACAGGAATGATCTGTTCTGAATGACTGATATCACACCGGATCGGGAAAAATTCCGCAGGGGATTTCCTGATTCGGTGAAACTACTTTGAATTGGAGGATGAGGGAATGGAATTTATGGATGGAATCTGTAAGACTAGAGAATGTGCCTGGGATGTGCTTCTTTCTGAGAGCATGAAAGACCAGGAAGCAACAGTGGAAGGTGCAATACACAGCATCCGTAATATGGGTGACGTGGCATTTGTGATACTTCGAAAAAAAGAAGGGCTTTTTCAGACCGTATATGAAAACGACAAGACAAATGTTTCCATTCATGATCTGAAGGAGGCAATGTGTGTGCGCCTCACAGGAACTCTTCATGAGGAAGAAAGAGCGCCTCACGGAAGAGAACTCCGCATCAGCCATGTGGAGATCCTTTCCTCACCTGCAGAGCCTCTTCCGCTGGCCATCGACAAATGGAAGCTGAACACTTCCCTGGAGGCAAAGCTGAATTATCGTCCTATCGCCCTGCGTAATGTGCAGGAGCGTGCAAAATTCAAGATCCAGGAGGCTCTGGTGCGGGCATTTCGTGATTACCTCTATGAGAAGGGGTTCACCGAGATCCACACACCGAAGATCGGAGCCAGAGGTGCAGAGGGTGGTGCAAACCTGTTTAAGCTGAGTTATTTCCATAAACCGGCAGTTCTGGCACAGAGCCCGCAGTTTTATAAACAGATGATGGTAGGTGTTTTTGACCGTGTATTTGAGACCGGCCCTGTATTCCGTGCAGAGAAGCATAACACAAAACGTCATCTGAATGAATATACAAGCCTTGATTTTGAGATGGGCTATATCAACGGATTTGAGGATATCATGGAGATGGAAACCGGATTTCTCCAGTATGCGGTAGAACTTCTTAAGAAAGACTACGCTCATGAGCTTTCCATTCTGAAGGTGGAGCTTCCGAAGGTGGACAAGATCCCGGCAGTACGTTTTGACAAGGCCAAAGAGCTGGTAGCTGAAAAATATAATCGTAAGATCCGCAACCCATATGATCTGGAGCCGGAGGAAGAAGCGCTGATCGGAAGATATTTCAAAGAAGAATATGATGCTGATTTTGTTTTTGTCACACATTATCCGTCTAAGAAGCGTCCGTTCTATGCAATGGATGATCCGTCAGATGAGAAATTTACATTAAGCTTTGACCTTCTGTTCAAGGGACTTGAGGTAACTACAGGCGGACAGCGTATCCATGATTATCAGATGCTGAAGGATAAGATCGCAGCCCGTGGTATGGATGAAGAGGGTATGGAGCAGTACCTGGATACCTTCAAGCATGGAATGCCGCCTCATGGAGGACTTGGAATTGGACTGGAACGTCTTACCATGCAGATCCTCGGAGAAGAAAACGTTCGTGAGACCTGTCTGTTCCCACGTGATATGAACAGACTTGAGCCGTAATAAGGAGAAAAAAGATGGCAAAGATAATCGATGATGAAACAATGGAAAATGTCTGCATCCTTGCAAAGCTTTCTCTGACAGAGGATGAAAAGGAAAAAGCAAAAGAGGACATGCAGAAGATGCTGGACTATGTAGACAAGCTGGATGAACTGGACACTTCTTCCGTAGAGCCCATGTCCCATATTTTTGAGGATGAAAATGTATTTCGTGAAGATATTGTGACAAACGGAGACAATCATGAGGCGATGCTTGCCAATGCACCGAAACAGAAAGAAAACCAGTATCAGGTTCCGAAAACAATTGGATAAGACAGGAGACAGGACATGGATTTGGGAAAATTAACCGCATTACAGCTTGCGGAAAAGACCAAGCAGCATCAGATAAGCGTCCTGGACGGTGTGAAATACGTATTTGATCAGATCGAAGCAAAAGAGGACAAGGTCCACGCTTATCTTGATACTTACAAAAAAGAAGCCTATGCAAGAGCAAAAGAGGTACAGAAGGGCATTGAGGATGGAACCTATACAGGACCTCTTGCCGGTGTACCTATTGCAATTAAGGATAATATCTGCGTTAAGGGAAAAACAACTACCTGTGCATCAAAGATCCTTGAGAATTTTGTGCCGCAGTACAATGCCGAGGTTATTGACCGTCTGGAACAGGCAGGTCTTGTGATCATCGGAAAGACAAACATGGATGAGTTCGCCATGGGAAGTACCACAGAGACATCCGCTTACGGCGTCACCAGAAACCCGTGGGATCTGGAGCATGTTCCGGGCGGCTCCTCCGGCGGTTCCTGTGCGGCAGTGGCAGCAGGAGAGACTTACCTGGCACTGGGGTCTGATACCGGCGGTTCCATCCGTCAGCCAAGCTCCTACTGCGGTGTTACCGGAATCAAACCGACCTACGGAACAGTATCCCGTTACGGACTGGTCGCCTATGCATCCTCTCTGGATCAGATCGGACCGGTAGGAAAGGATGTTGCGGACTGTGCGGCACTTCTTGAGATCATTGCCGGACACGATGCCAAGGACAGCACATCCATGAAGAGAGAGGATCTTGATTTCTCCGCTTCTATGACAGATAAGATCGTGGGAATGAAATTCGGCGTGCCGAAGGAATATCTCTCAGAGGGACTGAACCCGGAGGTAAAAGAGGCCTTTATGAATACGCTGAAGAGCCTTACCGAGATGGGCGCAGTGGTAGAATTTTTCTCCATGAAGACAACAGAATATATGATCCCTGCCTACTATATCATTGCCAGCGCAGAGGCCAGCTCAAACCTGGAGCGCTTTGACGGCGTGAAGTACGGTTTCCGTGCAAAAGAGTACGAGGGGCTTCATGATATGTACAAGAAGACAAGGACTGAAGGTTTCGGCGAGGAAGTAAAGCGCCGTATCATGCTTGGCTCCTTTGTGTTAAGCTCCGGTTACTACGATGCTTATTATCTGAAAGCACTTCGCACAAAAGCCCTTATCAAAAAGGAATTTGATCAGGCCTTTTCCAAATATAATGTTCTTCTTGCCCCGGCATCACCGTTTACGGCGCCGAAGCTTGGAGAGAGCTTGAAAGACCCGCTTGCCATGTATCTTGGCGATATTTATACGGTAGCAGTAAACCTGTGCGGACTTCCCGGAATCACAGTTCCATGCGGAAAAGACGCAGCAGGACTTCCGATCGGGATCCAGATGATCGGTGACTGCTTCAAAGAAAACAACCTGTTCCGCGCAGCACATGCATATGAGAAAAAACGCGGCGATTTCGGAACAGCAATGGAAGGGGGAGAAAAGGCATGAAACAGTATGAGACAGTCATAGGACTTGAGGTGCATGTGGAGCTTGCCACAAAAACAAAGATCTTCTGCGGTTGCTCCACAGAATTCGGAGGCGCACCAAATACACATACCTGCCCGGTCTGCACCGGTATGCCGGGCTCTCTTCCGGTCCTCAACAAAAAAGTGGTAGAGTTTGCCATCAAGGCAGGTCTTGCGGCAAACTGTCATATCCATCAGTACTGTAAGTTTGATCGTAAGAACTATTTTTACCCGGATAACCCCCAGAACTATCAGATCTCTCAGCTGTATCTGCCGATTTGCTATGACGGAGCTGTTGAGATCGAGACTTCCGCAGGCAAAAAGACTGTACGTATCCATGAGATGCATATGGAGGAGGATGCCGGTAAGTTGATCCATGATGAGTGGGAAGACTGCTCCCTGGTTGACTACAACCGAAGCGGGGTACCGCTGATCGAGATCGTATCCGAGCCGGATATGAGAAGCTCCGAGGAGGTTATCGCATATCTGGAAAAGCTCCGCTGCACCATGCAGTATCTTGGAGTTTCTGACTGTAAGCTCCAGGAGGGCTCCATGCGTGCCGATGTCAACCTTTCTGTCCGTGAGGTGGGAAGTGAGACCTTCGGAACAAGAACAGAGATGAAGAACCTGAACTCCTTCAAGGCCATTGCGAGAGCAATCGAAGGAGAGAGAGAACGTCAGATCGAGCTTCTGGAAGAAGGAAGAGCCGTTGTACAGGAGACAAGAAGATGGGACGATAACAAAGAGTCTTCTCATGCTATGCGTTCCAAGGAGGATGCAAAGGATTACCGTTACTTCCCGGACCCGGATCTTCCGCCGATCCACATTTCCGATGCATGGATCGAAGAGCTACGTACTTCCATTCCGGAGCTTCGTGAAGCCAAGATGGAGCGTTATCAGAAGGAGTATGAGCTTCCGGTTTATGATGCAGGGATCCTGACCGAATCCAGACATCTGGCAGGACTTTTTGAGGAGACAGCAGTTCTTCTCGGAAACCCGAAAAAGGTGGCAAACTGGTTTATGGTGGAGGTTCTCCGCCTGACAAAGGACAAGGGCCTTGATCCGGAAAGGGTAAGCTTTACCCCGAAGCATCTGGCAGACCTTCTTTCCATGGTGGAGAAAAAAGAGGTCAGCGCACAGAATGCCAAGAAAGTATTTGAAAAAGTGTTTGACGAGGATATTGATCCGGTTGTATATATAGAAGAGAATGGTCTTAAGATCGTAGAAGATACAGGCCTTCTCACCGAAACTGTGAAAAAGATCGTAGATGCAAACCCTGGACCGCTGGCAGAGCTTCTGGGCGGCAAGGATAAGGTTATGGGATTTTTTGTAGGACAGCTGATGAGAGAACTGAAAGGCAAGGCAAATCCTGACAGCGTCAGAAAAGCACTGGCAGAGGAAATTGAGAGAAGGAGATAAAATACTATGGTTACAGTAAATCAGAATTATTTAAAACTTCCGGGAAGCTATCTGTTTTCCAATATCGCAAAGAAGGTAAGCGCATATAAGGAGGCCAATCCGGAATTTAAGGATTCTGTGATCAGTCTTGGAATCGGTGATGTGACACAGCCGCTTGCACCGGCGATCATCGATGCCCTTCATAAATCCGTAGACGAGATGGCACACGCAGAAACCTTCCACGGATATGCTCCGGATCTCGGATATGAATTCTTAAGAAGTGCCATTGCAAAAAATGATTATCAGTCCAGAGGCTGCGACATCAGCGCAGACGAGATCTTTGTTTCCGATGGAGCAAAAAGTGATTCCGGAAACATCCAGGAGATCTTCGGACTGGATAACAAGGTTGCAGTTTGCGACCCGGTTTATCCTGTATATGTAGATACCAACGTTATGGCCGGACGTACTGGTCTTTATAACAAAGAGCGTGAGAACTTTGACGGTGTGATCTACATGCCCTGCAAAGAGGAGAATGGTTTCCTTCCGGAGATACCGGCAGATGAAGTACCGGATCTGATCTATCTCTGCTTCCCGAACAATCCTACCGGCGGTGCTATCACAAAGGCAGCTCTTCAGGAGTGGGTCGACTACGCCAACAAAAACGGCTGCGTGATCATCTATGATGCAGCATATGAGGCATATATTTCCGAGGAGGATGTCCCGCACAGCATTTATGAGTGCGAGGGTGCGAGAACCTGTGCCATCGAGCTTCGAAGCTTTTCCAAAAATGCTGGCTTTACAGGCGTTCGTCTTGGATTTACTGTTGTTCCGAAGGAACTGGTGCGTGATGGCGTAGAGCTTCACAGTCTCTGGGCAAGACGCCACGGAACCAAGTTTAACGGTGCTCCGTACATTGTACAGAGAGCAGGCGAGGCTGTTTACTCTCCGGAGGGAAAAGCACAGCTGAAGGAGCAGATCGCTTATTACATGCGTAATGCAAAGACGATCCTGGAGGGACTTTCCGCAGCAGGATTTTCCGTGTCTGGTGGAAAAAATGCTCCATATATCTGGCTGAAAACACCGGATCAGATGACCTCCTGGGAGTTCTTTGATTATCTCCTTGAGAAAGCACACATCGTAGGAACACCAGGTTCAGGCTTTGGTGCACATGGTGAGGGATATTTCCGTCTGACAGCATTCGGAAGCTATGAGAATACTCTTGAGGCAATTGAGAGAATTAAAAATCTGTAATATGAGTATAAATTGCGGAGCAGGTCTTTGTAAAAGAGCTGCTTCGTTTTTTTACCGAATCAAAGAAATATTCTGCTTCATTGCGAATATCCACTTGATCTGGATCAAAGAAGCTCCCGGCAGGGTTGCGAAAAGCAATAAGCAGTGGGAAAAATTTGCCTGTAAGTTAATTTGTGAAAATAACAATAAGGATTGCGAAAATTTATCATATCATTTATAATTGTACAGGAAGTAAGGCACAGGCCGCAGAAAGCCTGTGTTCATAAAATTTCACAAATTTACGCAATCACGAAAGGGGATTTTATCATGGGTATCAGAAGAGTAGAAAATATGTGCGGCGGTAAAGGCCATGTGATCATCAAAGACATTCTTGAGGGAGACGAGCTGAAGGGAAAATGCGGACTTTACGCACAGGTTACCATCGAAAAAGGATGTTCTCTGGGATACCATGAGCATCATGGCGAGACAGAAACCTACTATATCTTAAGCGGTGAAGGCGAGTACGACGATAACGGCGTGAAACGCCCGGTAAAGGCCGGCGACATCACCATCACACCAGATGGAAAAGGACACGGTCTTACCAATACAGGCGACACAGATCTTGTGTTCATGGCACTGATCATTTTTGACTGATCCATATAGAAGAAAACAGAAGTGAGACAGAAGGGCAGCCTTTTTGAAGAGGCTGCTCTTTTTACGACTGAGGCGTAACCTGTGTCGGAGTATAAATTCTGGGATGAAAGATTCTCTGTCTCAGATTGTTATTAAACGAAATGTATTAATTGTATAAACAAAAAATATTTTTGGATTTTTTTAGAAAAAAACTGTTGACATACAAAAAGCACTTTGCTATACTATCACTTGTCGCGAGGGAGAAGATAAAGAATCCCGAAGAAATGCGATATGCGGAAGTGTCGGAACTGGCAGACGAGCAAGACTAAGGATCTTGTGAGCATTGCGCTCGTGTGGGTTCAAGTCCCATCTTCCGCATTTTTTATTTAGGAAACCTGCATCTGGAAACGGATGCAGGTTTTTTTGTTACCTAAAAATATCTGTAAAAAAGGAATCCGGATAGAATATATCGTGTTTATATGTTATGATAGAAGAAAATGGAAGGAGCATAGTCATATGAGAAGAAAAAGTGCAGGAAAAAAGCTCATGGCCGTACTTATAGCGGCAAGCCTGGCGCTGACTCCGGCAGAGCTGACAGTGGCGGCAGAAATGGAACCAGAGGGTGAGGAAGCAGCATTTTTGGCAGAAGAAAGTGGAGATACTGCATCCTCAGATCCGGAAGATACTGCAGAGACGGAAACAGAGATCACAGATGGATCAGCTGCCATAGAGGAGCAGGAAACCACAGATACAGATACCGGGAACAACGTACAGGAGAATGCGGAAACCGGCGTAATGGAGCCTGGTGAAGAAGCGCCAGAGGGTACTGCGGAAGAGGAAGAACTGGAGGCTCCGGAAGCGGCAATGGATGAAGAGGAAGCGTTGGAGGAATGCGAACAGGCAGAAGAAAACGCAGCTTTTGATGATGGAACGAAGGATGCAGTGCAGGCATCCGCAGAATACTCTGATGGAAAATTTACGTGGGTACTGGACGGGAATGGAACACTGACCATTACGGGAAATAACATGGAGTTGACAAAAAATGAGATATCTGAAAGTGCTTTGGAGAAGGCAGGCATCGATTTTTCTAGAGTAAATAAGCTTGTAATCGGGAATGGGATCACAGGCTTTGATAGATGGGGCATGTGGAATCTGAAAAAATATATTAAGGAACTGGAAATCCATGGAAATGCAGGCATGAATATGCCGGAGCAATGCTTTTACGATGTGCCAAATATAGAGAGTGTGGTGATATCCGGTGCAGTGGATGTGCCGAGAGATATGTTTGGAAAATGTACCGGGCTGAAAAAGGTTACATTAAAAAATGGAGTGAGGTCTATTGGAGAGGATGCCTTTCGAGATTGCAGCAGTCTGGAGAGTGTGATATTTGAGAATACAGTATTGGAAAAAATCAGTGACGGAGCATTTTGGGGCTGCAGTGCGCTGAGTTCTATTGCGTTACCGGATTCCGTAACAGAAATAGAAAGGAATGCATTTTTCGAGACCGGACTCAGAAATATCCAGCTTCCGGAAAAACTGACGCTGATAGGAGGAGGGGCATTTTGTAACTGCAAAAATCTGAAGCAGGTACAGCTTCCGCCTCAATTAAAAGAGCTGGGTGAGGGTGCATTTTTTAACTGCGAAAATCTGACACAGATCCAGCTTCCGGCTCAGTTAAATAAATTAGGGACAGATGCATTCAGAAATTGTACATCATTGGATAAGATTGACATACCTGCCGGTCTGACGCAGATCGAGCCTGATACATTTTGCAATACCGGGCTGACCAGTGTGACCTTACATGAGGGACTGACGAAGATCGAAGATGGGGCGTTTCATGATTGCCTTAAGCTGAAAAAGATCCGTATTCCGAAATCAGTTACAGATATTGGTGGACTGGCATTAGGAATACGTTATAACAGGGGAAATGGTGCAGAGGAAGTTATTCCCGGTGGTTTTACAGTAGAAGGTTATACAGGCTCGGCAGCGGAACGATATGTAAAGAGAATGCATCAAAGTGAAAATTTATATCATGTATTTTTTAAAGATGTGAAATTTGTTTCCATTGGTGGACAGACTGCAGCGGTTACCAATATCAGCAAAACAAAGATATCTGCACTTAAGACCAGGGCCTTTACCGGAAAGCCGCTGACCCAGGCACTTACCATAACCTACGGCGGTAAGAAGCTTGTAAACGGAAGGGATTACACCCTTACCTGGAAGAATAATAAAAACATCGGAACTGCATCCGTTACTATCAAAGGAAAAGGAAAATATAACGGTTCTGTTACAAAAAAATTCCGGATCACGGTTCAGAAAAACGCGGTCTATACAGTCAGCAGGCTGAAATATAAGATATCCAATGCAGACACGTCCGGCAAGGGAACTGTAGTCTTTACCGGAGCTACGGACAAGGCAGCAAGAAAGGCCCTTACGATCCCGACAACAGTAAAGATCGGAGGAAAAAATTTCAGAGTGACAGCCATTGGAGGTTCTGCAATGAGCGGAGCAAAGAAACTGACAACAGTGAAAATCGGAGCGAATATAATGACAGTAGGTGCGAAAGCCTTCTGCGGCTGCAGTAACCTCTCCAATGTAACGATCTTCAGCACAAAGCTTACGACAGCGAAGACAGGAGCCAATGCGTTTAAGGGGATCCGTTCCAACTGCAGATTTAAAGTACCGGCTTCCAGGGTAAGTGCATACAAAAAACTCCTCCGTGCAAAGGGTGCCGGACCAAAGATAATCGTGACAAAATAACAGAAAAACCGAAAAAATAGAAAACTTTTGAAAAAAGGTGTTGACATACAAGATCCACTTTGCTATACTATCACTTGTCGCGAGGGAGAAAATAAAAAATCCCAAGGAAATGCGGTCATGCGGAAGTGTCGGAACTGGCAGACGAGCAAGACTAAGGATCTTGTGAGCATTGCGCTCGTGTGGGTTCAAGTCCCATCTTCCGCATTGGAAATTTCCAATGAAATGCGATATGCGGAAGTGTCGGAACTGGCAGACGAGCAAGACTAAGGATCTTGTAAGCATTGCGCTTGTGTGGGTTCAAGTCCCATCTTCCGCATGACTTTAAAACAGAGCTGTGAATTGCAGCTCTGTTTTTGGCTATATGAAAGTAAATTATTGCATGCCTGCACTGGTGAGAAGCTGAAATGGGAAGATCTGCGTGATATATTTGTATTCGTTTCATATACAATAGGATAATTTTGGACATCTTAAGGGCTGATCAGACCGTAACTCCAATATTTTTTGAATTATTTTTTCAGAAAAGAGGAATTTGTGGTTTTGTGTAGAATATAATTAACAGAGGGTATTTTGTCGCCGCTGTTTGTCAGACTGTGGAGGAAATGCTTATGAACATCAGAGAGAGCATGGAACAGAGAGAACGGGAGCTTTTGAGTCCTTATGCTTCTCACAGCGCAGATACCAGAGGCCGGGAGCATCCGGAAGAGGAATGCGATGTGCGGACAACGTATCAGAGAGACAGAGACAGGATCCTTCACTGTAAGGCTTTTCGCCGTATGAAGGATAAGACACAGGTGTTTCTGGCACCACAGGGAGATCATTACCGTACCAGGCTGACACATACACTGGAGGTATCGCAGATCGCCCGGACTATTGCCAAGGCACTTCGCTTAAATGAAGATCTGGTGGAAGCGATCGCTCTGGGACATGATCTGGGGCATACGCCTTTTGGACATGCAGGAGAGAGAGCGCTGGATCAGGTACATCCGGGTGGCTTTGCACACTATAGGCAGAGCGTCCGGGTCGTGGAAGTACTGGAGAAGAACGGAAACGGGCTGAACCTTACCTGGGAAGTCCGCAATGGGATCATGAATCACCGCACCAGTGGAAATCCTTTCACACTGGAAGGACAGGTGGTACGTTTTTCTGACAAGATTGCCTATATCCACCATGATATGGACGATGCCCAGCGGGCAGGGATCATCACAGAAGATGATATTCCTGTCACAATGAGAACTTTTCTGGGCTATACCACGAGAGAACGGCTGAATACTTTCGTACATAATATTATAGAGAACAGTATGGGGAAAGACAGCATCTCCATGTCGCCGGATGTTTTTGAGGCGATGATGGAGCTTCGGGCGCTGATGTTCCGGAATGTCTATGAGAATCCGGTTGCCAGGAAGGAAGAGGATAAAGTGATCCAGATGCTGAGTGAACTGTACGGATATTATACTGACCATCCGGAGGCAATGTCCCGGGAATACAGGGAACTGGTGGAATACCGGGGAGTACCTAAGGAACAGGCAGTATGTGATTATATTTCGGGAATGACGGATCAGTATTCCATGGAGAAATTCAGGGAGATCTATATACCGAGAGCCTGGGAGGTCTATTAAATGGAAAAGAGGGATAAGCATGCGTTATTCAGATGACATCATAGAAGAAGTCCGAATGAAAAATGACATTGTAGACGTGATATCCCAGTATGTGAAACTGACACGGAGGGGGAGTTCCTATTTTGGGCTGTGTCCCTTCCATAATGAGAAAACCCCTTCCTTTTCCGTAACGCCATCCAAGCAGATGTATTACTGCTTTGGCTGCGGGGCAGGAGGAAACGTATACAATTTTATCATGGAATATGAGAATTACTCGTTTGGTGAGGCGCTGTCACATCTGGCTGACCGGGCAGGGGTAGAGCTTCCGAAGATCGAGTATTCCAGAGAAGCCAGAGAAAAAGCAGAACAGAGAGCAAATCTTCTGGAGATCAACAAGCTGGCAGCGCAGTACTTTTATTATCAGCTCCGAAGAGAAGGCGGAAAGACGGCTTACGGATATCTGACAGGAAGAGGTCTTTCCGAGGAAACCATCCGTAAATTCGGTCTTGGATATTCGGATAAGTATAGTGATGATCTGTACAAATATCTTAAGGGTAAGGGCTACAGTGATGAACTTCTCAGGGAATCCGGCCTGTTCAATGTAGATGAGCGGCGAGGCATGTATGATAAGTTCTGGAACCGTGTGATCTTCCCGATCATGGATGTAAACAACCGGGTCATTGGTTTCGGAGGTCGTGTCATGGGAGATGGCAAGCCCAAGTACCTGAATTCACCGGAGACGAAGATCTTTGATAAGAGTCGGAATCTTTACGGGCTGAATGTGGCCAGGACCACCAGGAAGAATTATCTGATCCTCTGTGAGGGATATATGGATGTGATCGCCATGCATCAGGCAGGCTTTACCAATGCAGTGGCGTCGCTTGGAACTGCACTGACCTCTGGACATGCAAGTCTTGTGAAACGTTACACCAAGGAAGTCCTGCTTCTTTATGACAGTGACGGTGCAGGGATCCGGGCGGCCCTTCGTGCGATCCCGATCCTGCGGGAGGCGGGAGTCACGTCCAGGGTAGTAAGCCTGAAGCCCTGGAAGGATCCGGACGAGTTCATCAAGAATGAAGGAGCGGAGGCCTTTGAGGAACGTCTGGACCGGGCCATGGACAGCTTTATGTTCCGTGTACATATTGCGGAACAGGAATTTGCCATGGATGCACCCCAGGGACAGAATCAGTTTTTTGAGCGGTGTGCCGGGATGCTTCTGGAGCTTTCCGATGAACTGGAGAGGAATCTTTATATAGAAGCCATTGTAAAGGAATACGGCCGCTATGGAGTGGGCACGGAGGATATCCGGAAAAGGGTCAACACGCTGGCTCTGAAGGGAACGCCTGCAGAGAAACGGATCCAGCCAAAGTCCGGGACTCCGGAAACAAAGAAAAAGGAATCCGCCGCAGACAAAGCACAGAAGCTGATGCTGACCTGGCTTGTAAATTATCCGGGTATTTTTGAACAGGTGGAAAAATACATTTCCCCTTCCGATTTTGTGGTACCGCTGTATAAAGAGGTAGCCCAGATGCTGTTTGAACAGCATAAGGAGGGAGAGACCAATCCGGGAAAGCTTCTCAACGCCTTTACAGACAGTGAGGAGCAGCGGGAGGTGGCATCTCTTTTTAACGCCACCATCCATCTGGAAAACGAAGGAGAACAGCAGAGGGCTTTTTCCGATGCGCTGTTGCGGATCAAGGAAGAAAGCCTCAAAGAAAAAAACCGTACCTGGGACCCGTCAGACATGGCCGGGCTTCAGGAACTGATAAAAGCCAAAAAAGAACTGGAAGACCTTGGAAGAAAGAGGCAGCAGCTGCATATTTCTTTCAATTAAGGATAAAATATAAACACTATATGGAGGTATAGAGCACCTATGGAAATGAATATGGCAAAATTCAGCGAGAAACTTGTAGAGCTTCTTGAACTTGCAAAAAAGAAAAAGAATGTGCTGGAATATCAGGAGATCAGCGACTTTTTCAAGGACTCTCCACTGGAAGTGGATCAGATGGAGAAGGTTTTTGACTTCCTGGAGGCCAGCGGTGTGGACGTTCTCCGTATCACAGAAAACAGCGGTGACGAACTCCTCCTTGATAACGATATGGATATGGATGGGATGGAAGATGAAGAAGAGGTAGAGCTTGATAAGATCGACCTCTCTGTACCGGAAGGTGTCAGCATCGAGGATCCGGTCCGTATGTACCTGAAAGAGATCGGTAAAGTCAGTCTGTTAAGTGCAGATGAGGAGATCGAGCTTGCCAAGAGAATGGAAAAGGGGGATGAAGCTGCCAAGAAACGTCTGGCAGAGGCCAATCTCCGTCTTGTTGTCAGCATTGCAAAGCGTTATGTTGGACGTGGAATGCTGTTCCTCGACCTGATCCAGGAGGGAAATCTTGGCCTTATCAAAGCTGTTGAAAAATTTGATTACAGAAAAGGCTACAAGTTCAGTACCTATGCAACCTGGTGGATCCGTCAGGCTATCACAAGAGCCATTGCAGATCAGGCACGTACCATCCGTATCCCTGTGCATATGGTTGAGACTATCAACAAGCTGATCCGTGTTTCCCGTCAGCTGCTCCAGGAGCTTGGACGTGAACCTACGCCGGAGGAAATCGCTGAGGAGATGGACATGCCGGTAGACCGTGTACGTGAGATCCTTAAGATCTCCCAGGAGCCGGTATCTCTGGAAACTCCTATCGGTGAGGAGGAAGACAGTCATCTTGGCGATTTCATCCAGGATGATAATGTTCCGGTACCTGCAGATGCAGCTGCATTTACACTTCTGAAGGAGCAGCTGGTAGAAGTCTTAAGTACGCTTACTGACCGTGAACAGAAGGTTCTCCGCCTCCGTTTCGGACTGGACGACGGACGTGCCAGAACTCTGGAGGAAGTTGGTAAAGAGTTCAATGTCACAAGAGAGCGTATCCGTCAGATCGAGGCAAAAGCTCTGCGCAAGCTGCGTCATCCCAGCCGCAGCCGCAAGCTGAAGGATTATCTTGACTGATAAAAATATATCCGTACAGCTTTCCATGCGTCTTCGTGCCATTGCCGGTATGGTAACAAAAGGAAACCGGCTGGCAGACGTAGGATGTGACCATGGCTATCTGTCGATCTGGCTTGTCAGTGAAAAAACAGTTCCGTCAGCCATTGCCATGGATGTACGTCCGGGACCGCTTTCAAGAGCCAGGGAGAATATTACCCGTTATGGCCTTGAAGATTACATAGAGACCCGTTTGAGCGACGGGCTTGCGAAGCTTGAGCCGGGAGAAGGTGATACCCTGGTGATCGCGGGAATGGGTGGTCCTCTGATGGAAAGGATATTAAAGGATGGAGCGAAGGTCCGGGAGGGGTTTCAGGAACTGATCCTGCAGCCTCAGTCGGACCTTCCTCATTTCCGGCATTTTCTTTCTGAGATCGGCTGGGAGATCGTAAGGGAAGAAATGATAAAAGAAGACGGAAAATTTTATCCTATGATGAAAGCGGTACGTAACAATTCGGGAGAAAAGACTGTTTACACAGAGGAAGAGGCCTGGTTTGGACCTCTCCTTCTGAAAAAATGTCACCCGGTCCTTAAAGAGTATCTTCTACGGGAGGAAATGATCCGTAAGAAAATACTTGCCGGTCTTTCCGGGGCAGAGTCTGTTTCCGCAAAAACTCGTCTGGCAGAAGTAAAGGAGGAAATGGAGCTGATCCATACAGCTCTGAAACGATATGAAAGCATATGAACTGATCGAATGGCTGAATGAGCATCATCCGCAAAAATTTGCGGAGGACTGGGATAATGTGGGACTGCTGGTGGGAGATGACCAGAAAGAGATTTCCCATGTATTTCTTGCACTGGATCTTACGGAACCGGTGTTGGATGAGGCGGTGTCTGCTGGTGCGGATATGATCCTTACCCATCACCCAATGATCTTTTCCGGAATCAAAAAGATCAACAACCATACCTTTACCGGAAGAAAGATCCTCCGTCTGATAAAGGAGGATATCCCGTATTTTGCCATGCATACCAATTATGATGTGATCGGAATGGCAGATTTAAGCGCAGAGCATCTGAAGCTTCAGGATACAAGGGTGCTTACAGTTACCGATGGATCCGGGGAGCAGCCGGAGGGGTTCGGAAGAGTAGGAAAGCTTCCCCATGTTATGACTCTTGGTGAGTTTGGAAAATATGTAAAAGAATGCAATCATCTTCCGGATGTGCGGGTTTACGGTGATCTGGATCGGAAGATCGAGACTGTGGCGATCTGTACAGGAAGCGGAAAGAGTATGATCGGTGATGTAATGGCCGCCGGTGCGGATGTATATGTGACCGGAGATATTGATTATCATACTGCCATCGATACTATGGCAGATGGTCTGGCAATCGTAGATGCCGGACATTACGGTACAGAGTATATTTTTGCGGAAGCTATGGAGAAGGAACTGAATGCGGCATTCTCTGCGCTTAAGACAACCTGCGCCAGTGTGAAAAATCCATATACTGTTTTGTAAAAGCGGATTGCAAAAAGTGCTTGTATTCATGAATATGTAGTGGGACGGAATACGATTATCCGTTTCGGAAAAATGAATTGTGCAACACATGGCTGTCCGAAAAAATCGGGCAGCTGTATAAATATGTAAGCCTGTGGAGGGGATCGTTATGGAACAGACAATGATTAAAGTGACCATAAACGGAGAAACAAGGGAATACCCCAAAATGACACCGTATTCTGAGATCATAAGGGATTATGAGGGCAAAACAGAGTATCCGGTGATCCTTGTGACTGAGAACGGAAAGCTCCGTGAGCTTCACAAGAAGCTTCAGCATGACTGTACACTGGGATTTATAACCGCAAAGGACAGTGCCGGTCGAAAAACCTATCGGAGAAGTGCGATCTTTATTCTTTTGAAGGCAATTTTTGATGTAGCTGGAAAAGAGAATGTGGATCATGTTGTGATCCATTATTCTATTGGAAATGCTCTTTATTTTACCATGAAAGGCAGTGCTACCCTGGATCAGGAGCTTCTTGACCGGGTAAAAGTGCGGATGCGGGAACTGGTAGAACGGAAGCTTCCGATTTGCAAACGCAGTGTCAGCACGGATGATGCCGTTTCCATGTTCCACAGGCATCATATGTATGATAAAGAAAAGCTGTTCCGTTATCGACGGGTTTCCAGAGTGAATATTTACAGCCTGGAAAATTTTGAGGATTATTTTTACGGATTTATGGCACCAGATACCGGCTATGTGAAGTATTTTGATCTGCAGCTTTATGATGAAGGCTTTGTGCTGATCCTTCCGAGGCAGAAAAACCCGGATGTGCTGGAGCCTTTTGAACCCCAGGATAAGATCTTCCATGTGCAGAAGGAATCGGAAGAGTGGGGCGATAAGCTGGATGTTGCCACTGTAGGAGATCTCAATGACCGGATCACAAGAGAAGGTGTGCAGAGCCTGATGCTGATCCAGGAGGCACTCCATGAGGCCAAGATTTCTTCGATTGCCGAGGAGATCCGGAGAAGGGGCAATGTAAAGTTCGTAATGATCGCAGGCCCGTCTTCTTCCGGAAAGACCAGTTTTTCTCATAGATTATCTATTCAGCTTTCTGCTCATGGTCTGAAGCCGCATCCCATTGCTGTGGATAACTATTTTGTGGATCGTGAACATACGCCGTTGGATGAATTCGGAGAAAAGAATTATGAGTGTCTGGAAGCCATTGACACGAAGCAGTTTAATGAAGATATGCTGAATCTTCTTTCGGGAAAAAACGTGGATCTTCCTATATTTAATTTCAAGACCGGATGCAGGGAATACCGGGGAGACCAGCTTCAGCTTGGAAAAGATGATATCCTGGTTATCGAAGGCATTCACGGGCTTAATGACAAGCTGAGTTATGCCCTTCCAAAAGAGAGTAAGTTTAAGATCTATATCAGTGCGTTGACACAGCTGAACATTGATGAGCATAACCGGATCCCCACAACGGATGGAAGACTGATACGCCGAATTGTCCGTGATGCACGTACACGTGGAACTTCCGCAAAGGATACCATTGCAAGGTGGCCTTCTGTACGGAGAGGCGAGGAGCAGAATATTTTTCCGTTCCAGGAGGAAGCAGATGTGATGTTTAATTCAGCTCTTGTGTATGAGCTTGCCTGCCTGAAGGTTTATGCGGAACCGCTGCTTTTTGGAATTGACAAGAGTGAACCGGAGTATCAGGAGGCGAAGCGGCTTTTGAAGTTCCTGGATTATTTTGTGCCGGTGCCCAGTGAGGGTGTTCCGTTTAATTCGCTTCTGAGGGAGTTTATTGGCGGTAGTTGTTTTAATGTATAAATTAATTGTATGAATAAAAAAAGCTATGTGTAGATATAAGGCTCTATGCAATGCAGATATCGGTTGGCACAAAGATGAGAAAATTAGGATTTCTCTGTGCATAGGATCTGTGGTGTGTGGAGCCTTTTGAGTGTGAATCGGAAAAGTTAAAGTTTTCTGTGGTGCTGCGGATGGATAACGGGATTTACAGGGCTTAAAGGAAAGGGAAAATGATCATGAAAGAAAAAGTACAACTGACAAAACTGGCTCCAAACTGTGGCTGTGCAGCTAAGGTAGGACCGGGGACTCTGGCGGGAGTTCTTGGAGGGCTGCCAAAGTTCTCTGATCCGGATCTTCTGGTTGGAACAGACACTTCGGATGATGCTGCCGTTTATAAGGTTTCCGAAGATCTGGCACTGATCCAGACACTGGATTTTTTTACTCCGGTGGCAGATGATCCTTATGATTTCGGGCAGATCGCGGCGGCAAATGCATTGAGTGATGTATATGCCATGGGTGGAACTCCGAAGACAGCTTTGAATATTGTGGCGTTTCCGAAGGATATGGATGTGGAGATCCTCGGGGAGATCCTGCGTGGTGGTGCAGATAAGGTGATGGAGGCTGGTGCGGTTCTTGCCGGTGGCCATACGATCCAGGATGATACACCAAAGTATGGGCTCAGTGTGACGGGTTTTGTAGATCCGAGGAAGTTCTGGAAGAATTTTGGAGCGCAGACCGGGGATAAGCTGATCCTGACGAAGGCGCTGGGTGCGGGGATCGTGAATACGGCGATCAAGGCGGATCTGGTGACGGAAGGTGCACGTAAGGCGGTTTTGGCTTCCATGAAGAAACTGAACCGGGATGCCTGTGAGGTTTTAAAAAAGTTTGAGGTTCATGCCTGTACGGATGTGACGGGGTTTGGTCTTGGGGGACATGCTACGGAGATGGCTGTGGCCAGTGACCGGACGGTTGTGATCGATACGGAGAAGCTGCCGGTGCTTCCGGATGTGAAGGAGTTTGCTTCTATGGGATTGATTCCGGGTGGGGCTTACAGGAACCGGGAGTTTGCTGAGAAAACCGGAGTGAAGAGTTCGGCGGTACTCTGGCGGGAGGATCTGGTGTTTGATCCGCAGACTTCTGGGGGATTGCTGGCGGCGGTTCCGGAGAGGGATGTGCCGGAGATCATGAAGCGGCTGGATGCGGCTGGTCTGCAGGCTGGGGTGATCGGTGAGGTTGTGGATCGGCAGGAGTGGACGTTGGTGCTCCGGTAGGAAATTAATTTACGAACAAATGTTTGGACGATAACGTCAGAGTGGATGGTTGCGTAGGGGGATACTGCTGGGGAAAGTGGTGGTAGCAGAATGACGGATGGTGGATGGCGGACGACGGACGCCTGGGGGAGAGGATATCGGTCCGGGCAGGGACTCCGTCGGGGGATACTACTAGGACTCCGTGAGTCGGCTAAAAGCATTGTGGCAGGGCCAGAACTCGCCGTTGGCTCAGACAGCTGACCCTGCCGCAATAACGCCGACTCCCGCAGCCCAAGTAGTTATCACCCCTCCTCCGCAGCAGCCCAAACCGATATCCTCTCCCCCAGGCTGGTGCATCCAACTGGTAGGAAAAACATAAAATGTGCGGAGAGTATGGTTGTGAGATGCAGAGAAGGAAAGTTACTGCTCACTGGTAATATTCCGCGAGGTGTTTTTTGTGAGCGAAGGTCACAGAAAACCCGAGCCATACTGTGCGAATTTATGTGATTAGCATAAATTCTGAGCATCGCGAAGCGTGTTATTGAGAATGGAGTGAACAGTAATTCAGGAAATATAGGCTCTGCATTTTTTTAATATATTGTTTGCCTGAGGGATAAAAGCATGGTATTATCATATGAGCGGAAATTGAGAAGACATAAAGAATATGAAAAACAAATATGTGACGGGAAAGGAAGAATTATGGAGAAACATAAACATGAGAGGAGTACATTTTCCGGGAAGATTGGATTTGTACTGTCTGCAGCTGGTGCTTCGGTAGGGCTTGGGAATATATGGAGATTCCCTTATCTGGCGGCAAAGTACGGCGGTGGAATTTTTTTACTGATCTATATCATTTTGGCATTGACCTTTGGATATTCTATGATCGTGGCAGAGACAGCTCTGGGACGTATGACAAAGAAAAGTCCGGTAGGTGCGTTTGGAACTTTTGGTAAATCAAAGTGGCTGTCTTTGGGCGGTTGGATCAATGCGATCATACCGGTTCTGATCGTGCCGTATTATTCCGTGATCGGTGGCTGGGTAATTAAATACTTGGTGGAGTATGTAAAGGGAGGCAGTCAGACTCTTGCTGAAGACGGATATTTTTCTGCTTTTATAGCGGATGGATTTTCTACAGAAACCTGTTTCCTGTTTTTTACACTGCTTACGCTGGTGATCATTTATGCAGGTGTGCAGAATGGCGTGGAACGAGTTTCCAAATTAATGATGCCGATACTGGTATTCTTGTCTGTGGTCATTGTCATTTATTCGGTAACGAGGCCAGGAGCACTGGAAGGTGTGAAATATTTTCTGATACCAAATATCAAAAACTTCTCCTGGATGACAGTGGTTGCGGCAATGGGACAGATGTTTTATTCTCTGTCGATCGCAATGGGTATTCTGGTAACTTTTGGTTCTTATATGAAAAAGGATGTATCTATTGAAGGGTCTACACAAAATGTAGAAATTTTTGACACAGCGATCGCAATGATGGCAGGTCTGATGATCATTCCGGCTGTGTTTGCATTCTCCGGTGGAGATCCGGATACGTTACAGGCGGGACCGGCACTGATGTTTATTACGATTCCGAAGGTATTCGCAAGCATGGGATTTGGAACTCTGGTTGGAATCCTGTTTTTTGTACTGGTTCTCTGTGCAGCCTTGACCAGTTCTATTGCATTGACTGAGAGTGCAGTATCTACTTTTCAGGATGAACTGAAATGGGGACGCAAGAAGGCAACAGTATTTGTCGGAATTATCATGGTTGTTCTCGGAAGTCTTTCTTCTCTTGGCTATGGTCCTCTGGCGTGTGTTAAGATCATTGGAATGCAGTTCCTTGATTTCTTTGATTTCCTGACGAACTCTGTCATGATGCCGATCGCAGCGATTGCTACCTGTCTTCTGATATCCAGAGTAGTTGGTACAAAGAAGATTGAAGAGGAAGTACTGCAGGAAGGTGGTACTTTCCGCAGAAAAAGAATCTTTAATTTTATGATCCAGTATCTTTGCCCAATCTTTGCGGCGATCATTCTTTTCAGTTCTGTGGCAAATGCATTTGGATGGATTTCCATGTAAAAGACATAGGAGACCAAGAAAATTCCAACTTTACAAGTCTATACACCTGTGTTAAAATAGCAGGTGCGCAGCCAGGCCAGGTGATCGCGGCTGGACAGACGAAAGGGTCCAGACGAGGAAAGTCCGGGCTTCACAGGGCAGGATGCCGGATAACGTCCGGTGGAGGTAACTCCCAGACCAGTGCAACAGAAATAAACCGCCCCGTTTTGCGGGGTAAGGGTGGAAAGGCAGTGTAAGAGACTACCGCCGCTGTGGTAACAGAGCGGGCACATGTAAACTCCATTCGAAGCAAGACCGAGAAGAAAGCCATACGGCGGCCCGTCGTGCTTTCAGGTAGGTCGCTGGAGCCTTCTGGCAACGGAAGGCCTAGATAGATGATCACCCAACGACATAACCCGGCTTATCGGTCTGACTGTGTATGATAATAAGCACATAATAAAAGCAACTGTATTTTGCAGATCTGATCTGTGAAATACCAGTTGCTTTTTTGATAAAGAATGACAGCTTTTTATAGTTTCATAGTTTTTTCTTTTTTCAGCTCCAAAATCACATCCAAAGACAAACCGGTAGTTTCAGCGATAGAAGTATCACTGAGTTTTCCTATCAGATTTCGGGCAATTTCAAGCTGCTTTTTCTGGGAACCATTGTTGAAACCATCATTAAAACCATCATTAAACAGCATCTGACCCAAACGTGTCATACGAATACACTCCTTTACATGTTCAAAATCATCATTTTCAAGAAACTTATCTGCCATAGTGTAGAGCATTGCCTCAATTTTTTGCAGATCTTCCGATGGAATATCTTTTGTATTTTCGGTCAGAGAGAATGCCTGAATGAATCGTTCCTTTTGAGAAAGTTGACCATCCATCAGAGGGATAAGTGTTAACGGAACGAGATCAGCCTTTGTAAGAATGTCTTCAGAGGAAAATTTCTCTTTCAGCGTTTCAATCAGCCTATCTGCATTGTGATTCTTCATTATGATCGGAATAATACGATAAGTATTTATTCCTTCAGTAAATGAAGTGACCGGATTTCGGATATTTCCCGAATAAAGAACGTATGTGGTGATAGAAACGCCATACTGATAACTGGTCACAGCTTCATAGGATCGAAAACGCTTCAAACCGGGAATCCCTTCATTCTTACTCTGAAATTCAAAGTGTTTCCACGTACCATCTTCCATGATGAGATTGATATCTTCATAGAATTTCTTAAGATTAAGAACAATGGACTCTGTAGGAGCAGAAGATACAACCTTTCCATCAATGCCAAGATAAGGAATCAGCTCCTCGGCAAAGAATTGAGCGGCAGTCTTTAGAACCGTATCTTCATGCTGAAATACAGTTGCAGAACCGATTTTATCATTTGTAATCATTTCTTTCTGTGTCATAAAAAATCCTTCCTGCAAAAGGAAATCAGAAAGAAATTGTCTGATTACAATATAACAGAAAAAATAAAAACAGACAATACATTTTCCTTTGCGCAACAGCTATGTGTATGTAAACTTGATAAAATGAAAAAATACCAGAATCGGTAGATTATAATAAGAATAGAAATAGAAAAACTAAAAAATGTAATACAGACAATCCTTTCCGGAAATGCAAATCTGTTTCTAAAAGAATAAAATATCTAACACAAAAAGTCAACAATAAAAAAACAGAGGAGCAATGAGCAGAAACCCACCATTTCAAAATCTATGAAAACACAGCGCCCGGTCCCCGCGTCGATATTCAGGCCTTTACAGGAGCCGTAGTAATACTTGGTCTGCGGGAGACTGCGTTATTTTTCAAAATCATGCTGTCTGAGCGACGTCAGGAGCGAGTTCATGATTTTGGAAAATGTTTTTAGCAGTCTTTCGCAGGCTTAGTATTACTAGGCTCCGAAACAGCCAAATATCGAAGCGGGGACCGGACGCGTCCGTTTGTTAATCATGCTCATATGAACTCTATTTATTCCGTTTACCTCTATATTTCTCCTCGCAATACTTACACCGGTAAACCTCATTCTCTTCATCTGCAAGAACAAAAATCTGATCCAGTCCCTGCTCGATGGAAGTAATGCAGCGAGGATTCTTGCATTTGATCACGTTCACAACCTGCTTCGGCAGCTTCAGCTCTTTCTTTGCAACGATCTTTTCGTCCTTGATGATATTTACGGTAATATTATGATCGATAAAACCAAGGATATCCAGATCCAGATCCTCGATGGGGCATTCAACCTTGATGATATCCTTTTTTCCCATTTTCTGGCTGCGGGCATTTTTGATGATAGCAACCGTACAGTCCAGCTTATCCAGCTTCAGGTCATGATAGATCGTCATTGCCTTGCCGGCTTTGATATGATCCAGAACATAACCCTCACGAAGAGCACCTACGTTTAACATGGCAGTTCCACCTCCAGTAATGTAAGAATCAGGGCCATACGGACATACACACCATACTGGACCTGTTTGAAATAAGCGGCACGTGGATCAGAATCCACTTCAACAGAAATCTCGTTAACACGTGGGAGTGGGTGGAGGACATACATATCCTTCGGTGCAAGCTCCATTTTCTGTTTGTCCAGAACATAGAAATCTTTCATGCGGACATAATCCTCTTCGTTGAAGAAACGTTCCTTCTGAACACGGGTCATGTACAGGATATCCAGATCCGGAAGTGCATCCTCCAGACGTTCCTCCTCGACAAACTCGACATTGTTGCGTTTCAGAACATCCTCACGGATATAGCTTGGAATACGAAGCTCCTCCGGAGAAATCAGAACAAATTTCACATTTTCATAACGGACCAGAGCCTCGATCAGAGAGTGAACGGTACGGCCGAATTTCAGGTCACCACAGAGGCCGATGGTAATATTGTCAAGTCTGCCCTTCAGGGAGCGGATAGTTAAAAGATCGGTTAATGTCTGGGTAGGATGCTGGTGGCCGCCATCACCGGCATTGATCACCGGAATATTGGATGACATAGAAGCTACAAGCGGAGCACCCTCTTTCGGATGACGCATAGCACAGATATCTGCATAACAGGAAACAACGCGAATAGTATCGGCAACGCTTTCGCCTTTGGATGCGGAGCTGGAATCAGCAGAAGAAAAACCGAGAACCTTTCCTCCAAGATTCATCATGGCTGCTTCGAAACTTAAACGTGTACGTGTACTTGGTTCGTAAAACAATGTCGCAAGCCTTTTATCATCACAGGTATGCGCATACTTTTTTGGATTTTTCCCGATGTCGTCGGCGAGATTCAGAAGCTTATCAAGCTCTTCAACCGAGAAATCCAATGGACTCATTAAATGTCTCATGTTGTACCTCCAATTATTTACTGGAAATAAGATTCCTTCCAGTTATCATATAATATAACTGTGAGATTTTCAAGAGACTTTCCGAGGATTTTGTCGAAGAAGCCATTCGAAAAAGAGACCGGTAAAAAACCACAGAGGAGCATAGTCCAGTCGGATCACTCCTTTATACTGAAGCGGAACATGAGAATAATCCCAGGGACAGATGTGAAGCTTCTGAAAAAAAGATCCACTTAAAAATTCCACGAAAAAAATCCCGCAGCTGTAAATGATCCCCCGTACCATAACCGGAAAGCGGGCAAGCTTGTAGTAAGCCGGACGGATCAGTGCTGCAAGTCCGTAAACAGGGAACATCAGAAGAGAGGTTTTGCCCATCATAGTAAAATGTCCGGTGACAAGAGAGTGCAGTCCTGTCCATAAGATCTCCAGACACCAGCCTGTAAAACCACACAGAAAAAAATCCTTCTTTTGCATTTTAAAGCTCCTTCTCATCAGCAGAAATCCTGCGCTTTCCGGAAAAATGTCAGTTTAACTGAATTAAGAAAGTCCCCTGCGGGGCTGCGAATATCCGCCTGGACTTTAAATATATTTAACGTGGAAAAGCGTCTTTAATAGCCTTCCCTGCCTTGAAAAAAATATACACGTGGGTTATAATGAACAAAATTATTACTGCAAAGTGAAAAAGCAGTAATGGATCATCAACACATGCGGAAGGAGAAAACAGACGATGAATTATGAAGAAAGTCGTGCCTACATCAGAGCTGCGGAATTGAAAAAGGGAATTGTTCTGGGACTGGAAAATATGAGAGAACTGATGAGGCGGCTTGGAGATCCCCAGGATGAACTGAAGTATGTTCATGTAGCGGGAACTAACGGAAAGGGTTCTGTGATCGCATATCTGTATTCCGCTTTATCAGGTGCAGGATACCGGGTCGGAAGATATATTTCCCCGGCGGTCTATTCCTACAGAGAGAGGATGGAGGTTAACGGAGAACCTGTCAGCAGAGAGAAATTTGCAGCATATGTGACAAGGATCGCGGAGGTGATCGATGAGATCGTAAAAGAGGGAAAACCGCATCCGTCAGTATTTGAAATTGAAACTGCAGCCGCATTTCTTTATTTTCGGGATGAGAAATGTGATCTGGTATTAATGGAAGTTGGTATGGGCGGTGATCTGGATGCCACCAACATTATAAGTACTACAGTTCTTTCCATTCTGGTATCCATCAGTATGGATCATACGGCATTTCTTGGAAATACCCTGGGCGAGATAGCAGAAAAAAAGGCCGGCATCATTAAACCGAACAGTCATATGGTAACTGTAAAACAGCAGCCGGAGGCAGAGGCAGTCATACGAAGAATATGCGCAGAACAGAATGTGCCATACGAGGCAGCAGACCAGGACAGCGCAGAGGTACTGGAAGCATCCATAACCGGCCAGACCTTTCTTTATAAAGGAGAAAAATATACAATATCCCTGGCAGGTGCCTATCAGAAGGAAAATGCGGTGGCAGCGCTCCGGGCACTGGAAATCCTGAATGAACAGGGATATCCCACAACACTGGTCCAGAGACAGGATGGATTGAAACGTACCACCTGGCCGGGAAGATTTGCACTTCTCGGGACAGAACCGGATTTTGTGGTTGATGGAGCTCATAACCCTGCAGCGGCAGACATGCTGGCTGCATCCATTGAACGGTATTTTAAGGGAAAAAGGATCATCTACATCATGGGAATGTTCCGTGACAAGGATTACCGCAAGGTCATCCAGAAAACAGAAAAATACGCAGATACCATCCTGACGATTGCGGCACCGGATAACCCCAGGGCTCTGACCCCGCAGGAGCTGGCAGATGCGGTGCGGGAATTTCATTCTGATGTAAGGCCCTTTGACAACATCGAAGCCGCAGTAGCAGAGGCCTATCAGCTGGCAGGAAAAGAGGATGTGATCATTGCTTTTGGTTCCCTGGCGTTCCTGGGGGATCTTACAGAAATTATCAGGAAACATAACGGAGGAAACCAATGACGGATTTGGAAAGATACAGAGACGAGATCGATGAGATCGACAGTGAGATCGTACGTCTCTTTGAAAAACGAATGAAGGTGAGTGAGGAAGTCGCTGAATATAAAATAAAAACCGGTAAGCAGGTACTGGATCCGGCACGTGAGAGCCAGAAGATCCATACGCTGAAAAACAAGGCCCACGGGGACTTTAACAGCCTCGGCGTGCAGGAGCTTTTCCGTCAGATCATGGCCATCAGCCGTAAGAGACAGTACCAGCTGTTGACAGAGCATGGGATTTACGGAGAGCGCAATTTCACAACTGTGAAGCATGTTCCCCTTGAAAACGCAACGGTTGTGTTCCAGGGTGTAGAGGGAGCCTACAGCTATGCGGCTATGCGGCAGTACTTTGGGAAAAATATCGAAAGCTACCATGTAAAAACATGGAGGACAGCTATGGAGGATGTAACCCATGGAAAGGCCGATTATGCGGTACTTCCTATTGAGAATTCTACTGCAGGTATCGTGGCTGATATCTATGACCTTCTTATGGAGTACAAGCTGTATATCGTAGGCGAGCAGATCATCCGTGTGGACCATGTGCTTCTGGGCATGCCGGATGCACAGATAGGGGATATCAGGGAAGTCTGCTCTCATCCTCAGGGGCTTGCCCAGTGCAAGGCATTTCTGGAGGAAAACCCTTCCTGGAAAAAGAAGGAAGTGGAAAACACCGCAGGCGCGGCCAAAAAGGTCAGTGAGGTGGGGGACAAAGGCGTGGCAGCTATCGCAAGCCGTGAGGCTGGTGAGGTATTCGGTCTGAAGGTCCTTGCAGAAAATATCTGCAGAGAAAAAGCAAACTCTACACGTTTTATTATTGTAAGCAGGAAACCGGAATACGAGGAAAAGGCCGGGAAGATCAGCATCTGTTTTGAGCTGCCTCATGAAAGCGGAACTCTTTACAACATGCTTTCCCATATTATCTACAACGGACTGAACATGACCAAAATTGAATCCCGTCCGATTCCGGGAAAATCCTGGGAATACCGTTTTTTCGTGGATTTCACAGGGAAACTTGGCGAAAGCGCTGTGGAGAATGCGTTAAGAGGAATCGAGGCGGAGGCGAATGTTCTCCGTGTTCTTGGAAATTATTAAGAGACAGAGGAGCTAAATTATTATGTTGGCAAGAATTCAGGAATGTATCCTTTACCGTGGATTTTCAAACGGTGAGATACTGGACGATATGACAGAACTTATTAATCTTTATGAAGCAGATGAAGAAGCACTCAAGGCAAGAGAAGACCAGTTTTTCAAAAGTGTCAACGGGCTGGTGGAGCTGGCAGGAATGTACGGTTTTTCCGGAAATATCTGGCATACATATCTTACCTTCCTTCTGGTAAATCATGAGAACGCTTTCAGTATGGCAAGCGAGATACGAGGAGCGATCAAGGGCAGCATTAACGACCTGGCAAAAAATGATTTCCAGATTTTCAAGGAATTGTATGATTTTGACATCACGGTCTTTGATAAAGTGTTCGGAACTGTATGCTGCAGGGTGATCTGTGATTACCAGACACCGGATGAGAACAGCAAGCTCTTTAATACCAGGATCCGTGACCGTATCTGTCAGATGAGCAAAACCCTGGCAGCAGCCACCACAACCGAAGAATTTATGGATGATATGGTATCCTTCTATAAAGATTTCGGTGTTGGCAAGCTTGGTCTCCATAAGGCATTCCGTATCGGCCACGATGAGGAGGGAAAGGTGGAGATCCAGCCTATCACAAGGATCGCACATGTGAAGATCGATGATCTGGTAGGATATGAGATCGCCAAGAAAAAGCTCATTGATAATACAGAGGCATTTGTACAGGGGAGAAAGGCGAACAACTGTCTGCTCTTTGGTGATGCGGGAACCGGTAAATCTTCCAGTATCAAGGGAATCCTGAACCAGTATTATGATCAGGGACTTCGTATCATTGAGGCCTATAAGCATCAGTTCCAGGATCTTAATGAAGTCATCGCCCAGATCAAAAACCGTAACTATCGTTTTATCATTTATATGGATGATCTTTCCTTTGAGGAATTTGAGATTGAATATAAATACCTGAAAGCAGTGATCGAGGGCGGTCTTGAGAAAAAACCGGACAATGTCCTGATCTATGCCACAAGTAACCGGCGTAATCTTGTCCGTGAGCGTGCCACAGACAAGCTGGAGATCGCAGATGACAATGATCTGCATTCCTCCGACACCGTGCAGGAGAAGCTTTCCCTGGTATATCGCTTTGGTGTCCGTATCTACTTTGGCAAACCGGACAAAAAACAGTTCCAGGAGATCGTCCGTACACTGGCAGCCCGTTATGGAGTTACCATGCCGGAGGAGGAACTGCTTCTGAAAGCCAACCAGTGGGAGATCTCTCACGGCGGACTGACCGGACGTGCAGCGCAGCAGTTTATTGATTACATTGTGGGAACAGAGGAAGAAAAAAAGAAATAGTTTACCTGTGTATTGGGGGAAAGGATGAAAAACTATGGCGGTGACAACCTTTGCAGCAATTGATATAGGCTCCTATGAAGTCAGTATGAAGATCTTTGAAATGTCAAAGCGGATCGGCTTCCGGGAGATCAATGATGTCCGTTACCAGCTGGAGCTGGGTCGTGGAACTTATGCTGCAGGACGGCTAGAGATGGAGACTGTAGATGAGCTCTGCGAGATCCTTAATGATTTTAAACGCATGATGGCTGAATTTGGGGTAGAAAGCTGGCGTGCGTGTGCAACAAGCTCTCTCCGTGAGCTGGAAAATCCGGTGATCATCCTGGAGCAGATCTATCAGAGAACTGGCATCCGGGTAGAGATCCTGAGTAATGCGGAACAGCATTTTCTGGGATATAAATCCATTGCTGCCATTGAATCCGGCTTCAAAAAGGCTATTCAGAAGGGGACGGCGATCCTGGATATCGGAGGAGGAAATCTGCAGATCTCTCTCTTTGATAAAGATGCTCTGGTGCTGACCCAGAGTATCCGTATGGGAAGTCTTCGTATCCGCGAACGTCTGAAAGAACTGGAGAAAACAACTCCACATTATGACCGGCTGATAGAGGAATTTATCCGAAATGATCTGATAAGCTTTCAACGTCTTTATCTTAAGGACAAGGAAATCTCCAATCTGATCCTGATGGGAGATTTTCTCACAGATACGATCTTTCAGGACAGATCCGGAGAGAATATCATCACAAAGGAGGAATTCCTGAAGAAATACGAGACCATTGTAAACATGTCCGATCATGACCTTGCCGAATCCATGGAGTTGGAACCGGAATATGCGTCTCTGATCGTGCCGAACATGGTTATCATCCGAAACTTTATAGAAATCTTTCAGGCAGAAGCACTCTGGATCCCGGGTGTTTCTCTTCTGGACGGGATTGCCTATGACTATGCGGAAAAAAACAAATATCTGAAAAGTGTACACAATTTTGAAAATGATATCCTGGTGGCATCCAGGAACATTGCCAAAAGGTATTCCAGTGGAAAGAACCACATTGCAGGAACTACCGATGTGGCACTGGATATTTTTGACAGCACAAGGAAGATCCACGGCATGGGAAAACGTGAACGGCTTCTTTTGCAGATTGCAGTTCTTCTTCATGACTGCGGAAAATATATCAGTATGAGTGAGGTGGCAGAATGCTCTTACCGGATCATCATGGCTACGGAGATCATAGGTCTTTCCACAGAGGAGCGGCAGGTGATCGCTAGTGCGGTGAGGTACAATACCAGAGAATTCGGCTGCTACAAAGAAATCAACCGTGAAACATCCATGAATAGGGGAAATTATCTCCTGACTGCGAAGCTGACCGCGATTCTCCGCCTGGCCAATGCTATGGACAGAAGCCATTACCAGAAGGTAAAAGCGCTTAATGTAACCTTAAAAGACAGGATCCTTTACCTGGTGGTGGATTCCGCAAGGGATGTTTCTCTGGAGCTGGGGCTTCTGAAAGATAAAAAAGAATTTTTTGAAGAGGTGTTTGGAATCCGGCTTGTAATGAGACGGAAGGGAAGAAGATAACGGAGGAGGTTTTTGTATGAAATTTAAGGAATTTGACAAACCGGAATATTTTGTAAACAGAGAGCTGAGCTGGATCAAATTTGATGATCGTGTGCTCAGTGAAGCCAGAGACAAAAATCTACCTCTGTTTGAGAGACTGAAATTTTTGAGTATCACCTCATCCAATCTGGATGAATTTTATATGGTCCGTGTTGCATCCCTGAAGGATCAGGTTCATGCAGGGTACAAAAAAACAGATATTGCAGGAATGACAGCCAAGGAACAGCTGAAAGCCATCAGCCGGCAGACACATGATCTTGTTCACGTACAGTACAGTACATTAAACCGGTCTCTGGTCCCTGCGCTTGAAAAAGCAGGACTTCATGTGATCTTTGAGCATGAGGCATTTTCCGAGAAGCAGAAAGAATTTGTGGATCAGTATTTTGAAGATAATGTATATCCGGTCCTGACACCAATGGCAATGGATTCTTCCAGACCGTTTCCTCTGATCCGTAATAAAACGTTGAATATCGGAGCACTTCTTTCCAAAAAAGATACCAAAAAAGGAAAAGAAGAGATTGATTTTGCCACTGTACAGGTGCCTTCTGTACTTCCGAGAGTAGTGATCATTCCATCTGAGAAAAAAGGCCATACAACCGTAACACTTCTGGAACAGATCATTGAGCGCAACATCGACAAGCTGTTCTTAAGCTATGATGTGATCTGTGCCCATCCGTACAGGATCATGCGTAATGCGGATCTTCCTATTGACGAGGATGAGGCAGAGGATCTTCTGGTTGAGATTCAGAAACAGCTGAAAAAACGCCAGTGGGGAGAGGTGATCCGCCTGGAAGTGGAAGATAAGATGGATCCGCGGCTTCTGGATATTCTGAAAATGGAGTTTCAGGTTCATGGAGATGATATCTTTTTTATCAACGGACCGCTGGATCTGACCATGCTGATGAAGGTTTATGGTATTGACGGATACGAGCAGTTCAAGGAACCGAAATACAAACCGGCAGCAGTGCCGGCATTTCAGAATGACAAGGATATTTTCCAGGTAATCCGGGAAGGTGATGTATTCCTGCATCATCCGTATATGAGCTTTGATCCGGTGGTGAATTTTGTGCGTCAGGCGGCAAAGGACCAGGATGTACTGGCGATCAAGCAGACTCTGTATCGCGTCAGCGGCAATTCACCCATCATTGCGGCACTTGCTCAAGCCGCAGAAAACGGCAAGCAGGTTTCCGTTCTTGTAGAGCTGAAAGCGCGTTTTGATGAGGAAAACAATATCGTCTGGGCAAAAATGCTGGAAAAGGCAGGCTGTCATGTGATCTATGGTCTGGTGGGCCTGAAAACACATAGTAAGATCACTCTTGTTGTGAGAAGAGAAGAAAACGGGATCCGCAGATATGTGCATCTGGCAACCGGAAACTATAACGATTCCACAGCCAAGCTTTATACAGACTGTGGTATATTTACCTGTGACGAACGGTTTGGAGAGGATGCAACTGCTGTGTTCAACATGCTTTCCGGATATTCCGAGCCGAAGCGCTGGAATCGCCTGATCGTTGCACCGATCTGGATGAAGGACCGTTTTGTAAAAATGATCGAAAGAGAAGCGGAGCATGCGAAAAAGGGAGAAGAGGCTCACATTGCGGCAAAGATGAATTCTCTGTGTGACCCTGAGATCATTGCAGCGCTGTATTATGCTTCTTCCTGTGGTGTCAGGATCGATCTTCTGATCCGCGGCATCTGCTGCCTGAAGGTGGGCATTCCGGGTATCAGCGAAAATATCCACGTGCGTTCGATCGTCGGTAATTTCCTGGAGCACAGCCGTATTTTCTATTTCCGCAATGGCGGTTCCGATGAAATCTATATGGGAAGTGCGGACTGGATGCCACGTAACCTTGATCGTCGTGTGGAGATTGTTTTCCCTGTGGAAGATGAGCGGATCAAGGAAGAGATCATGCATGTGTTGGATCTGGAATTCCGTGACAATGTAAAAGCACATATCCTGCAGCCCTCCGGTTTGTATGAGAAGCAGGACAAACGTGGCAAAACGCTGATAAATTCCCAGATGGAATTCTGCAGGGAGGCTACCGAGCGGGCAAAGGCAGCAAAAAAGGAGAAAAAAGAAAAGAAGAGAGTTTTCGTACCGGCTGAACCGGCGGAGGATATTATAAAATAGTAAAAGAAAAGGACAGCCTGTCATATCAATTTATGATACAGCTGTCCTTAAATAATGTTCTCAAAGATTATCCATATTATGTCAATACTGCATGATATTCAGAAAAACTGACAGCATGCGGACGTTTCTAATAACACTTCTTGCAGGCTTTATACCCTGCAGCTTCAGCCTGGGAGCGTGTCATCTCTGTGGCATTATCCGGATTCATATTTCCGCAGTTAGGGATCCGGTGGTACTTGCTTCCGGTAGCGGAGATCCAGACCATATCACCCACTGGCTCCGGATCGGCCTGCACTCCGGTCTGAGGATCTGCAGCAGCCGAATCAGAAGATCCATAGCCGGACGCACCGGAATCCTTATAAGCGGAGGAAGGCTGTGTGCCGGTATCCGATTCATCTCCAGCAGAATAATCATTACAGGGACTCTGGTTCCACTGGATATTGCTTCCGTCGCTGACTGCGATCACCGTACCCTGCTCATCAGTACGAAATACCTGTATTCCCATATCCGCAAGCTTATCCATGGTATCCTTATGAGGATGTCCGTAGGAATTACCGGCGCCGCAGCTGATCACTGCATATTCCGGAACAGTCTTCTGGAGCAGATCCCAGGTGGTGGCAGTGGCAGAACCGTGATGTCCCGGAACGATCACATCGCAGGAAAGATCAAGTCCCAGATCACAGATCGCTTCCTCCCCGGCAGATTCTGCATCCCCGGTAAAAAGAAAATGGTTATTTCCGTTTTCCAGCCGGATCGCAACAGAATTGTCGTTATCGTTGCTACTGATCGATTGAGGAGAAAGAACCGTAAATTTCCCGCCTCCGAAAGCAAAATCCGTTCCGGGCTTCGGATGCTGCACAGTTAATCCCTGAGCGGCAACACTGTTTTCAAAAGATTGATAGATCTTTGTATCCTGTACATAATCTGCACCGATCACATTTTTTACGGAAAAGCTGTCTAGGCATCCTACAAGACCAGCCACATGGTCCTCGTCATAATGGGAGGAGATCATATAGTCAATGATGGAAATATTCTGTTTCTGCAGATAGGAAACCACGAAACTGGAATGTCCTCGGTCACCGCCGTCATACAGGAGATTCTGCCCCTGTGACTGGACCAGGATCGAAAGCCCCTGCCCTACATCCAGAAAGTGTACAGCCATTGTTGTGTCAGCAGAAGCAGCCTCGGCTGTGTAAGCAGCAGAGGGAACTCCTGCGACTGTTAGCAGAACAAGCAGCAGAGAAAGAAAAAATGTCTGCAGCTTTCTGCGAAAAGAACGTTTGTGATGCATGAGAAGTCACCCCTTATCTTAAGTATTTTCAGGGGAAATTATAAAACAGAAGAGAAAGAAAAGCAAAATAATATATGTGAAAATACAGAAAACAGATAAACAGGAAGAACGAAATTTTTATATGCAATGTTCAGAGCAACGTTTGAAAGCGATAACAGGAAAAAGTGAAGTATAACAATCACAAAAAAAGCAGTCAGAATAAAAATCCTAACTGCTTTCTGTTGATAGCCAGTACGGGAATCGAACCCGTGTTTCCGCCGTGAGAGGGCGGCGTCTTAACCCCTTGACCAACTGGCCATATTCATTTGTGTCGTTTGCTCTTGATTTCTGTTGTTTCCCGCAACCGACTTCGTTAGTATATAATACTTTCTTACAAAATGCAAGCACTTTTTTTCTTTTTTTGAAAAAAATTTTCACCCTGTTTTTTGACAATTTTTTTGACGGAAAAATCGATTGATGATATGATAGATACAAAACGAAATGGAATAAAAAAATATAAAGAGGAAGAGTATGGATTACAGAAAAAAGAAAAATTTGATATGGAAGGGAGAATCCTTTCTTTTTGTTGTGGTACTGCTGGTTTTTGGCGCGATCTTTGCGGCGATCCACACAGGGGGGCTGATCCAGAAGCAGGACAGTGTACAGCTTCTTAACAAAGGATGGTACTACATAAAAGACGGAAAAAAACAGGAGATCACCCTGCCTGCGGAAATTCCGGCAAAAACAGGTGAAAAGCTGATCCTGTACAATGAAAGTCTGGGAGCGGAAAGCAGAGGAATGACCGTGGTTTCTACAGGAGCCCAGTACGATCTGGTGATACGCCTGAATGGAAAGATCCTGTATGAATATAAGGAGGCCATGTTTTCCAAAAATGTGCAGATGCGTTCCAAGGTGCAGTGCATCGCCGCTCTGGGTAATGACACAGAGGGAAAAGTCCTGACGTTCAGCTATTCTGCGCCTCAGAGAGGAAAATATGTTATAGAGCCGGTATGCATAGGAACCGGAAGTGCAATAGCCTGGTATCAGATCAGAAAAGCAGCCATTCCTTTAGGGGCGGCAACGATCATGATCGTATTAAGTATGATCGCCCTGTGCATCTGCATCTATATGAGAATAAGGCAGATGCCGGACAGACGGTTCCGGGATGTGGCACTGTTCCTTATGATGTGCAGTATCTGGCTGGTGACGGACTCATCACTGGCACAAAGCTACAGCAGATGCCCCGAAGTATTATGTCTCATTTCTTTTTATATGTTCATGCTGCTAGCAGTTCCGATGTTGCGTTTTTTGCAGAATATCGGAAACATGAAAAAATACAGGCTCCTGGATCTTGGAATCTTTACATTTTATCTGAATGCTGTTTTACAGGGAGTTCTGGTGATCCTGGGAGTCTTTGAATTTAAGGATATGCTGTTTGTAACACATATCCTGCTGTTTGTGTGGGTCCTGATATCAGCGGTACTTCTGATCCGGGAGTACCGGAAGCATAAACAGCGTGAGATACATCTGCTTCTCATTGCATATATCATCGTGGGAACAAGTGGTATCATAGCGCTGATCCTGTACTGGCTGTTCGAGATTTCCTACTATGGATCCATTTTTGAATTGGGAAATCTTGTGTTTCTTGTGCTGGTCATTGCAGACGCAGTCATGATGATGGCAGACAATGTCCGTTACCGTCTGGAATCCCAGGCTTACGAACGACTGTCCAGAGAGGATGGGATGACAGGACTTGAGACGAGAGCCAATTTTGAGAAAAAACTGGAAAGTATTTCCGCAGATATGGGCAGATACCGGGATATCCTTCTTATGTATATCGATATCGATCAGCTTCGCGTGATCAACGAAGAATACGGACGGGCTGCAGGAGACGAGATGGTGGTGATCTCGGCCAGATGTGTGGAGAACGTTTTCCGGGAAAAAGGAACCTGCTACCGCATCGGCGGGGATGAATTTGCGGTTCTGGTCTATGAGCCGGAAGTACCGGACGAATTCTGGCCGGAACGCCTGAAAGAAGAGCTCCGGAATATTGGGAGAGGATGCAGACATCGTTTTTCGTTATCTCTGGGATACAGCCATCTGCGGAATAAGGATGGTTCTCTGAAATCCATAGGAGAATGGAAATATGAGGCAGACAGGAAGCTTTATGAGAACAAAAAGAAGGAGGATTTGAAAAATGGAGTATATTAACTGTTTTCAGATCACATCCCTTGTTCTGGTGACGATGATCGCGATACATTATTTTTCTCATAAAAGACTGAACAATGCGGAAAACAGGAATTTTGTATGTTTTCTGGCTTTCAGCGGCGTTTACGTGCTGCTGGATATGCTGAGTGCGGTGATCGCGGGAGGCGGCAGCAGCGAAGTCTGCAGAATGTCAGCGCTGGTCCTGACGCTCTATTATTTCTGTGATGTCATACTTACCTATGGGCTTTTCTGCTACATTCGGATCATCACCGGAAGACAGAAGGAGAAGTATAAATGGCTGAAAACCGGCTGGGTGGTCCTGCCGGCTGCAATGCTGCTGGCAGTTACAGCAAACTTACGGACGGGATGGCTTTTTTATTTTGACCAGGAAGGTAGATTTATCCGGGGAAGTTTTCATTTTCTGCTCTATGGATATGTATTCTTTTTTATGCTGGTAATCGTTGCATTTATGTTACTTTATGGAAAAACAGCAGAAAAAGAAATACGGCGCACCATATGGAGATTTTGGTTTATCGAAGCAGCCTGCCTGTTTCTCCAGATTGCCGCGGAAAGAATACTGCTTACCGGCTTCGGACTTTCTGTAGGACTTTGGCTGATCTATCTTACTATGAACAATCCAGGTGAATATACGGACAGTATGACAGGTTTATTTGACAAACAGTATTTTGACAAATGGATCGGAGAAAAGCTCTATCGAAAAGAAAGCTTTCATCTGCTTGCTGTGGATGCCCGCAATATGAAGCAGATCAACCGGATCTACGGTACCAGAGTGGGAGATCAGCTGCTGATCCGGGCGGCGAAGGGATTTCGGGAGATCACGGATTCAGTGCAGATCTTTCGTATCACAGGCAATTGCTTTCTGGCAGTGCTGGACTCGCTGACAGATTATGAAAAAGCCAGAGACGGCATAGAAGAATTTCTGAAAAAGCCGTTTTTTATCGAAAACGAAAAGGTGTCGTTCCATGCTGCGATCTGCGGGATCATGAATGCGGAAAAACTGGAAAAAGAGGATAGTATTCTTTCTTATATTGAATATATGATCTCTCTGATACAGAACCGTCAGGATACGGTCCTGATCCAGTCGGACAGCAAGATCCTGGAGGGCTTCCGCTATGAGCAGGAAGTGGAGCATTTTCTTCAGAAGGCTGTGAAAGAGGATCTGTTTGAAGTATATTATCAGCCGGTATATTCTATAAAAAACCAGGATTTTATTACTCTGGAGGCACTGAGCCGGCTGAAACATCCTGTTCTGGGAATGATCCCGCCGGATGTGTTTATCGGGATCGCGGAAAAACAGGGAATGATCTCTGCAGTGGGTTGTCTTCAGCTTCACAAGGTCTGCCGTTTTATAAAAGAACATGAATATATCATGAAGAAGATCCGGAATGTGAAATTCAATCTTTCTCCTTCCGAATTGATGAAACCCGGATACAGCCATGTGCTTATCGGGATCATACAGGGGTATGGATTAGATCCGGGATATTTTCAGTTTGAGATCACGGAAAACGTGGCAACCGAATACAGCGAAAGCTTCTGCACAGCCATTGATGATTTTGCAGAAGTGGGGATCCACATGTGCCTGGATGATTTCGGTTCCGGTTATGCAAATCTGAACGCAGTTCTTCGCATCCCGTTTTCAGCAGTAAAAATGGACCGTTCTCTTTTGTCCGGGGTCAGCAGCGATCCTCAGACGGCTACCTTTTATCGCAGCATTGTCATGATCCTGCAGCATATGGGATATAAGGTGATCGCAGAAGGCGCTGAGACCGAAAAGGAGGTAAAGCTTCTGGAAAAATGGGGTGTGGATATGATACAGGGATATTATTTTTCCAGGCCCCTGTGCGAGGAGAAGCTTCTGGAAAAAATTTCCTGAAATGATCAGAAACAGGCGGAAAACATGCTTTCATAAAAAGCAGGGTTTTCCGCCTGTTGTATTCAGACAGACACAAATTGCTTGAAGTTTACAGATACTTTTGATAGAATAGATAGGCTGTGGCGGCTGAAGAAAGCGATTTTTCGGAAGATCGGTTCCTTGAACTGCCACGCGTATCTTTTGGAAAAATTGCAGAAAAAAGATGATCATGTGGACTTTACAAGTACATATATTTTGAGTATAATACAAACAAATGTTCGAATATAAAAAAGAAAGGAATCAGTGGAATGGCAAAAAAAGACACTTATGATGCGGGCAGTATCTCTGTCCTGGAGGGCCTCGAGGCCGTGCGAAAGCGCCCCGGTATGTATATCGGAAGCGTATCCAGAAAGGGACTGAACCATCTGATATATGAGATCGTAGACAATGCGGTGGATGAGCACCTTGCAGGGTACTGCAGCCGTATCCATGTAGTTCTTGAGAAGGACGGTTCCTGTACAGTAGAGGATAATGGACGAGGGATCCCGGTGGATATGCATGCCAAGGGAATATCTGCGGAGCGTCTTGTTTTTACAACCCTTCATGCAGGCGGTAAGTTTGACAATTCCGCATATAAGACAAGCGGCGGACTTCATGGTGTAGGTTCTTCCGTAGTGAACGCATTATCTACGTATCTGGATATTAAGATCAGCCGTGATGGCTATATACATCATGACCACTATGAGAGAGGAATCCCTACCATTGAACTGGAAGCAGGACTTCTCCCCAAATTAGGGAAGACCAGAGGTACCGGAACCTGTGTGAATTTCCTTCCGGATCCGGAGATTTTTGAGAAAACAAGATTTGGAGCAGCGGATGTAAAGAGCCGTCTTCATGAGACTGCCTATCTGAATCCGGAGCTTACCATCCATTTTGAGGATCGAAGAGGGGACACTCCTGAGGATATCGAGTATCATGAGCCGGAGGGAATCGTAGGCTTTATCCGTGACCTTAACAAGAATGCACAGCCTCTCCATGATCCGGTTTATTTTAAAGGAGAGGCAGACGGGATCCAGGTGGAGGTTGCTTTTCAGTTTACCAATGAGTTCCGTGAGAACGTTCTCGGATTCTGCAATAATATCTACAATGCAGAGGGAGGAACTCATCTGACCGGATTTAAGACTACATTCACAACGGTAATGAACACCTACGCACGTGAGATCGGTGTACTGAAGGATAAAGACCCCAATTTTACAGGTGCAGATATCCGAAACGGAATGACTGCTGTAGTCTCCATCAAACATCCGGCACCCCGCTTTGAGGGACAGACCAAGACCAAGCTGGATAACCAGGACGCATCCAGAGCCACCGGCAAGGTAGCAGGAGAACAGCTGGTACTGTTTTTTGACCGAAATCTGGAAACACTGAAGATCGTCCTTTCCTGTGCGGAAAAGGCGGCCAAGATCCGTAAGACCGAGGAGCGTGCCAAGACAAACCTTCTCACCAAACAGAAATACTCTTTTGATTCCAACGGCAAGCTGGCCAACTGTGAGAAAAAGGATCCGTCACTGTGTGAGATCTTTATCGTAGAGGGAGATTCCGCCGGCGGTTCGGCCAAGACAGCCAGAGATCGTAACTATCAGGCGATCCTTCCAATCCGCGGTAAGATCCTCAACGTAGAGAAGGCTACCATCGACAAGGTGCTGGCCAACGCAGAGATCAAGACTATGATCAATGCCTTTGGCTGCGGCTTTTCCGAAGGCTACGGAAATGATTTTGATATCACGAAGCTTCGTTATGACAAGATCGTGATCATGGCCGATGCGGATGTGGATGGTGCTCATATCTCTACTCTGCTTCTGACCTTGTTTTACCGTTTTATGCCGGAGCTTATCTATGAGGGACATGTGTATATTGCCATGCCACCTCTTTATAAGGTAATGCCGAAGAAGGGGCAGGAGGAATATCTCTACGATGACAAGGCTCTTGAGAAATACCGTAAGAGCCATAAACCGGGAAGCTTCACGCTCCAGAGATACAAAGGTCTCGGTGAGATGGACGCCCAGCAGCTCTGGGAGACTACCCTGAACCCTGAGACAAGAATGATGAAGCGTGTGGAGATCGAAGATGCCCGCATGGCCTCCGATGTGACAGAGATCCTGATGGGAAGCGATGTTCCGCCACGTAAGGCCTTTATCTATGAGCATGCAACAGATGCAGAGCTGGATATTTGATTGGGAGAATAAACTATGAATACGAAACAGGACAATATCATCCGCACCGATTATGCGGAGATCATGCAGAAATCATATATCGATTACGCCATGAGCGTTATCATTTCCAGAGCACTGCCGGATGTACGTGACGGACTGAAGCCGGTACAGCGCCGTACCCTTTACGATATGTATGAGCTTGGCATCCGTTACGACCGCCCGTACCGTAAATGTGCCCGTATCGTAGGAGATACTATGGGTAAATATCATCCCCACGGTGACAGCTCCATTTATGATGCGCTTGTAGTCATGGCGCAGGAATTTAAAAAGGGTCGTACACTGGTGGACGGACATGGAAACTTTGGTTCCATTGAAGGCGACGGAGCCGCAGCCATGCGATACACAGAGGCCCGCCTGGAGAAGCTGACCCAGGAGGTTTTTCTGGAAGACCTTGATAAGAACGTTGTGGACTTCATGCCGAACTTTGATGAAACAGAGAAGGAGCCGGTAGTACTTCCGGTGCGTATCCCAAATCTCCTTGTAAACGGAGCAGACGGAATCGCCGTTGGTATGGCTACCAGTATCCCGCCGCATAACCTGGGCGAAGTGGTGGATGCTGTGAAGGCATACATGAAGAATAATGATATCAGCACCCGTGGGCTGATGCGTTATCTCAAGGGCCCGGATTTTCCGACAGGTGGTATCGTAGTAAATAAGGACGACCTTGTAAAGATCTATGAATCTGGAACAGGTAAGCTCCGTATCCGTGGACGGGTGGAAATAGAGAAGCTGAAGGGCGGTCGCCAGCAGCTGGTGATCACAGAGATTCCTTACACCATGATCGGTGCAAACATCGGAAAATTCCTTAATGATATCGCAACCCTGGTAGAGACCAAGAAGACCACAGATATCGTGGATATTTCCAACCAGTCCTCCAAAGAGGGGATCCGTATCGTTCTGGAACTGAAGCGCGATGCAGACGTGGAGAACCTTACCAACATGCTCTATAAGAAGACCCGACTGGAGGATACCTTCGGTGTCAACATGCTGGCAGTTGCAGACGGAAGACCGGAAACACTGGGACTGAAGCAGATCATTGCTCACCATGTGGACTTTGTATTTGAAGTAAATTCCAGAAAATATACAACCCTTCTTGCCAAGGAACAGGAGAAACGGGAGATCCAGGAAGGCCTTATCAAAGCCTGCGATGTCATTGATCTGATCATCGAGATCCTCCGTGGCAGCAAGAGCCGTGACCAGGTAAAGAAATGCCTGACCGATGGTATCACAGAAGGGATTAAATTCAAGACCAAGACCTCCGAAAAAGCGGCAAAAACCCTGAAATTCACAGAAAAACAGGCCGCAGCTATTCTGGACATGCGTCTTTACAAGCTGATCGGTCTGGAGATCGATGCTCTGATGAAGGAGCATGAGGAAACCATGAAGAACATTGCTGCTTATGAGGATATCCTGAATAATTATGACTCCATGGCAGCAGTGATCATGGGTGAACTGGATCAGATCAAGAAGGAATACGGCAGTAAGCGTAAGACTTCCATTGAAAACGCCGAGGAAGCTGTTTATGAGGAGAAGAAGATGGAAGAGACCGAAGTCTGCTTCCTGATGGATCGTTTCGGATATATGCGTCTCATTGACAAGAATGCCTACGAGCGTAATAAGGATGCCGCTCATGCAGAGAGCCGCTATGTCTTTACCTGCATGAATACGGACAAGATCTGTATCTTTACAGATACCGGCAAGCTCCACACCGTGAAGGCAGAGGATATCCCGCTGGTGCGTTTCCGTGATAAAGGTGTTCCGGCAGATAATCTGGGTAATTATGATAGTACTTCCGAGCAGATCCTTTATGTGGCACCGCTGAGCCAGGTGGCAGCCTCCACAGTGCTCTTTGTTACAGAGAACGGCATGTGCAAGCTGGTAAAAGGAGAAGAGTTCCGTGCTTCCAAGCGTACCATTGTTTCCACCAAGCTTGCAGAGGATGACCGCCTTGTATTCGTAGGAGCAGCGGACGAGATGGATCAGGTTGTGTTCCAGTCTGAAAAGGGTTACTTTCTCCGTATCATGAAAACCGAGATCTCCGTCACTAAGAAAAACGCTATGGGTGTCCGCGGCATGAAGCTTACCGGCGAAGACCGGATCCACCATGCGTATCTTTTGGAAAGCAGGCAGGAGTATGCCATTACCTACCACGACAAACCATATGTACTTAACAAAGTCAAACTCGCCAAGCGAGACACCAAAGGTGTGAAGCCGAGAATCTGATCACCACCCCGCCATCTACCTCACAGCTTACGGTGATCTGGCTGGAACTGACCATTCGTGAGATGCACGCTCATTCCCGGTTTGACGGGCAGATATGAGGGGAAGGCTCTCCTCCCTGAAATACGTAGACAAAGGTCAGCTCTACGAAGCCACCATCCTCAAGTCCCTGAAAGAAGACACCACCCGCCGCACTGTAGTCCTGGTATCCCACAGAGTCTCCACTATGAATGTGGTGTATGAGATGGAGAATGGGAGATTATCATAAGAGATGGCGCTTTGGATACATTGATATAGATGAACTAAAGCAGTATAATATATAACTTGTAGTGAGGGTACGGTGTTGTAAATGGAAGAGAAGAAGATGAATTATATTGCACATTGTGATGGTGAACGTGAACAAAGTATATTAGAGCATTTGCAGGGAACGGCAGAAAAAGCAAAAGATTTTGCAGAAGTTTTTGAAAAAGGAGATTGGGGATATTGCTGTGGAATGCTGCATGATATCGGAAAATATAGCGATAAATTTCAACGTCGGATTCGTGGAGAAGAAATAAAAGTGGATCATGCAACAGCAGGAGCAAGAGTTTGCATGGAATTGGGTGGGATGTATCCGTTTTTGGAGATGTGTATTGCGGGACATCATGCTGGCTTATCCGATTATGGCGTCAGCACAGATACAGGAAATTCATCTACTACACTTGGAAGAAGAAAGAAGAAAATAGAAGATTTTTATGCATACAAAAAAGAAGTGAAGATTCCAGAGTTAAAAACATCACCAGTTAATGTAGAGAAAACGAAGGATTTAAATTTTTCTTTAAGTATGTTTACGAGAATGATGTATTCTTGTCTTGTCGATGCCGATTTTCTTGATACAGAAGAATTTATGACAGAAGAAAGATCGGGACGACAGCAGGGGCAAGAGATACAGGTGCTTCTGGATAAATTGGAAAAATATATAACAGAGTGGCTGAAAAATACAGAAACAGAAAGTGTAAATGGCAGAAGAACAGAGATTTTAAAAGCTTGCCTGGAAAACGGAGAGAGAGAAAAAGGCCTTTTTCGGCTGACGGTTCCGACTGGTGGAGGTAAAACGGTTGCATCGCTTGCATTTGCATTAAGGCATGCAGTTAAGCATCACATGAAACGTATTATTTATGTGATACCTTATA
Source organism: Ruminococcus sp. AM26-12LB (assembly GCF_003480785.1). NCBI lineage: Bacteria > Bacillati > Bacillota > Clostridia > Eubacteriales > Oscillospiraceae > Ruminococcus > Ruminococcus sp. AM26-12LB. The sequence goes on along the minus strand of NZ_QUJX01000002.1, from coordinate 101,781 downwards.
CCAGTATTATCGAACAAAATGCAGCAGTTTTTCGAAGGATATTAGGAGATGAAAATGTTCTGGAAAATCATTGCAACATAGATTATGAGGAAGCAGAAGAACTGAAACCTATGCAGCTTGCTTCTGAAAACTGGGATAAACCAGTAGTAGTTACAACGAATGTACAATTTTTTGAATCCTTGTTTTCAAATAAATCTTCAAAATGCAGAAAATTACATAATATGGCAAATAGTGTGATCATATTTGATGAAGCACAGATGTTGCCAAATGACTATTTGAAACCCTGTCTGACAGCAATTGAAGAACTGGTGATAAATTATAAGGTGAGTGCAGTATTATGTACAGCTACACAACCGGCATTGGATGCTTTTTTTTGCAATATAAAGCAGATTACTGAGCTTTGTCCAAGGACAGAGGAACAGTTTGAGTTTTTTAAAAGAGTTCACTTTGAAAACGATGGAAAATTGTCAGAAGAAGACGTGGAAGAATGTCTGTTAAGAGAAACACAGGCATTATGCATTGTGAATACAAAAAAGAAAGCTCAAAAAATTTATAATGCTATGAGAGAAGATGGCGTTTATCATTTATCTACGAGCATGTATCCAAAACATAGAAAGCGTATGTTAAAGCAGATAAAAGAACGATTGAGAGAAGGGAAAAAGTGCATTGTAATTTCAACAAGTCTGGTAGAGGCAGGAGTAGATCTTGATTTTTATACAGTATACAGACAGCTTTCAGGAATAGATTCTATCATTCAGGCGGCAGGAAGGTGTAATCGTGAGGGAAAACGGACGATAGAAGAAAGCAAAGTGGTGATTTTTCAGTTTGATGATGCTGAAAAAGTTCCAGGGCAGAGACAGCAGATGGATGTTTCGAAAGCGCTGCTTGCGAATGAATGTAAAATTGAAGATATGCAGACTGTAACAAGATACTTTGAAATGCTTTATCATATGCGAGGTGAAAGTTTGGATAAAAAGAAAATCTGCGAAGAGTTTAATGGGGGATGGCATCATTTTGCTACAGTGGAAAGAGAGTTTAAACTGATAGATGAAAACACGGTAACCGTTTTTGTAAATCAGGAAGAAGATGCTCAGGAAGTGATACAGGATCTGAAAAATAAAGGTTTTACAAAATCCGGAATGAGACGGGCTGTACAATATTGTGTGAATTTGTATAAACAGGAATTTGAGAAATATAATGATGCGGGGATGCTGAAGCTGGTTTCGGAAGATATAAAGGATTTCTATGAACTGACAGATTTAGAACAATATTCAGAGGAGACAGGACTGAATCTTGAGGTTGACTGTGGCATGGCAGTTTGGTTGTGAAAATATGTAGATTAGAGCAGGGAGATTAAGGTGGAAAAACCTTAATCTCCCTGTTCTAATTCTACACGGTTACATTTAAAATTATTATTTCAATCCACAGGAACCATTTTAATCGAATCAAGCAAGTCGCCTGCCTTCATAGGCATTAAAATGTTTTCTGACATACTATAAATATAATATATAAATAAAAAGAATTCAATAAATTTAAATGTAAATAATTTAGGGGCAAGTATTGTATATTTTGGATGAGTGTAGTATATTTAAGATGACGAGAAAAAATAAAAGAAAATTATTAAAAATAAAAAGAATTTACAGAAAAAAGGAGCTGCATATGATTCTATATCATGGGAGCAAAGAGGTAGTGGAATATCCGGAAATCAGAAAAGCCAGATTTAACAAAGATTTTTATTTTGGTTTTTATTGTACAAATATTGAAAAGCAGGCAGAACGATGGGCTATAAGATATGGTAAAAAAGGATATATTAACAAGTATGAGTATACAGAAAATCAGAGATTAAATATTCTTAAATTCGATAAAATGACGGAAGAATGGCTGGATTTTATTATTTCCTGTCGAAAGGGACAGGCACATCAGTATGATATTGTGGAAGGACCAATGGCAGATGATACAATCTACAATTATCTGCAAAATTATCTGGATGGAAAGATTTCAAGAGCTGCTTTCTGGGAATTGGTAAAATTCAAGTATCCAACGCATCAAATCAGTTTTCATACAATTTCAGCACTGGATACATTGAAATTTGTAGGAAGTGAGGTTGTTTATGGCGAGAAAAAATAATAATGCTTTGTTTTTTACCTGTAGTTTGATCGAGTACATAGGACGAACTCAAAAACAACGTCGGTGGAAAGTTACGGATTATCTTGGAATGGAAAATATAAAGCGAATATATAACTATGCGGATGTCTTTCACTGTGAGCCAATAGAAAAAGTTGCGGCAGAATTTACAGAGCAATGTGATATTCCGGAGGGCGAATTTGACAATGTATCAATATGCAGGTATGCAATTCCGGATTACTGGGATATTGGAGAAGTATATGAGAGATTAATAGAAGACATATACGATGATACAGAACTTGAAAAGGGAATATGGGAAATTTATCATTCCTGGATTGATGCACATATTTCGGACTATAATACAGATTTTTATTATCAATCACGAGATTATATAGCAGCATGTTATAAAGCTGGTGAAATAATATGAGAAAAGAGGGAAAGTGCCTATGGGAATGGGAGTAAAGGTCAGAGTGTGGGGGGATTATGCATTATTTTCAAGACCAGAGATGAAAGTAGAACGGTGTTCTTATGATGTAATAACACCGTCGGCTGCCAGAGGAATTTTGGAAGCAATTTACTGGCATCCGGGCATGAAATGGTGTATAGATAAGATTTATGTGAAGAAACCGGTTAAATTTACCAGTGTAAGAAGAAATGAAGTGAAGAGTAAGGTATCTGCAAGTAAAGTGCTTGAAGCCTATAATGGAGGAATGAAACCCCTATATTTAAGCAGTAAAGAGGAAATTGTACAGAGAGCGTCTTTGTTGTTAAGTGATGTAGAGTATGTTATTGAAGCTCATTTTGAAATGACGGAGAAAGCAAATGAAACGGATAATCCAGGGAAATTCAAGGATATTATTATGAGGAGATTGAAAAGAGGCGCATGTTACAGTATGCCTTATTTTGGGTGTCGGGAATTTCCTGCAAATTTTGAGTTGTGTAATGAAGAGGAAATTCATACTGCATATGACGATGTAGAGGAAAAAGATTTTGGATTTATGCTATATGATATTGATTATTCGGATGAAGAGAATCTTAGCCCCATGTTTTTTAGAGCAATCATGAAACAGGGAGTAATAGATGTGCGAAACTGCGAGGTGGTTCGATGATACTGCAGGCATTGGTGAAATATTATGAAGATTTGGAAAGACAAGAAAAATTACCCAAACAGGGGTGGTGTCAGGCAAAAGTTTCTTATGGAATCAATTTGTCTACAGACGGGGATATAAAGAATATCTTATGGCTGAAGGAGGAGAGACAGACAGGGAAGAAACAGATTTGGATTTCACAAACAATGAAAGTTCCGGCAATGCTCACGCGATCATCCGGAGTTGCGGCGAATTTTTTATGTGATAATTCGAAATATATGCTTGGAATTGATAAGAGTGGTACAGGAAAAAGAATTACAGAATGCTTTGAAGCGGCAAAGGAGAAGCATCTGAAGTTGTTGAAAAATACTTCCGGAGAAATGGCACAGGCTATATGTGCTTTTTTTTATAAATGGAATCCGGAAAAAGCAAAAGAAAATGCTGCTGTTTTAGAAAACTGGGAGGAGATCACGGATGGTGGAAATCTTATATTCTGTATGGATAAAAAATATGCCCAGGATGACAAGGAAATAGAGCAAATATGGAATGTAGAAAGTAAACAGTCGGAAACAGATATAAGTGGAATTTGTCTGGTAACAGGAGAAAAAACTGAAATTTCAAGAATTCACAGGAATATAAAAGGGGTGCCGGGAGCACAGTCCAGTGGTGCAGCTTTGGTTTCTTTTAATGCACCATCATTTGAATCTTATGGAAAAGAACAGAGCTATAATGCACCGGTCGGAAAATATGCAGAGTTTGCTTACACAAGTGCGTTGAATTATTTGCTGGCACAAAAGAAATATACGTTTCCGCTGGGAGATTCTATTATTGTATATTGGGCAGAGGAGGCAAAGACGGAATATCAGGATGCGCTTTTAGCATTGTTAAATCCGGTAAAAGATAATCAAAGTGAGGTACATGGATTTTTTGAAAAACTCAGAAAAGATGAACAGATCATAATTGATGACATTGAATTAAATCCATCTCAGAAGTTTTATATTTTATGTCTGGCACCAAATGCTGCCAGGTTATCTGTAAGATTTTTTTATCAGAGTTCATTTGGAAATATTACGAAAAATCTGGCATGTCATTATGAACGAATGCAGATGATAAAACCTAAATGGGAAGAGCGGGAATATCTTGGAATTGAAGATATGTTAAAAGAAACAGTGAATATGAATTCACGGGATAAAAAAACAATCTCCAATATGGCCGCTATGGCGTTTTCAGCTATTTTACAAAATTCCAGGTATCCGGCAAGTTTGTATACAGATACATTAATAAGAATACGGGCTGAGCAGGGATGTGTAACATGGGGAAGAGTTTCTATTGTTAAGGCATTTCTGATAAAAAATTATAAAAATACGGAAGGAGAGATCTGTATGGGATTAAATGAAGAATCTAATGATGTAGCATATGTATTGGGAAGATTATTTTCTGTGTTGGAGTCGATTCAGACAGAGGCAAATCCTGGAATAAAATCAACAATTCGAGATCGGTATTTTAATTCAGCATGTGCAACACCGGCATCAGTATTTCCAGTATTGTTTAAATTAAAGAATAGTCATATAAAAAAAATAGAAAGAGATAAAGGGTATTTGAAAAGAAAATATGAAGATCTTTTGGGCGAATTGGTGAGTAAGCTAGAAGCTTATCCAAAACGTTTGCCATTGGAGGAACAAGGAAAATTTATTTTGGGGTATTACCACCAGAAACAGGAAAGTATTTGGGAAAACGGGAGGGAAAATAGATGAGCGAAGTTATTAAAAACAGATATGAGTTTGTAGTTTTATTTGATGTGGAAAATGGTAATCCAAATGGAGATCCGGATGCAGGAAATATGCCAAGAATAGATCCGGAAAGCGGCTTAGGGCTTGTTACGGATGTCTGCCTGAAAAGAAAAATAAGAAATTATGTGGAAACAGTAAAAGAGGATGCACAGGGTTACAAAATTTATATTAAAGAAGATGTTCCGTTGAATCGAAGTGACCGAACGGCATGTGAAAATGTTGGAATCAAAGAAACAGATGATAAGAAAGTAACGGAAGCATTAAAAAAACTGAAAAAAAGTGATCCGGGTGTGGATTCAAAATTGCGGGATTACATGTGTGAAAATTATTATGATATCAGAACTTTTGGGGCAGTAATGACTACTTTTGTAAAAGCTTCTTTAAACTGCGGACAGGTGCGTGGCCCAGTTCAGCTTGGATTTGCCAGAAGTATCGACCCAGTGATCAGTCAGGAAGTTACCATTACCCGTGTGGCAATCACAACAGAAAAAGATGCCGAAAATAAAAGTACCGAAATGGGAAGAAAGAGTATTGTGCCATATGCATTGTATCGCGCAGAGGGCTTTATATCTGCAAATCTTGCACGAAAAACAACAGGATTTACAGAAGAAGATCTGGAACTTCTGTGGGATGCGATCATAAATATGTTTGAAAATGACCATTCAGCAGCCCGTGGAAAAATGTCAGTACGTGAACTGATCGTGTTTAAGCACAGTAAAGAATTGGGAGATTGTCCGGCATATAAATTGTTTGATGCAGTTGAAGTAACACGAAAAGAAAATGTAGAATATCCGAGAAGATATCAGGATTATACAGTTGAAATTCATAATGATAAAATACCGGAATCTGTTGAAGTAAAAAGGATGATTTGATGGAGTATACAGAAGATGATTATTTGATGATATCAGGTATACAGCATTTTAAATTTTGCAGAAGACAGTGGGCATTGATCCATGTTGAGCAGCAGTGGGCAGAAAATGTTCATACAGCTGTTGGAAAACTGATGCACCAGAAGGTACATGATCCATATTTGACGGAAAAAAGAAAAGATACTATTTTGGTAAGAGCTTTGCCGGTTTCTTCAAGAATTATGGGAGTGAGTGGAGAGTGTGATCTTGTAGAATTTCATAAATGTGAAGATGGAATACGGCTTCATGGACATCGGGGAATGTATTCTGTTTATCCGGTAGAATACAAAAAAGGAAAAGAAAAATCAACAGATGCCGATAGATTGCAGCTTGTGGCACAGGTTTTATGTCTCGAAGAAATGTTTTCTGCAACAATACCTGAAGCAGCTCTTTTTTATGGAGAAACAAGACGAAGAGAAGTTGTGGAAATTACAGAGGATCTGAGAAATGCAGTCAAAGATATATTTGAAGAGATGCATCAGTATTACAATAGAGGTTATACTCCGAAGGTAAAAACAGGTAAAATGTGTAATTCCTGTTCATTAAAGGAACTTTGTCTGCCCAAATTAAACAAACAAGTTTCTGTGAAACATTATATAGACCAGATGCTGAAGGAGGAAGAGACATGAAAAAACTTTTGAATACGTTGTATGTAACTTCTGAAAACAGCTATTTGGGTTTAGATGGAGAAAATATAGTTGTTTTTGAAGAGGATAAAGAAAAAGGAAGACTTCCATTACATAATCTGGAAGGGATAGTTTCCTTTGGATACAGGGGCGTCAGTCCGGCATTGATGGGATCTTGTGCAGAAAAAAATATCTCTCTTTGTTTTATGACGCCCCAGGGAAAATTTCTTGCGAGGATAACCGGAAAGACAAGAGGAAATGTGCTTTTGCGAGAACAGCAGTATGCAAGCAGTTTGGATTCAGCAATCAGCCTGGAAATTGCAAAAAACTGTATACTTGGAAAGGTGTATAATGCAAGATGGGTGTTGGAACGCTGTGTTAGAGATCATAGTATGCAGGTAGATGCGGACAAAATAAAAATAGCATCAGAAAAGCTGAAACATACGTTGGGATTAATTCAAACATGTGAATCAAAAGCACAATTAAGAGGTTTTGAAGGGGAAGCGGCCAGCGTGTATTTTGGAGTTTTTGATGAAATGATTTTGCAACAGAAAAAGGATTTTTCATTTCAAGGAAGAAATAAAAGACCACCGTTAGATAATATGAATGCAATGTTGTCTTTTGTATATACGTTGTTGACAAATACGATTGCTTCTTCCCTGGAGTGTGTGGGGCTGGATCCTTATGTGGGATATCTTCATACCGAAAGACCAGGTAGAGTATCACTGGCTTTGGATATGATAGAGGAATTAAGAGCTGTATTGGCAGATCGTTTTGTATTATCGCTTGTTAACAAAAAGATTGTAAATGGAAAGAATTTTACCAAAAAAGAAAATGGAGCTGTTCTGATGGATGATGAGCTGCGAAAAAAGCTGTTGGTAGAATGGCAGAAGAAAAAGAAGGAAACCATCACACATCCGTTCTTGAAAGAAAAGGTGGAATGGGGAATGGTTCCTTATGTACAGGCAATGTTGTTGGCAAGATATTTAAGAGGAGATTTGGACAGTTATCCAGTGTTTTTGTGGAAATGAGGTGACAAAGTGTTGGTAGTGATTACTTATGATGTAAATACAGAGACAACTGCAGGAAGAACTCGTTTGCGTAAAGTGGCGAAGCAATGTACAAATTATGGAAGAAGGGTGCAAAATTCTGTATTTGAGTGTATTTTGGATAGCGCTCAAAGTGTTGCTTTGAAGGGGATATTGTCTGATATTATTGACAAAAATAAAGATAGCTTACGTTTTTATTACCTCGGAAATAATTATCAGACTAAAATAGAACATGTAGGTATAGAACGTGGAATTCCAGTAGATCAACCTTTAATTATGTAGGTGCGAATCAGAAGTACACATAAAATGCCGGCAGGATTCGCACTACAAAAATCAGAAAAGTAACATGAATAACACTAAAGAAAAGAGAGAAGGGATAATAAAAAGTAGAAAAATTATATTTATTGCATAAAAAAACAAAGAATATTTGTGAAAATTTGCCGTCGTTCCCCACGAGGGAACGTGGATTGAAATAGTGCTGTCCAGCCAAACTTACCAAGTCGTGCAAGTCGTTCCCCACGAGGGAACGTGGATTGAAATGCCCAGGAGCCGGATGTCCTGGCGAAGTCTCCGGTCGTTCCCCACGAGGGAACGTGGATTGAAATGCCCAGGAGCCGGATGTCCTGGCGAAGTCTCCGGTCGTTCCCCACGAGGGAACGTGGATTGAAATTACCTTCTTCAGTGGAGCAAATCCACCGCCTTCGTCGTTCCCCACGAGGGAACGTGGATTGAAATAACCTCATGCGTCTTGTGTTAGCTAAACACTGCGTCGTTCCCCACGAGGGAACGTGGATTGAAATCTGTTTCGTCTTGTGAAGTATTTTTCTTAACTGCCGTCGTTCCCCACGAGGGAACGTGGATTGAAATAAGATACAAGGCGGCTGCCTCCTCGTAAAAATCGTCGTTCCCCACGAGGGAACGTGGATTGAAATCTCAACAATGGTATAGGTTCCTACTGGAATATAGTCGTTCCCCACGAGGGAACGTGGATTGAAATGGATATGCTTTACCGCAACCAGCCAGCATAGATGTCGTTCCCCACGAGGGAACGTGGATTGAAATCGGCAAGGGGAAAGGAAGATCAAATAAGGACCTCGTCGTTCCCCACGAGGGAACGTGGATTGAAATCTGCTGATTGGGATAACTTAGAGGTTTCTCCATGGTCGTTCCCCACGGGGGAACGTGGATTGAAATATATCCGCCTTTTTCCTGGCCACTATCTTTACCGTCGTTCCCCACGAGGGAACGTGGATTGAAATAATTAAATTGAATTATAAAAGAAGGGAGCGTATAGTCGTTCCCCACGAGGGAACGTGGATTGAAATCGCTTACTCCACGAGTTACAGTATACTGCCACCGTCGTTCCCCACGAGGGAACGTGGATTGAAATTATCACAGGTCAGCAGAAAAGTTGTGGTACATGTGTCGTTCCCCACGAGGGAACGTGGATTGAGATCATAGTAAATGGTATTTGTAATAGGGCTAACACCGTCGTTCCCCACGAGGGAACGTGGATTGAAATGGAAAAGAAGCAATGTCTGGGATGCTTGCTATCGTCGTTCCCCACGAGGGAACGTGGATTGAAATCTGGATATGACCTTAATTTTTTTTCGCATTTCGTGTCGTTCCCTACGCAGGAATGTGGATTGAAATCCCGATCACATATGCGATCACTGTAGCTCCAGCCGTCGTTCCCTACGCGGGAACGTGGATTGAAATGCAAAGTAGTTAGCTGCATTCTGGTAATATGCCGTCGTTCCCCACACAGGAACGTGGATTGAAATGAGTGTAGAAGATAGTGATAGCCTGGTTGATGATGTCGTTCCCCACGAGGGAACGTGGATTGAAATATCAACGCAAAGAGATTCGTGGAGATTGAAAGGGTCGTTCCCCACGTGGGAACGTGAATTGAAATAACAAAGAGGAAATCAAACGGTGTGGTACATGGGACATTCCCTATGCGGGGACAAAAACCGGAAATCGCAATTAATACTTGCATTTAACAGACATTGGTGTTACAATGAACGAAACTAAGAACTTGTTGGCATAGGAGTGGGCGAGAGCCCGCTCCTATTTGCTGAGAAGGAATTTGTTCAGAAATAGGCAGAAATAGGAAAGGCAGGTGGGAAGCATGAGCAGACGGGAAGAATATGAACAGAAGACAGAGGCGATCCTTACACCAATCGTGGAGTCCAGGGGCTTTGAGCTGGTAGACGTGGAGTATGTCAAGGAAGCCGGAACCTGGTATCTCAGAGGCTATATCGACAAGCCGGGCGGAATCACAGTCAATGACTGCGAGGACGTAAGCCGTGCATTCAGCGATATACTGGATGAGCAGGATTTCATCGAGGACAGCTACATTATGGAGATCAGTTCTCCGGGACTTGACCGGCCTCTTAAAAAAGAAAAAGACTTTAAGAGAAGCCTTGGCAAGCTGGTGGAGATCCGTACCTACCGGCCCATCGAGAAACAGAAAGAATTCTGCGGTATTTTAAATGCATATGATAGTAACAGTGTGACAATCGATGAAGACGGCACAGAACGTACCTTTGATAAAAAAGATATTGCCCTGATTCGTCTCGCGATCGAATTCTAAAAGAGAATCGAATCTGTAAAATTCAGGAGGAAAAAAGAAAAATGAGCAGAGATTTAAGAGATGCGCTGGACGTTCTCGAAAAAGAGAAAAACATCAGTAAGGATACACTGCTGGAGGCAATTGAGCAGTCACTGATCCAGGCATGTAAGAACCATTTCGGAAAGGCAGATAACGTTCACGTTATGATCGATCCGGAGACCTGTGACTTCAGTGTTTACGCTGACAGAACTGTTGTAGAGCATGTGGAGGATCCGGCGCTGGAGATTTCTCTGGTGGATGCACAGAAAACAAACACGAACGCAGAGATCGGTGATGTTATGAAGGTTGAGATCCAGTCCAAGGAATTCGGACGTATCGCAACCCAGAATGCAAAGAATGTCATTCTTCAGAAAATCCGTGAGGAAGAGCGTAAAGTTCTTTACGATCAGTACTATGGAATCGAAAAAGAAGTGGTAACCGGTATTGTTCAGAGAGTAATGGGCAAAAATGTCAGCATCAACCTTGGTAAGGCAGACGCAGTACTTACAGAGAACGAACAGGTAAAGGGTGAGACCTTCCAGCCAACTGAGCGAGTAAAAGTTTACATTCTTGAAGTTAAGGATACCCCGAAGGGACCGCGTATCCTGGTTTCCAGAACACATCCCGGTCTTGTAAAGAGACTTTTCGAGTCCGAGGTTGCAGAGGTAAGAGACGGTACCGTTGAGATCAAGAGCATTGCCCGTGAGGCAGGCTCCCGTACCAAGATCGCTGTATGGAGCAACGATCCGGATGTAGATGCTGTGGGAGCATGCGTTGGTATGAACGGTGCACGTGTAGGGGCAGTTGTTAACGAGCTTCACGGTGAGAAGATCGATATCATCAACTGGGATGAGAACCCGGCGATCCTTATTGAGAATGCATTAAGCCCTGCAAAGGTTATCGCAGTTATGGCTGACCCGGATGAGAAGACCGCACTGGTCGTAGTTCCGGATTACCAGCTTTCCCTTGCTATCGGTAAGGAAGGACAGAACGCACGTCTTGCTGCAAGACTTACAGGCTTCAAGATCGACATCAAGAGCGAGACACAGGCAAGAGAGTCCGGTGACTTCTACGATGATTACGATGAGGAACACGAGGAAGCAGAGGAAGAAATGACAGAAGAGGCTGTTTCCGAAGAGCTTGAAGAAGTAGAGGAAGATACAGAAGAGACAGAAACAGAAGCTGAAGAAACAGCAGATGGAGATGCCGAAGAATAATGAAAACGAGAACCAAGATTCCCATGCGTCAGTGTACCGGCTGCAGGGAAATGAAAAGCAAAAAGGAAATGATACGAGTTCTCAGGACATCAGAGAATGAGATCATCCTGGACGCTACAGGTAAGAAAAACGGACGCGGCGCATACCTTTGTTTCTCAGAGGAATGCCTGGAAAAGGCTATCAAAAACCATGGCCTGGAGCGTTCCTTGAAAATGGCAGTTCCGGATGAAGTGTATCAGAACCTCAAAAAGGAGTTTGGATCAATTGAAAAACAATAAGGTTTTATCACTCATCGGACTTGCGACAAAAGCAGGAAAAACAGTGAGCGGAGAATTTTCCACAGAGAAATCCGTAAAAACAGGAAAAGGTTTCCTGGCACTGGTGGCAGATGATGCTTCCGAAAACACAAAAAAGAAATTTCGGAATATGTGTACCTATTATGAAGTTCCGTTATATTTCCTTTCAGACAAAGAGAGCCTGGGCAGAGCAATGGGCAAAGAATTCCGTGCCAGCCTTGCCGTGCAGGACGAAAATTTTGCAAAGGCGATCATGAAGGCGCTGGAAAAAGAATCCGGCAGATAACCTGCATGATACAGGCGTCTGTAAGGAGGTTTGACGATAGAAATGATAAAAGATAAATTCAACAGATCGGGAAAGGAGCAATATAGACAATTGGATACTCCAAAAACAGAAGAAAAGACAACAACGGTGAATACAGAGGGTAACAAATCTGAAGCACCGAAAAAGAAAAAAAATATCATCCGTGTATTTCATGCACAGAATGCCAGCGATGGCGGTAAAGGAAGAAGAAAACCGGCAGCAGGCGAGAGAAAGGGACCGGCACGTCCACAGAACGGCGGTCAGAGAAGCGCAGGAGCAAACACAAGAAACGGTGAGTCCGGTGAGCAGAGAAACGGTCAGAGTGGCCAGAATCGTACTCAGGGCGGAAGACCGCAGGGCAACCGTCCGGAAGGAAGAAGAGACGGAAATCGTGACGGAAGAACCTTCGAGGGAAGAAGAGACGGCGGAAATCGTTTTGGCGGAAACCGTTCCCAGAATGGTGAGGGACGTCCGGCAAGACAGGGCGAGGGAAACAGAGGCCCACGTCAGAATGACGGAAGAGGCGGAAGCCGTTTCGGCGGTGGAGCAAACCGTGGCCAGGGAGGTCAGGGCGGAAGCTTTGAAGGAAGAAGAGACGGAGGAAACCGTTTTGGCGGTGGAGCAAACCGTGGCCAGGGTGGCCAGGGCGGACGTTCCGAAGGCGGAAGAGGCGGAGACAACCGTTTCAGCGGAGCAAACCGTGGTGGCCAGGGCGGCGGACAGCGTCCGGGACAGAGAAGAAGCGGTGGCTCTTCAGATGCTGTATTCACTCCGGAGCTGACCAAGACATCCAAGGACAGCAAGCGTGAGCGTGACAGAGAGAATAAGAACAAGAAGAAAGAATTCGAGAAAGGTACCCAGGGCGGACGCAGACCAAATCAGGGCGGACGCAGACCGAATTCCAGAATCCCGAAAGCACTTCAGAAACCGAATCCACAGCCGAAGCAGGAAGAGAAGAAACCGGAGATCAAGGAGATCACCATTCCGGAGAAGCTTACTATCCGTGAGCTTGCGGACGCGATGAAGATGCAGCCGTCAGTGATCGTTAAGAAGCTTTTCATGGAAGGTGTCATGGTAACCGTAAACCAGGAGATCGACTTTGAAAAGGCAGAAGAGATCGCACTTGGCTTTGATATCATTGCTGAGAAGGAAGAAAAGGTGGATGTGATCGCAGAGCTCCTCAAAGAGGACGAAGAGGATGAGGATGATATGGTTCCGAGACCTCCGGTAGTCTGTGTTATGGGTCACGTTGACCATGGTAAAACATCTCTTCTGGATGCCATCCGTAATACAAACGTAACCAGAGGCGAGGCCGGCGGAATCACACAGCACATCGGTGCTTACGTGGTAAATATCAAAGGTCAGAAGATCACATTCCTGGATACACCGGGACATGAGGCGTTCACAGCTATGCGTATGCGTGGTGCCAACGCTACAGATATCGCAGTTCTGGTCGTTGCCGCAGACGATGGTGTAATGCCGCAGACAGTAGAGGCGATCAGCCATGCAAAGGCAGCCGGTGTTGAGATCATCGTTGCCATCAATAAGATCGATAAACCAAGTGCAAATGTAGAGCGTGTAAAACAGGAGCTTTCCGAGTATGAACTGATTCCTGAGGACTGGGGCGGAAGCACCATCTTTGTTCCGGTATCCGCACATACAGGAGAAGGAATTGAGAATCTTCTTGAGATGATTCTTCTTACTGCTGAGGTTTCCGAGCTCAAAGCCAATCCGAACCGTGAGGCAAGAGGTCTTGTTATTGAGGCTCAGCTTGATAAAGGTAAAGGACCGGTTGCTACCATCCTTGTTCAGAAGGGTACTCTTCATGTGGGAGACTTTATTGCCGCAGGTGCATGCAATGGTAAGGTACGTGCAATGATGGATGATAAGGGACGTCGTGTAAAAGAGGCAGGTCCGTCTACTCCGGTTGAGATTCTCGGACTTGGTGATGTTCCTAATGCAGGTGAGATCCTGATGTCCTTTGAGAGCGATAAAGAAGCCAAGAACTTTGCAGGCGCATTCGTTACAGAGAACAAGAGCCGTCTTCTCGAGGAGACCAAAGGCAAGCTTTCTCTGGATAACCTGTTTGACCAGATCCAGGCCAGCGATCTTAAGGAGCTTCCGATCATCGTCAAGGCCGATGTACAGGGATCTGTTGAGGCTGTTAAACAGAGCCTTACCAAGCTTTCCAACGAGGAAGTTATCGTTAAGGTGATCCATGGTGGTGTAGGTGCCATCAATGAGTCTGATGTCAGCCTTGCTGCAACATCCAATGCGATTATCATCGGCTTTAACGTACGTCCGGATACTACAGCAAAACAGCTTGCTGAGCAGGAGGGCGTTGACCTTCGACTTTATAAAGTCATTTATCAGGCGATCGAGGATGTAGAGGCAGCTATGAAGGGTATGCTGGATCCTGTATTCGAGGAGAAGGTTATCGGTCACGCAGAAGTTCGTCAGCTGTTCAAGGCATCCGGTGTCGGAACCATCGCAGGAAGCTATGTGCTGGATGGTACATTCCAGCGTAACTGTAAGGTTCGTATCACACGAGGTGAGGACCAGATCTTCGAGGGTGAGCTTGCATCCCTGAAGAGATTTAAGGATGATGTCAAGGAAGTTCGTGCCGGATATGAGTGCGGTCTTGTATTTAATGACTTTAATGATGTCAAAGAAGAAGATAAAGTCGAAGCATATATCATGGTAGAGGTACCAAGATAGGAGTGATTCGTAATGAGAAAAAACAGCATTAAAAATACACGTGTGAATGGTGCAGTTCAAAAAGAACTCAGCACCATCATACACAGCGAGATCAAGGACCCCAGAATTCATCCGATGACTTCTGTGACAGCTGTTGAGGTGGCACCGGATCTTAAGACCTGCAAAGCTTACATCAGTGTGCTGGGCGAGAAACAGGCCAAGGATTCCACCCTCCGGGGCTTAAAGAATGCAGAGGGCTATGTTCGGAGAGAACTGGCCAGAAGACTGAATCTCCGCAATACACCGGAGATCCGTTTTGTTCTGGATGAGTCTATTGAATATGGTGTAAATATGTCAAAGAAGATCAATGACGTAATGAGTGGGATGGAAACAGAGGAATAGGTGGAAAAAATGAAAAACATTTCAGAAATACTGGAAAATGTAAAAACCGTTGGCATTGGCGGTCACATCCGTCCGGATGGGGACTGCATTGGTTCCTGTATGGCTCTGTATCTCTATATCCGGAAATATTTTCCTGATATAGAAGCAGATGTTTATCTGGAAGACCGGAAACCTGTATTTGATTACATTGACAGAATGGATGAGGTTAAGACAGAAGCAGAAGAAGATAAGGTGTATGATCTTTTTATCACCTGTGATGTCAGCGCACTGGACAGGCTTGCTGTTGCTCGGAAATATTTCGATGCAGCAAAAAAGACAGCCTGCATTGATCATCATGTGAGCAATAACGGATTTGCGGATGTCAATCATGTAAGAGGCGAGATCAGCTCTGCCAGCGAAGTTCTTTACGGACTTCTGGATTCAGACAAGATCGATCGTTCCATTGCGGTTCCTATTTATACAGGAATGGCACATGATACCGGCGTGTTCCAGTATTCTTCCACAACACCGGAAACCATGAGGATTGCCGGAGAACTGATGAAAACAGGATTTGATTTCAGCAGGATCATCGATGAGTCCTTTTACCAGAAAACATATCTTCAGAATCAGGTCATGGGACGTGTCCTGGCAGAGAGTATTCTCCTTCAGGGCGGTAAGTGTGTGGTCGGATATCTGAAAAAACGGGAGATGGATTTCTACAGTGTGGAAGGAAAGGATCTGGAGGGAATCGTGAGCCAGCTCCGTCTGACTGCTGGTGTGGAGGTTGCGATCTTTATCTATGAGATGCAGACGCAGTTCTTTAAGGTATCTCTCCGTTCCAATGGTAAGGTGGATGTAAGCAAGATTGCCGTATTTTTCGGAGGCGGCGGACATGTGCGTGCAGCCGGCTGTGATATGCAGGGCTCCATGTACGATGTGATCAACAACCTTACCGCTGAAATTGAAAAACAGCTTGCAGAGGAGTAAAGATAAGATCATGGACGGAATACTTGTGATCCGAAAGGAAAAAGGTTATACCTCTCATGATGTTGTTGCAAAGCTGCGTGGGATTCTCCACATGAAAAAGATCGGCCATACCGGGACTCTGGATCCGGCAGCAGAGGGAGTACTTCCTGTTGCACTGGGCAAGGGGACCCGGCTGGTGGAGCTTCTTACAGAAAAAGAAAAAACATATGAGGCGGTTTTAAGGCTGGGAGTTTCCACAGATACCCAGGACATGACCGGAGCTGTTCTTTCTGAGAAACCTGTGACCGTCACGGAAGAGGAAGTCCGTGAGGCAGTGGGATCCTTTGTGGGAGAACAGCAGCAGGTCCCTCCTATGTATTCGGCCCTGAAGGTAAATGGAAAGAAGCTTTACGAACTGGCCAGAGAAGGAAAAACCATAGAGCGTAAGCCGCGCCCTGTGGTTTTTTATGAGATAAGGATACTGGATATGGAGCTTCCGCTGGTACGCATAAGCGTTACCTGTAGCAAGGGCACCTATATCCGTACACTTTGCAATGACATCGGAGAAAAATTAGGCTGCGGCGGAGCCATGGAAGAGCTGCTTCGGACCAGGTCCGGAAATTTCACTCTGGAAGAGAGCATGACACTTTCCCAGGTGGAGGAGGCGGTTGCCGATGGGACCATCGGGGAAAAGCTTGTTTCCATCGAGGATGTACTTTCCATGTATCCGGTCCTTACCTGTACACCGGAGGGAGACAGACTTCTCAATAACGGAAACCCGCTTCCGGAAGAACTGGTACAGGGAGGCAGCAGGGAAGAAAAAGTCCGGATGTATAAAAGCAGCGGAAATTTCACAGGAATATACGGCTGGGATGAAAGAAAACAGAAATACGTACCCATCCGCATGTTTTTTGTATGACATTTTATAAAAACTTGCAGGAGCAGCAGAAGATATGGAATACTTGAAGATCGACGGAGAATTTCCGCGCCTTTCAAAGAGTGCGGTGACACTTGGAAAATTTGACGGCATACACCGTGGACACCAGAAACTGGTGGAGAAGATCCTGGAACAGAAAGAAAAAGGTCTGCAGACAGTCCTTTTTTCTCTTGGCATCGGCAGTCAGATGATCTTTACAAAAGAGGAACGATGTCAGCTTCTTGAGAAAGCAGGCGTGGATGTGCTGATCGAATGTCCGCTGGATAACCGGATCCGTCATATGAAGGCAGAAACCTTTGTTAAAGAGATCCTGGTGGGAGATCTTCAGGCGGAGCATGTTGCAGTGGGAGAAGATTTCAGGTTCGGGTATGAACGCAAGGGAACACCACAGCTTCTGGAGACTATGGGAAGGAAGCTTGGCTTTACTGTGGATGTTGTTCCGAAAGAAATGGAAGGCCGCAGAAAGATCAGCAGTACATTTATCCGTGAGGAACTGAAAAAGGGAAATATGGAAAAGGTTAATGATCTGCTGGGAATCCCCTTTTTTGTGGACGGTGTGATCGAACATGGAAGAGGAATGGGACATAAGGTCCTTCTTCCCACTACTAATATCGTTCCTGCAAAAGAAAAGCTGATGCCGCCAAATGGCGTTTATGATACAGTGTCCCATTTTAAGGACAGAACCCTTTGCGGGATCACAAACGTAGGATATAAACCAACCATAGGAGAGAAATTCCTGGGTGTTGAGACCTATCTTTTTGACTGTGAAGAGGATCTGTACGGAGAGCCCTGCAGAGTGGAATTCTTTCATTATTCCAGACCGGAGAAGCGCTTTTCGTCCATAGAAGCACTGAAGCAGCAGCTCCTGAAGGATGCAGAAAAGGGAAAGGCTTATTTCCGCAGCCTCGAAAAATAAAAACTTTCGGGAAAAACTTTTCGAAAAAACAGTTTACAGGTCAGAAACCGTGTGCTATACTGTTCGAGGTGAAAAAAGCCAGTATTCAGAAGCCGGAGACTCCGACCACTTCTTAATACCCGGCGTTTAATTAAAATTTCAAGGAGGAAACAATAATGATTTCTAAAGAAAAGAAAACAGCGATCATGAAAGAGTATGCAAGAACAGAGGGTGACACAGGTTCACCGGAGGTTCAGGTTGCAGTTCTTACAGCAAGAATCCAGGAGCTCACAGAGCATCTTAAAACACACCACAAAGATCATCATTCCAGAAGAGGTCTTCTGAAAATGGTAGGTCAGAGACGTGGCCTTCTTGCTTATCTTAAGAAAACAGACATCGAAAGATACCGTGCACTGATTGAGAAATTAGGTTTAAGAAAATAATTGCTACGGGAGGGGCGGATGATTCCATCCGCCCCATTTTAACATGTGTGATAAACACAGACGGAATTACCGCAGGAGTGATTTCCGAGACTACTGAAAAGCCCATTTCCGGTCGAGATCTTTTTCAAAGGAAGTGGTCTTTTCAGTTGTTTCGGGCTCCTGTCAGATATTAATATAATAAGAAAAGGAGAACGAATATGTACAAAAGTTATTCCATGGAACTTGCAGGAAGAACACTGACTGTAGATATCGGACGTGTAGCGAAACAGGCCAATGGTGCTGCTCTTATGCACTATGGTGATACTACAGTCCTTGCTACTGCTACCGCATCCAAAGAGCCAAGAGAAGGAATCGATTTCTTCCCGTTAAGTGTTGAGTATGAGGAGAAGATGTATGCAGTAGGAAAGATCCCGGGAGGATTCAACAAGAGAGAGGGTAAGGCAAGCGAGCATGCAATCCTTACATCCCGTGTTATCGACCGTCCGATGCGTCCGCTGTTTCCAAAGGATTACAGAAATGACGTAACTCTGGTAGATATGGTTATGTCTGTTGATCCGGAATGCAATCCGGAGATCCCGGCTATGCTTGGTTCTTCCATTGCAACCTGTATTTCTGATATCCCATTTGACGGTCCATGCGCAACCACACAGGTTGGTATGATCGACGGCGAGTTTATCATCAACCCGACACTTGCACAGAAGGCAGTTTCTGATCTTCAGCTTACGGTTGCTTCTACAAGAGAGAAGGTTATCATGATTGAGGCCGGAGCTAATGAGATCCCGGAAGATAAGATGATCGAGGCTATCTACAAGGCTCATGAAGTGAACCAGGAGATCATCAAATTCATCGACCAGATCGTAGCAGAGTGCGGAAAAGAGAAACATTCCTACGAGTCCTGTGCAGTACCTCAGGAGCTTTTTGATGAGATCAAGAAGATCGTTCCTCCGGAAGAGATGGAGGTTGCCGTATTCTCTGATGACAAGCAGACACGTGAGAATAACATCAGCGAGATCACTGATAAGCTGAAAGAAGCTTTTGCAGACAATGAGGAATGGCTTGCCGTTCTCGGTGAGGCTGTATATCAGTACCAGAAGAAGACTGTCCGCAAGATGATCCTCAAAGATCATAAACGTCCGGATGGACGTGAGATCAGACAGATCCGTCCGCTGGCTGCAGAGACAGATATCATCCCGAGAGTTCATGGTTCTGCCATGTTCACAAGAGGACAGACTCAGATCTGTACCGTTACTACACTTGCTCCTCTTACAGAGGCACAGCGTCTTGACGGACTGGATGAGTTTGAGACATCCAAGAGATATATGCACCACTACAACTTCCCGTCCTACTCTGTAGGTGAGACCAAGCCTTCCAGAGGACCGGGACGTCGTGAGATCGGTCACGGAGCACTTGCTGAGAGAGCACTGGTACCGGTACTTCCTACAGAGGAAGAATTCCCATATGCAATCCGTACCGTATCTGAGACATTTGAGTCCAACGGCTCCACATCCCAGGCAAGTATCTGTGCATCTACCATGTCACTGATGGCTGCCGGTGTACCGATCAGAAAACCGGTTGCAGGTATTTCCTGCGGACTTGTTACAGGTGAAACAGACGATGATTACATCGTTCTTACAGATATCCAGGGCCTTGAGGACTTCTTCGGAGATATGGACTTCAAGGTAGCCGGAACACATGACGGAATCACAGCGATCCAGATGGATATTAAGATCCATGGTCTTACAAGACCGATCGTTGAGGAAGCGATCCGCAGAACAAAAGAGGCAAGAGAATATATCCTGACAGAAGTTATGGAGAAATGTATCGACAAGCCTCGTACAACTGTTGGGGAGTTTGCTCCGAAGATCATCCAGATCCAGATCGACCCGCAGAAGATCGGTGATGTAGTCGGACAGAGAGGAAAGACTATCAACACGATCATCGAGCGTACAGGTGTGAAGATCGACATCACAGACGACGGCGCAGTTTCTATTTGCGGAACAGACCAGAAGGGTATGGATGAAGCAAAACGTATGATCGAGATCATCACTACCGAGTTTGAGGCAGGACAGATCTTTACAGGACGCGTAGTCAGCATCAAAGAGTTTGGCGCATTCCTTGAGTTTGCACCGGGCAAGGAGGGAATGGTACACATTTCCAAGATCTCCAAACAGAGGATCAACCGTGTTGAGGATGTTCTTACACTTGGCGACAAAGTTAAGGTTATCTGCCTTGGCAAGGACAAGATGGGAAGAATCAGCTTCAGCATGAAGGATGTACCGGAAGAAGCATAAATGATGAGATACCACAATATTACCAAGGACGATATGTTAAACGGAGACGGACTTCGTGTAGTGCTCTGGGTAGCCGGCTGTTCACACGGCTGCCGGGAGTGCCAGAATCCCATTACCTGGGATCCGAATGGAGGTCTGCCCTTTACGGACAGCGAGCGAGCTGAGATATTTGCAGAGCTGGACAAAGATTATATCAGCGGGATCACCTTCTCGGGAGGCGATCCTCTGCATCCTTCCAATATCGCTGAGGTAACAGCTCTTGCAAGAGAGATCAGAGAGAAGTATCCGGATAAGACGATCTGGCTGTATACGGGTTCTCTCTGGGAAGAAATCCAGCAGTACGAGATCATCCATTATCTGGATGTATGCGTGGACGGGGAATTTCAGGTGGACAAGAAAGAGGTTCGTCTGAAATGGAAAGGCTCCTCAAATCAGAGGGTGATCGATGTACAGGCGTCACTTCGTGAGAACCGTGTGGTTCTGTACACGGAGTGATCAGAGGTTTTTTGAAATTACCTATTGGGAGTGGAACGAAAAATGAAAAGAATTGCGAAATTTCACAAGGTAAGTTTTGAACAGTTTGCAAAGGACTGGAAGGATACCTTTGAACAGTATTCAGAAGAGGAGATCCGGAATATCTACGACAGTCTGAAGCTTCCGAAGAGAGCTACGACCGGAAGTGCAGGATATGATTTTTATGCACCTGTGGATGTGACCATGAAGCCAGGTGAGATCGTAAAGATACCGACTGGTATCCGTGTAGAGATGGAAGAGGGCTGGGTTCTGAAATGTTATCCGAGAAGCGGACTGGGATTTAAATTCCGGCTGCAGTTGAATAACACAGTGGGAATCATTGACAGCGATTATTTCTTTTCCGACAACGAAGGTCATATCTTTGCCAAGCTGACTAACGATACAAGAGAAGATAAAACGATCCAGATCCCGGCAGGAACCGGTTTTATGCAGGGGATCTTTGTGGAATACGGAATCACTGTGGATGACGATGCAGATGCAGTAAGAAACGGTGGCTTCGGAAGTACCACAAAATAAAACAAAAGCCCGGAAGGCGGAGGTGTGAAGACCACATACATCCGATTTTCCGGGCTTGTTTTGTGTAGTTACTGCTTTCCGATAAATGCACTGTTTAGCTGAGAGGTGCGTCTGCCTCCTCGTCTGCACGTGCTTTTTCCACGACTGCGTTAAAGGCATTTGCGGCAGCGTCGTACTCTTCATCATCTTCAATGTTTGCCAGCATCGGATCGCCGTCTGCTGTGCGGGAGAAGCTGTAGAGATAAACCTCACCGGTCTCATTCTGGCCGTTCTCATCCAGTGGGAGAAGTGCGATATATTCTTTGTTCTCTACAGGGAAAATAGTAAGGATGGCACATTCTACCTCAGTATCGTCATCCATAGTCAGGGTAATGGTATGATGTGCCTCATCTACCTTGCTTTCGCAGTTGGCTGTACAGGAAGCGCAGTCGCTTGGTGCACATCCGCTTTTGTTAAATTCATCACTCATAAAAAAATCCTCCGTTCTGCTGCTGCCTGTAAATAAGGGGGCAGCTCTGCATGATATAGAGAACATTTTAACAGATATGACGTAGAACAGCAACAAAATATTTGAGAGCCTGAGAAAACTTTCAAAATATTTTTTGCTTAATCCGACAATGTGAGATATAATAAAAATATGACGAAAAAATGAGGAGAAAATATAAAAATATGAAATTTATTTCCTGGAATGTAAATGGGATCCGGGCCTGTATCACCAAGGGCTTTGAGGAACGCTTTCATGAGCTGGATGCGGATATTTTCTGTCTGCAGGAGACGAAATGCCAGCAGGGACAGGTAAAGCTGGAACTTCCCGGATATCATCAGTACTGGAACTACGCAAACCGCAGAGGCTATTCAGGTACAGCCATTTTTACGAAGAGGGAGCCATTGTCTGCGGCTTACGGGATCGGGATAGAGGAGCATGATAAAGAAGGACGTGTCATCACGCTGGAATTCGATGAGTATTATTTTGTGACTGTATATACTCCCAACTCCCAGAGTGAGCTCCGCCGTCTGGAATATCGTATGAAATGGGAAGAGGATTTCCTGGCTTATCTCCTGAAACTGCAGGAGAAGAAACCGGTGATCTGCTGTGGCGACCTTAATGTGGCACATCAGGAGATCGATCTCAAGAACCCGAAGACCAACCGCAAAAATGCAGGCTTTACGGATGAAGAGAGAGCCTGCTTTACCAGAGCCCTTGAGAGTGGCTTTATTGATACATTCCGCTATTTTTATCCGGATAAAGAGGGCGTTTACTCCTGGTGGTCCTACCGTTTCCGTGCACGAGAGAAGAACGCCGGCTGGCGTATCGACTATTTCCTTGTTTCCCCTTCCCTGAAAGAAAAGCTTCAGGATGCGAAGATCCACGGAGAGATCATGGGATCCGATCATTGCCCGGTTGAGCTGGATATTGATCTGTGACGGATCCGGCGAAAAGGATTTCTATGGATTTGAATAATAAAAAGAGAAAAGGAGGAGTTGCCTTGGCAAGCCGCAGATTAGGTCGAGTGGAAAAAGGTCAGCCGCTGATACTTGGCGCCAACAAAATGGAGGGCGGTTATAATTTTGCAGTGGAGGCATCGGAGGATTCCGAAGTGTCCCTGCTTTTATATAAAAAAAGAGGAGCTGCCGCACCGGTGGAGATCGTTTTTCCAAAGGATTTCCATACAGGACGTGTGTGGGCACTGAAGCTGTGCAGTGCTTCTCTGAAGGAGTTTGAATATAATTATAAAATAGACGGTGAGATCGTGCAGGATCCGTATGCATACGGACTTCACGGGAGAGAGCATTTCGGAGTACCTTACGATCCGGAAAAGGAGGTCCGCTGTCGCTTCCTTAATGAGAATGTTTCCGGCTGGGAAAATGAAACTGCACCGGCAGTAGAATATGAAAATATGATCCTGTACAAGCTTCATGTCCGTGGTTATACGAAGCTTGCCAGAAAGATGGTTTCCCATAAGGGGACTTTTCTTGGCCTGACAGAGATGATCCCTTACTGGAAAGAACTTGGGATCAATGCCATTGAACTGATGCCTGCCTATGAATTCTGTGAGGTTCCGATCAATAAACCGAAGGAAGGCAGTGAACACATCAAGACCCGTCGAAAGGAAAATGTAGTGAATTACTGGGGCTATGCATCCGGCTTCTATTTCAGCCCGAAGAGTGCTTACTGCAGCACCAGAGAACCGGAGCAGGAATTTCGGTATATGATCCGGGAGCTGCACAAGAACGGCATTGCCTGTATCATGGAATTCTATTTTCCAGAGGAAACAGACAGCCTGATGGCTCTTCGAGCTTTGCAGTTCTGGAGAGATTTTTACCATGTAGATGGATTTCATGTGCTGGGAGAGGGCTTTAACCGGGAGATGCTTCTTCGGGATGGGATCCTTTCCGGAGCAAAACTGATCTTCCAGGGCTTTGATTTTGATCATTTTTACAGAGGAAAGCTTCCGGTCAGACGCTGCGGAGCGGAGAGCAATATGAATTTTCTCCAGGATATGCGCCGTTTCCTGAAAAGCGATGAAGGTATGGTGGAGGCTGCAGCATGGCATATCCGTCATAACAGCGAGAATCATGGAGTGATCAATTACATGGTCTGCCAGGACGGATTTACCATGAATGACCTGGTGAGCTACAATTATAAACATAACGAGGCCAATGGCGAGGGCAATCAGGACGGAAGCAGCTATAATTATTCCTGGAACTGTGGTGTGGAAGGCCCTACCCGTAAGGTTTCCGTCCGTCAGATGAGGGAACGCCAGATCAAAAATGCCTTTCTGATGATGCTGCTGAGTCAGGGTGTTCCCATGATCTATCACGGTGATGAATTCGGCAATTCCCAGAGCGGAAACAATAATGCCTACTGTCAGGATAATGCTACCGGCTGGACAGACTGGAAGGGCCTTTCCAGAAACCAGGGACTGAGGAAATTTGTAAAGGATGCCATTGCTTTTCGTAAGGCCCATCCCGTTCTTCATATGCCGGTGGAACTGAAAGGGGTAGATTATCTGACCAAGGGGTTCCCGGATGTGTCTCTTCACGGGGAACGTGCCTGGTATCTGAGCTATGAGAATACCAGCAGGCTTCTTGGTATGATGTACTACGGAGCCTATGCAAGGGAAAAAGAGGATCTGGAGGCTGCAGAGGATGATTTTATTTACATCGGCTATAATTTCCACTGGGAAAACCGGAGCCTTGCTCTGCCCAATCTCCCGGAAGGCATGTGCTGGAAAAAAATCGCAGATACCTCTCTTCACGGAACAGGATTCTGTCTGGAGGAGGAAGAAGAATATAAAAAATCAATCGAAATAGGCCCCCGCGCCATTGTGGTATTGCTGGGCAGACAGGAGGCGGAGAAAGATGCGATCATGGCACCCGTGGCTGCACTTCAGGACCATCACGAGGCATAAGCTTCTGGTGATGAAATATTGTTTTCGTATCGGGTTATATAAGCAGGGGTTGCTTCATGACCTGTCCAAATATTCCCCGACGGAATTTCTGGTAGGCTGTAAATATTATCAGGGGACAAGAAGTCCCAACAACGCAGAACGTGAGGCAACCGGCGTATCCATGTCCTGGCTGCACCATAAGGGAAGAAACAGACACCATTTTGAACATTGGGTAGACTATTCCCTTGACGGTGAGCATGTGATCATGGGAGCCAGAATGCCCAGAAAATATGTGGCGGAAATGGTCATGGACCGGATCAGTGCATCCAGAAACTATCTGGGAGAGGAATATACCTATCATGAACCATTGCAGTATTTTCTGAAAAGCAAGGAGAAGCTGTGGTTTATCCACCCACAGACAAAGAAAGAGCTGGAGGGACTTCTCCGGATCCTGGATAAATACGGAGAGGATAAGACCCTGTGGTATATCCGCAATGTATATCTATGTGATAACCGCGGAAAAAAAGTGAAAAGCCCTGGGAAAAAGCTTCGAAATCACAGATAGGGGTGTATTTTTGGCAGGTTGTCTGATATAATATTCAGATATCAGGAGGAAGAATGAATGGATACACCAACAATTGCGAAATACTATAGAGAGAAAGATCCCATGGAGCGCCTGAAGCTTCTGGAGCAGTCCATTGCAGCAGGAGAAGAACCGGAAGAAAACAGGATCCGCAAGGAACTCTGGGAGATCCGTTACAGCGATAAAGCTGAGACTGGTGATACCAGGGCAGACGGTTATCTCGGTCTCTGGATGACCATGGAGTTTAACCGGAATTCCGCTTCCAGATTCTTTGGTACAAGAAGTGCGAAGAAAGAGATAGGCAAGTATCTTAAGAAGCTGAAATTTCAGGAGCTCCAGGAAAGGGGCGGCCTTTATGAGGAGCTTCTTTACCGGGAATGCTGTCATCTGGTTCTGGTCTACATGGATCTCTGTCAGACAGATAAATCCTATAACACAACGATTTTCGGCCTGATCCACATCAAGGAGGACAGTGCGAAGGCCAAGGTCCAGAGAGACATCAGGGAAACAGCTGTGGAGCTTCCGGCTAATCTTGGAATGGAAGCTGAGCTTGGAATCATCACAAGAGCTGCCAGAGAGATCTACAGGCAGTATTATCCCAACGAAGGAAACATTTAGGAGGCCGGAGAGCTTCCGTTTCAGGCTGTCTGACTACTCAGGCAGCCTTTTGTTGCCATGCATCCGATAAAATATTCTGAGATTTTTTGAACGAAGATCCATGTCGGGTGTGAAGAGAAACATTCAGGAGGTTACTATTTTATGAATCCCAATCATCTGAACGCATATGAAGTCCTGAAGGAAGAGGAGCTTCAGGATATTCATTCAAAAGGATGGCTTCTGAGACACAAAAAAACAGGAGCCAGAGTGATGCTCATCGAGAATAGTGATGAGAATAAGGTTTTTAACATTGCATTCCGTACACCGCCGAAAAACAGCACAGGTGTTGCTCATATATTGGAACACAGCGTACTGTGCGGCTCCAGGGAATTTCCGCTTAAGGATCCTTTTGTGGAGCTGGTAAAAGGTTCTCTTAATACCTTCCTTAATGCCATGACCTATCCGGATAAGACCTGCTACCCGGTAGCAAGCTGTAATGACCGGGATTTCCAGAATCTGATGCATGTATATCTGGATGCGGTATTCTATCCGAATATTTACAAAAAAGAAGAGATCTTCCGTCAGGAAGGCTGGAACTACCATCTGGAGAAAAAAGAAGGCCCGCTGAAATACAACGGTGTCGTTTACAATGAAATGAAGGGTGCTTTTTCCTCACCGGATGATGTTCTGGAGAGAGAGATCATGAATTCGCTGTTCCCGGATACAACCTATGGCTGTGAGTCCGGCGGAGATCCTGTAAATATTCCGGATCTCAGCTATGAGGAATTTCTGGATTTCCACAGACAGTACTATCATCCGTCCAACAGCTTTATCTATCTCTACGGAAACATGGATATGGAGGAGAAGCTGGAATTTCTTGACAGCCATTATCTGTCTGCCTTTGATTCTCTTGTCATTGATTCCGAGATCCGGGATCAGGAAGCCTTTGCTCAGGTAAAGGACATCCAGAAGTCTTATCCGGTATCAGAGGATGAGGGAGAAGAGGATAACACCTATCTTTCCTACAATATGGTTGTGGGTGAAGCGGCAGATATCAACCTGAGTCTTGCTTTCGAGGTTTTGGATTATGCTCTCTTAAGCGCACCGGGTGCACCACTGAAGCAGGCACTTTTGGATGCAAAGATCGGCAAAGATATCTACGGCTCCTTTGAGGACGGTATCAAGCAGACCTATTTCTCCATTGTGGCAAAGGGAGCAAACTTAAGTCGGAAAGAGGAATTCATAAAGGTGATCCGTGACACTCTCACAAAGATCGCAGAGGAAGGCATCGACAAAAAGGCGGTAACAGCCGGAATCAATTACTATGAATTCCGTTTCCGCGAAGCAGATTTTTCTTCCTATCCGAAGGGGCTGATGTATGGCCTGGATATTTTAAGCAGCTGGCTTTATGATGATACGAAGCCGTTCTGTGAGGTGCAGCTTCTGGAGGGCTTTGAGTTCCTTAAGAAAGCCCTGGAAGAGGGATATTTTGAGGAGCTGATCCGAAAATATCTTCTGGGCAACACTCATGGTGCGATCCTTTCCCTGGTACCGGAGAAGGGCCTTGCAGCAAAGAGGGATAAGGAACTGGAAGAAAAGCTGGAGAATTACAGAAAGAGCCTTTCTGATGAAGAGCTTACCCGGATGGTAGAGAATACCAAAGCGCTGGAGGCTTATCAGGAAGCGGAGGAAGCTCCGGAAGCGCTGACCTGCATCCCCATGCTCTCCAGAGAAGACATCAAAAAAGAGATCACAGGGCTGACAAACGAGGAGCACCATGTGGAGGACAGCTTGTTTCTGTATCATGATGTGTGCACCAATGGTATCGGTTATGCGGATCTTCTTTTTGAGATCCATGACTTTGATGTTGATACAGTCCATTATCTGGGACTTCTGAAATCTGTGCTTGGTGCAGTGGATACGGAGAATTACACGTATGGCGAGCTGTTTAATGAAGTGAATGCGAGAACCGGCGGTATTGCCTATGGAATCGAGGTTTTTGATGATGCCCAGGATACCGATGCGTTCCGTGCCATGTTTGCCGTAAGAGGAAAAGCGTTATATCCGGAGATGGATTTCATGTTTTCCATGATCCGGGAGGTTCTTACAACTTCGAAGCTGGATGACACCAAACGTCTCTACGAGATCATTGCCAGAGTGAGATCCAGAGCCCAGGCCAGCCTTGCAAGTGCAGGCCATTCCACCGCCGTTCTCCGTGGTGCCTCCTACGCATCTCCGATGGCGGCATTCCAGGATGAGATGGCAGGAATCGGATATTATCAGTTTATCGAAAAACTGGAGAAGGATTTTGACAGCTGCAAGGATGAGATCGTGAAAAATCTCCGTAAGGTGATGGAAGAGGTACTTCGTCCGGAGAATTTCTGTGTAAGCTATACCGGAGAGAGAGAATCTCTGGATGTAGTAAAAGCACAGGCTGCCGGGATCAAAAAAGTCTTGTTTAACGGACAGAAGCCGGAGCCTGTGAAGCAGGCCCCCTGCATAAAGAAAAACGAAGCCTTCAAGACCTCCGGCCAGGTCCAGTATGTGGCACAGAATGGAAACTTCCGCAAAAAAGGCCTGGAGTATACCGGTGCACTGGAGATCCTGAAAGTGATCTTAAGCTACGATTATCTCTGGATCAACCTTCGTGTAAAGGGTGGAGCGTATGGCTGCATGAGTGGCTTTAAGAGAAACGGAGAGAGCTTCCTGGTATCCTACCGTGACCCCCATCTAAAGAGAACCCTGGAAGTATACCAGGGAGTGCCGGATTATATCCGTGCCTTTGAGGCAGACGAGCGTGAGATGACAAAATATATCATCGGAACGATCAGCAACAAGGATGTGCCGAGAACTCCGCAGATGCAGGGAAGTATCTCAAAAACCGCATATTTCTCCAATGTTACAGAGGATATGCTCCAGAAGGAAAGAAATCAGATCCTCGGAGCGCAGAAGGAGGATATCCAGAAACTGGCAGCTCTTGTAGAAGCAGTACTTTCCGATGATCAGATCTGCGTAGTAGGAAGTGAGACTGCAATAGAGAAGGCGGAAGATGTATTCATGGAAGTGAAGCCACTGATCGGCTGAGGAGAAACAAAGCCTGCTGTCCGTTAAATGGGATAGCAGGCTGTGAAAGGATTATGAGAGGATAAAGAATGGATAATAATTTTAGATCAGGCTTTGTTGCGATCATCGGAAGACCGAATGTTGGAAAATCCACGCTGATGAACCATCTTATCGGACAGAAGATCGCCATCACATCAAACAAGCCACAGACAACCAGAAACAAGATACAGACTGTGTATACCTGTGATGAGGGACAGATCGTATTTTTGGACACACCGGGTATCCACAAGGCAAAAAACAAGCTTGGAGAATACATGGTACAGGTTGCGGAGAGAACCCTGAAGGAAGTAGATGCCATTATGTGGCTGGTGGAGCCATCCACATTCGTAGGTGCGGGAGAGCGCCACATTGCCGAGCAGCTGCAGAAGGTTG
Source organism: Ruminococcus sp. AM26-12LB (assembly GCF_003480785.1). Taxonomy (NCBI): domain Bacteria; kingdom Bacillati; phylum Bacillota; class Clostridia; order Eubacteriales; family Oscillospiraceae; genus Ruminococcus; species Ruminococcus sp. AM26-12LB. The sequence continues at coordinate 72,038 of NZ_QUJX01000002.1, read as the reverse complement.
GAGTTCCAGTGATTCTCATCATCAACAAGATCGATACGGTAAAAAAAGAAGAGCTTCTTCCTGCGATCGATACCTACCGTAAGATCTGTGATTTTGCAGAGATCATTCCTTGCTCTGCCCTCCGCGGAAAAAACACACAGGATATCATTCCAAGTATTTTCAAATATCTTCCGTACGGACCGATGTTCTATGATGAAGATACAGTTACCGACCAGCCTCAGCGCCAGATCGCCGCAGAGATCATCCGTGAGAAGGCTCTGCATGCACTGGATGAGGAGATCCCTCACGGTATCGCCGTTGCCATCGACCGGATGAAGAAACGTCCGGGAAGAAGCAACATCATAGATATTGATGCGACCATCATCTGCGAGCGTAATTCCCATAAAGGCATCATCATCGGAAAACAGGGTGCCATGCTGAAAAAGATCGGAAGCAATGCCCGCTATGAGCTGGAGCGTATGCTGGAAGCAAAGGTAAACCTAAAGCTCTGGGTCAAGGTGACTAAGAACTGGAGAGACAGTGATTTCCTGATCAAGAACTTTGGATATGATAAGAAAGAAATCTGAAAATGAGTGATCTGATTACCGTACAGGGAGTGGTACTTTCTGCCATGCCGGTAGGGGATTATGACAAGCGGATCGTCCTTCTCACAAGAGAGAGGGGGAAGATCTCCGCTTTTGCCAAGGGAGCGAGACGGCAGAACAGTCCGTTCATGGCAGCAGCTAACCCGTTTGTATTTGGAAGCTTTACTCTTTATGAGGGAAGGACAAGTTATAATCTCAATCAGGTCAGCGTACAGCATCATTTTGTGGAGCTGGCCACCCGGCAGCCGGGGGTTTACTATGGATATTATTTTCTGGAGCTGGCAGATTATTTTGGCAAAGAGGGAACGGATGAGAAGGAGATGATGAATCTTCTCTATGTGACCATCAAAGCCATTTTGAATCCTCATATAGAAGACCGGCTGGTGCGCTGTATCTATGAACTGCGGACTATGGTGATCCAGGGCGTGATGCCGCAGCTGTTCCAGTGTGCGGGCTGCGGGAGAGAGCTTACGGAGGAAGAAACCGGAGAACTTTTTTTCTCCCAGGGCGAGCATGGGATCCTGTGTGCGGACTGCAGCAGGATGGCCATGGACAGGAAACGAATCTCAGCGGCTGCCCTGTATGCCATGCGCTACATAGCCGTGTCCCCCCTGGCAAAGCTGTATACGTTTACAGTGCGGGATGATGTGCTGCGGGAACTGGAACGCCACATTTACCGGTATACGGAGCTGAATACAGACAAGCGGTTTAAAAGTCTGGAGATCCTGGAATTGATGAGATAGATCACTGCCGGCTGCGGAATAACCGTAACGATTTATTTTTCAAAAGCAGGACAGGATGCAATGCAAATGGAAATATCCTTGAAAAATCATGAGGATACTAGTATAATAAGACCAAAAATGTAAAAAAGCAGCTTTTTCCGGAGCTTTCCGGACGCATTTGGCGGAACAGCTGCAAGTCAAGAGGAGAGAAATCATGGAAAAGACAATGGAAAAGATCGTAGCTCTTGCAAAAGCCAGAGGATTTGTTTACCCGGGTTCCGAGATCTACGGCGGCCTGGCAAACACATGGGATTATGGAAATCTCGGTGTAGAGCTTAAAAATAACGTAAAACGTGCATGGTGGCAGAAATTCATTCAGGAGTCTCCGTACAATGTAGGTGTTGACTGTGCGATCCTTATGAACCCGCAGACATGGATCGCTTCCGGACATCTTGGCGGATTTTCTGATCCTCTTATGGACTGTAAAGAGTGCCACGAGCGTTTCCGTGCAGATAAGCTCATTGAGGACTTTTGTGCAGAGCATGACATTGCCATTGAGGGAAGCGTAGATGCATGGTCCCAGGAGAAGATGATGGACTTCATCAAAGAACACGAGGTAGGATGTCCGAGCTGTGGTAAACACAACTTCACAGATATCCGTCAGTTCAACCTGATGTTCAAGACATTCCAGGGTGTTACCGAAGATGCCAAGAATACTGTATATTTAAGACCGGAGACTGCACAGGGTATTTTCGTAAACTTCAAGAACGTACAGAGAACATCTCGTAAAAAGATCCCGTTTGGTATCGGCCAGATCGGTAAATCCTTCCGTAACGAGATCACACCGGGTAACTTCACATTCCGTACCCGTGAGTTCGAGCAGATGGAGCTTGAGTTCTTCTGCGAGCCGGATACAGATCTTGAGTGGTTTGCATACTGGAAGAAGTTCTGCCTTGACTGGCTGAGTGCTCTCGGACTTAAGGATGATGAGGTTCGTTACCGTGACCATGATAAGGAAGAGCTGAGCTTCTACAGCAAGGCTACCACAGATGTGGAATTCCTTTTCCCATTCGGATGGGGTGAGCTCTGGGGAATCGCTGACAGAACAGATTATGACCTGACACAGCATCAGAATGTATCCGGCCAGGATCTCACATACTTTGATGATGAGAAGAAACAGAAATATATCCCATACGTTATCGAGCCATCACTTGGAGCAGACCGTATGGTACTTGCTTTCCTCTGCAGCGCTTACGATGAGGAAGTTCTGGATGAAGAGAAGAACGATGTCCGTACAGTCCTTCATTTCCATCCGGTACTTGCACCGGTTAAGATCGGTGTGCTTCCGCTTTCCAAGAAGCTTAACGAGGGTGCTGAGAAGATCTACCAGCAGCTTTCCAAGAAGTACAACTGTGAGTACGATGACCGTGGAAATATCGGTAAACGTTACCGCAGACAGGATGAGATCGGTACTCCGTTCTGTATCACTTATGACTTCGAGTCTGAGAATGACGGTGCAGTTACAGTCCGTGACCGTGACACTATGGAGCAGGTACGTGTGAAAATCGATGAGCTTGATGCATACTTTGCTGATAAATTTACATTTTAAGTAAATACATTTTTTAATAAAAAACCTCCGGCTATTTTCTGGCCGGAGGCTTTTTTTCAATAAGTCTGTTTTTCATCCGCCAGTTTCTTGGCGACAGTCCGTATACATTTTTGAAAGCCCGGGAAAAATGCAGCTGATTGGGATATCCGACTGCATTTCCGATATCTGCGATAGACAGGGCTGTGATCTTAAGAAGTTCTGCAGCTTTGGTCATGCGATAGCTGATCAGGAATTCCTGGGGAGAACGTCCGATGGTGTCGTGGAAGATCTTACCGAAGTAGCTTCGGTTCAGGCCGCAGCAGGCTGCGATATCCTCAATGGAAATATCATTCTGGAAATTCTGTTCAATAAAAGAGAGCGCCTCCTTGATATAAAAATCACGGATACTTCCATCCTGTTTCATGCGGACAGTTTCCGTAGAGCGCATAAAGTAATCCAGAAAAAGCCAGGTATGTCCGATAAGATGAAAGGGTGATTCCTGGGAATTATGGCTGATATAAAGCATTTCCTCCATCATTTTCTGGCGGAGATCTGCAGAGTGGCTGTGATAGACCGGATGGTCCGGACTTAAACCTGCAGTTTCCACGATCTCTTTTGCCCGGAGCCCATCAAATTCCACCCAGGTGTACTCCCATGGAAAGTCGGTATCTGCAATGTAGGTGTTGATCTGACCGGGAAAAAGCATGAAACCCTGGCCGCTTTTTACCTGATAGGTGATGGTCTCTCCTGCGGAATTGTCTGCCATCAGAGTTCCGGTACCGGAGATCACATAATGAAAAATATAATGGTTTCGTGCTGCCGGGCCGAATGAATGTGCCGGAGCGCAGTGCTCCCAGCCGTATTGGTATAATCCGATATCAACAAAGTTTTCATTTGGAAAAACGGAGAAGAGAAGGTCATTCATATTTTTATCCTTTAGGCGTATGATTTTGTCTGGTTTCAGTAACATTATATATTAAAACAGCAGGGAACTTCAACATATGTATAAAAATGCAATTACAAAAACAGCCTGTAAAATATACTAAAAAGAGAAGGATAATCGATAAAACTTTGTGAGAAAATTAAGTTTCTCGAGAAACCTGTTGATTTTCGATAAATTCGGAATATACTAATTTTAGATAAAAGTAGTGATATAGGCGTAAAATATATCAAAATGCTAGATGACTTTAATGAAGACAGAGAAAAATTGCATTTTGGTATAAAACAAGAAAAACACTGCTATTTATGCAAGCATAAAGCTATGTTAAAATAGCTTTCAGAAAAAAGAAACCAGAGAATAAGTATTGGAGAACCCGGATAGCCATATCAGTTAAATGGGTGATATCCGACTTATCAAATAAAAGGAAAAGGAAGGAGCATTACAAGATGCGCAACAGAAGTAAATGGATCCTCTGTATGGGACTTGCCTTTACCATGGCAGCTTCCGTTACATTGAGCGGATGCGGCACAGGTAAAAAGGACAGCGGAAAGACAGAGATCGAACTTGTGCAGTATAAACCGGAAGCGGTTAAGGCATTTGAAAAACTGGAAGAAAAATTCAATGCCACTCATGATGATATCCATCTTACCATCGAATCACCAAACGATGCTATGACTGTATTGAAGACAAGATTTATCCGTGAGGATAATCCGGATATCATTGGAATCGGAGGCGATGTTAACTTTTCCAATTTTATTGATTCTGATATGCTGATGGATATTTCCGATTATCAGGGACTGGATTCGATCAAAGATGCATATAAAGAAATTGATAAAGCGCTGGAATTCGTTCCGGAAGACGGAGTCTATGCGGTTCCTTACGTGGCCAATGCCGCCGGAATCCTTTACAATCGTGAGCTTTTCAAGGAGCATGGCTGGCAGATCCCGACTACATGGGATGAATTTATGAGCCTTTGCCAGAAAATTCAGGATGCAGGTATCCAGCCGCTTTATTTCGGATTTAAAGATACCTGGACCTGTCTTGCACCGTGGAATTCTATTGCGGTAGATCTTGCACCAGCCGATGTATGCCGCCAGGTAAACCAGGGAAACACTACTTTTGCAAAAGAGTATAAGGAAGTAGCAGACCGTATGCTGGAGCTTATCCAGTATGGACCGGATGATCCCTTTGCCTATGATTACAATGGAGCCTGCACCGCTTTTGCAAAAGGGGAGGCTGCCATGTATCCCATCGGAAGCTATGCGATCCCGCAGATCCAGAGTGTAAATCCGGATATGGATATTGATTCTTTTGTAACACCGGCAAGCAATGATCCGTCAGAAAACAAACTGAATTCCGGAGTTGACCTTCAGTTCTGTGTGATGGATGACTGTGAGAATAAGGAAGCTGCATATGAAGTGCTGGATTTCCTTCTTGAGGATGAGAATATACAGACATATCTGGATGACCAGAAGGCAGTTCCCTGTAAAGAGGGTGATTTCACACTTCCCTCTACGCTGGATGGTATGAAGGAATACATAGAAGAGGGAAGGATGGCCGACTACCAGGATCATTATTATCCTACAGAGATGGCTGTGGATGCACAGATCCAGACCTTCCTGATGAAAAAGGATAAAGATGCATTCCTGAAAAAATTTGATACAGACTGGACAAGATATAACCGTGACATTATCCGTAAAGTACAGGACTATGAGGAGAAGAACGGGGAAGGAGAGAACTGATCATGGGAAAAAAATCTATGAGTGGAAGAAAGCTGACCTTTCTTCTGATCACCATTCCGATCGTGGCATTATTTTTCTGCTTTAACACACTGCCTCTGATCAAGGGTGTGATCTACAGCTTTACAAACTTTAAAGGCTATGGAAGCTATGACTGGGTAGGACTTCGAAACTATAAGGATCTTTTTACAGACAGCCGTGTTGGCGGTTCCTATCTGTTTACCTTTAAGCTGGCCATCGTGGCAACTATCGTAACGAATGTACTCAGCCTGATCCTGGCACTTGGACTGAACAGCAAGATCCGTTTCAAGAGTGCACTGCGTGGAGCTTATTTTATTCCTAATGTACTTGGCGCACTGGTCGTAGGATATATTTTCAATTATTTCTTTACATATATCCTGCCTGCATTCGGAAAGATGGTCGGAAATAAAACATTGTCTTCCAGCATGCTTTCCAGTACGAGCCTGGCATGGGTTGCCATCGTGATCGTGTGTGCATGGCAGTCCATTGCAATGAATACGATCATCTACATTTCCGGTCTTCAGACAGTGCCGGAGGATGTATACGAGGCAGGCGCTATTGACGGTGCTACCGGATTCAGTAAGTTCCGTTACCTGACATTCCCGCTGATCGTTCCGTTTTTCAGCATCAACATGGTTCTCTGTGTGAAAAACTTCCTGATGGTATTTGATCAGATCATGGCTTTGACAAAGGGTGGTCCTGCACAGAGTACAGAATCTATTTCTTACCTGATCTATAACAATGGTATGAGTGGAGGACAGTTTGGATTCCAGAGTGCCAATGCGGTTATATTCTTTATTGTGATCGTGATCATTTCTGCAGTGCAGTTGACTATCACAGGGAAAAAGGAGGAGCAGCTGTAATGAAAACGAAAGTAAGAGAAAAAGCGAACTGGCCGGTAACGATCCTTCTGATCCTTGGCCTTATCACAGTGGTATTTCCGCTTTATATGACAATTGTGATCGCATTCAAGCAGCCGACAGAGATGACCAACAGTGTAGCCGGGATCCTGTCTCTGCCAGAGAAATTCAGTCTTGCCAATTTCAGGGAAGCTATGGAGGTAACAGACTTCTGGCATTCTCTTGGAAACAGTGTATTGATCACTGTGATCACAGTGGTTCTTGCTATTGTAATTCATTCACTTTTAGGTTATGCTATAGCCAGAAACAAGAGAAGTAAATTTTATAAATTTATCTATCTCTATGTAGTGAGCGGTATGTTTGTTCCGTTTGCTATCCTGATGATGCCGCTTGTAAAGCAGACTGCTGAGATGGGCCTTGATAACAAAGTCGGTGTGATCATTCTTTATACGGTATTTTATATGCCTATGAACGTGCTTCTTTATTCCGGATATCTGACAAACATTCCAATGGCCCTTGAGGAGGCTGCCTGTGTGGATGGAGCCAGCACCTGGAAAACATATTGGAAGATCATCTTTCCAATCATGAAGCCGATGCATGCCACAGTGGCAGTTCTGACAGCACTTGGAACCTGGAATGATGTTATGACTCCATTGGTTATTATGTCCGGATCTACGGGTGGAACCACATTGCCTCTGGCACAGCTGAATTTCCAGACTCAGTTCGGAACAAACTATAACCTTGCGTTTGCCTCTTATCTGCTGGCACTGCTTCCGATCCTTCTGTTTTATCTGATCTGCCAGAAGCACATTTTAAATGGTGTTGTAAACGGTGCCGTAAAATAAAAACACAAGAAAAAGGAGGATTCACATATGGGAATCATCTACTGCGAGAAAGACAGAACGTTTACCCTGCAGACAAAAGAAACTACATATCAGATGCAGGTGGATCAGTACGGATTTCTTCTTCATCTCTATTATGGTAAAAAGGCAGAAGGCTGCATGGAGTATCTTCTGACCTACTATGACAGAGGATTTTCCGGAAATCCCTATGATGCGGGAACAGACAGAACCTATTCCATGGACTCTCTTCCACAGGAGCTTTCCTGCTACGGAAACGGAGATTTCCGCAGTGCATCACTGATGCTGGAAAACGGTGACGGAAGCATGAGCTGTGATATGCGTTACAAGAACTATACTATCCGTGACGGTAAATACAGCCTTCCAGGGCTTCCAGCTGTTTATGCGGATAATGATGAGGCACAGACTCTGGAGATCGTACTGGAGGATCCGGCTACCGGCGTGGAGGCCATGCTTCTTTACGGTGTACTTCCGGAACTAGATATCATTACAAGAAGCGTCTATATCCGCAATCAGAGCAGTGAGAAGATCTATGTGAACAAGGTGATGTCCGCAGAACTGGATTTTCTTTACGGAGATTATGACCTGCTTACTTTTTACGGAAGACATGCCATGGAGCGGAATCTGCAGAGGGTTCCGGTAGCACACGGAAGTCAGATGATCGGCAGTGTCCGTGGTACATCCAGTCATCAGTATAATCCGATGATGATCCTGGCAGAGAAGGACACAACAGAGGATCATGGAGGCTGCTATGCTATGTCCTTTGTATATAGTGGAAATTTCCAGGGTGAGGTTCTTAAAGATCAGTACAATCAGACAAGAATGCTCCTTGGTGTACAGGAGGAGTGCTTCCGGTATCCGCTGGAAGCCGGGGAGACCTTCTATGCGCCTGAGGTGATCTTAAGCTACACAGATCAGGGAATGAACCGCCTTTCCCAGAATCTGCACAGCTGCATCCGTCACCATATCTGCCGTGGTAAATATAAGACAGAGGTTCGTCCGGTGCTGGTAAACAGCTGGGAGGCAGCATATTTTGATTTTACAGGGGAGACTTTATATAATCTGGCAAAAGAGGCAAGGAGCCTTGGTATCGATATGCTGGTTCTGGATGACGGCTGGTTTGGAAAACGTGACGATGACAACAGTGGTCTTGGGGACTGGTATGTCAATGAGAAGAAGCTTGGAGAGACTCTCGGCGAACTGGTAAAAAGAGTCAATGACCTCGGAGTGAAATTCGGTATCTGGATCGAGCCGGAGATGATCTCTGAGGACAGTGATCTTTACCGCGAGCATCCGGACTGGGCACTTACGATTCCGGGAAGAAATCCAGTGAGATCCAGAAATCAGCTGGTACTTGATTTTTCCAGAAAAGAAGTTGTAGACGGAATCTTTGGACAGATCAGTGCGGTATTGGATAATGCCAATATTGAGTACGTTAAATGGGATATGAATCGAAGCCTGATGGATGTATTTTCCGTAATGACAAAGGATCAGGGACGTGTAATGTATGATTATGTCCTGGGATTGTACGATTTTCTGGACCGTATGGTGAACCGTTATCCGGATCTTCTGATCGAGGGCTGCAGCGGCGGTGGTGGAAGATTTGACGCAGGCATGCTGTATTACACACCGCAGATCTGGTGCAGCGACAACTCTGATGCTATTGACAGGCTTCGGATCCAGTATGGCACTTCCTTCGGATATCCGGTATCGGCCATGGGAGCACATGTGTCTGCAGTACCGAACCATCAGACAGGAAGGATCACCCCGTTACATACCAGAGGTGTGGTTGCCATGTCCGGAACCTTCGGCTACGAGCTGGATCTTCTGAAGCTGACTGAGGAAGAAAAAGACGAGGTCCGCAGCCAGATCGGGGAATTCCGTAAATATGCGCCACTGATCCAGAATGGACGGTACTATCGCCTGACAGATCCGTTTAAGAGTGAGGTCTGTGCATGGGAGATCGTTGGAAATTCTCAGGAAGAAGTTTTGCTCAATGTTGTCATGGAGGAGATCCATGGAAATATGACTGTGAATTATGTGCAGCTTCGCGGCCTTGATGAGAGTGCACTTTATAAGGAACAGACTACCGGCAGGATCTATTCCGGAGCTGCTCTGATGCATGGTGGAATGCCGCTTCCTGCAGAGTTTGGGGAGTACAGAGCTTATCAGTATCATTTTGTGAGAGAATAAGAGCGTATTGAGACAGTAAGATAAATAAAAGGATCCGTCATACAGACAGCTGAAAAAGCCGATGTATGGCGGATCTTTTTTTATCATAGCTCAGTGTACGGTGATCTGATAGCTCTTGATAAATTCCTCATCCGGTTTCAGCACATTGATATTTGCTTTTTCGGAAAGAGGTTTTTCAAAACCACAGTCATCACAGCGTCCCATCCACGGCTCCAGGCATACGAAGGGAGCACCGGGTACGGACCAGATACCGAAATTCGGGAAGCCCTCACTGGTAAGTGTCAGATATGGAGTTCCGTCCGGGAAGAGGATACCGGCCTTTTGGATCTGGCCGTTATCAAAAACAAGAGCGTCTTTATCAAACATATGAGGAGCAATGGAACAGGTTCCGTTTTCAAGGGAAAGTGTATGTGGCTCGTCAGCAAGGACTGTTCCTACAGACGTATCGATAAGGAGATAGGTAAGAGTGTCCAGGCCTTCAAAAGCAAGACGGTAATCACTCTGGGATTCGCCTTCACGTACCGGAACACGGAATGCCGGATGGCCGCCGATGGTAAAATACATAGTTTCAGAATCATTATTAACTACTTCCCAGCATACTTCCAGGTCGTGCTTCTTCAGAGTGTAGGTGATCTTCAGAGCGAAAGCAAACGGATAAACCTTCAAGGTTTCTTCAGAGGACTTAAGGACAAAGGAAAGGGAAGTATCGGTGATATCCGTGCAGATAAAATCGCTGTCCCTTGCAAAGCCGTGCTGGCTGGAAGGATATTCCTTTCCGTTCAGACGCCAGATATCTTTGTAGTTACGTCCCACGTTGGGAAAAAGTACAGGTGCATGGCGTTTCCAGTAAGCCGGATCTGCCTGCCAGAGGATCTCCCTGTCATTAGTCTTGTCATAGATGCCGGTGAGTTCAGCACCGTGATCGGAAACGGAAATCTTAAGAAAGCTATTTTCAATCGTTCGTGTCATGATAAACCTCCTGTATGACAGCATTCGGGTAATATTACATCGGAATTGCTGCATGTTTTTTTCTATTTTAGCACATTTTTCAGATGATAACGAGAAAAATACAATCTGTGAAAAATATAACTGGAAAATCTGTCATATTTCACAAGAGAAATTGCTGTTTTTTGGAAGAATAACCTTGACTAATGAAGGATAAATCTATAAAATAATTATGTGCGTAGAAAACATACATTTTTTATGTTTTAAAGAACAATAATTAGGAGGAAAATGTAAAATGGCAAAATGGGTTTACATGTTTACAGAAGGTAATGCTACTATGAGAAATCTTCTGGGCGGCAAAGGTGCCAACCTTGCTGAGATGACAAACCTCGGTCTTCCTGTACCGCAGGGCTTCACAATCACAACAGAGGCCTGCACACAGTACTACGAGGATGGCAGATCCATCAACGATGAGATCATGGCTCAGATCATGGAAGCAATTACCAAGATGGAAGGAGTTACCGGTAAGAAATTCGGTGACAAAGAAAATCCTCTGCTTGTATCCGTTCGTTCTGGTGCGAGAGCATCTATGCCAGGTATGATGGACACAATCCTCAACCTTGGTTTAAATGAAGAAGTTGTTAACACTCTTGCTGAGAAATCCGGCAATGAGCGTTGGGCTTGGGACTGCTACAGAAGATTCATCCAGATGTACTCTGACGTAGTTATGGAAGTTGGTAAGAAATACTTCGAGGAGCTCATCGATGAGATGAAAGCTAAGAGAGGTGTTAAGCAGGACGTTGAGCTTACAGCTGCTGACCTGCATGAGCTTGCTGACCAGTTCAAAGCTGAGTATAAATCTAAAATCGGTTCTGATTTCCCAACTGATCCGAAGGAGCAGCTGGTAGGCGCAATCAAAGCCGTATTCCGTTCCTGGGACAACCCACGTGCGAACGTATATCGTCGTGACAATGATATCCCATATTCCTGGGGTACAGCTGTTAACGTACAGATGATGGCATTCGGTAACATGGGTGATGACTGTGGTACAGGTGTTGCCTTCACACGTGACCCTGCTACAGGTGCTAACGGTCTGTTCGGTGAGTTCCTTACCAATGCACAGGGCGAGGACGTAGTTGCTGGTGTTCGTACACCTATGCACATCTCCGAGATGGAGCAGAAGTTCCCGGAAGCATTCGTACAGTTCAAACAGGTTTGCGAGACTCTTGAGAAACATTACAGAGACATGCAGGATATGGAGTTTACTGTAGAGCATGGTAAACTGTATATGCTTCAGACACGTAATGGTAAGAGAACTGCACAGGCTGCTCTTAAGATCGCTTGTGACCTCGTTGATGAGGGAATGAGAACTGAGGAAGAGGCTGTTGCAATGATCGATCCTCGTAACCTTGATACACTTCTTCATCCGCAGTTCGATGCAGCTGCTCTTAAAGCTGCTACACCGATGGGTAAAGGTCTTGGTGCTTCTCCAGGAGCTGCTTGCGGTAAGATCGTATTCTCTGCAGAGGACGCTGTTGAGTGGGCTGCAAGAGGAGAGAAAGTTGTTCTTGTTCGTCTTGAGACATCCCCAGAGGATATCACAGGTATGAAAGCTGCTCAGGGTATCCTGACAGTTCGTGGTGGTATGACATCTCACGCAGCTGTAGTTGCTCGTGGTATGGGATCCTGCTGTGTATCCGGATGCGGCGATATCGCTATGGATGAGGAGAACAAGAAATTCACACTTGCTGGTAAAGAGTTCCATGAAGGAGATGCAATCTCCATTGATGGTACAACAGGTAACATCTATGACGGACTTATCCCGACTGTAGATGCTAAGATCGCTGGTGAGTTCGGACGTATCATGGGATGGGCTGACAAGTACAGAACAATGAAAGTTCGTACAAACGCTGATACTCCTGCTGATGCTAAGAAAGCTCGTGAGCTTGGTGCAGAGGGAATTGGTCTTTGCCGTACAGAGCATATGTTCTTTGAGGGCAACAGAATCGATGCATTTCGTGAGATGATCTGCTCTGAGACAGTAGAGGAGAGAGAAGCAGCACTTGCTAAGATCCTTCCGGAGCAGCAGGGAGACTTCGAGAAACTCTATGAGGCACTTGAAGGAAATCCTGTAACAATTCGTTTCCTTGATCCGCCACTTCATGAGTTCGTTCCTACAGAGGAAGAGGACATCAAGAAACTGGCTGATGCTCAGGGCAAGACTGTAGAGCAGATCAAGACAATCATCGCTTCCCTTCACGAGTTCAACCCGATGATGGGACATCGTGGATGCCGTCTTGCTGTTACTTATCCAGAGATTGCTAAGATGCAGACAAGCGCTGTTATCCGCGCAGCTATCAACGTTAAGAAGAATCATCCGGATTGGAACATCAAACCGGAGATCATGATTCCGCTTGTTGGTGACATCAAAGAGCTTAAATATGTTAAGAAATTCGTTGTAGAGACAGCAGATGCTGAGATCAAAGCAGCAGGTTCTGACCTTGAGTACGAGGTTGGTACTATGATCGAGATCCCGAGAGCAGCTCTTACAGCTGATGATATCGCTAAAGAGGCTGACTTCTTCTGCTTCGGTACAAACGACCTTACACAGATGACATACGGATTCTCCCGTGATGATGCTGGTAAGTTCCTTAACGCATACTATGATGCTAAGATCTTCGAGAACGATCCATTTGCTAAACTTGATCAGGTTGGCGTTGGTAAACTCATGAAGATGGCAATCCAGCTTGGAAAACCGGTTAACCCGAAACTTCACGTAGGTATCTGCGGTGAGCACGGTGGAGATCCGTCTTCCGTAGAGTTCTGCAACGAGATCGGACTTGACTATGTATCCTGCTCACCGTTCCGTGTACCGATTGCTCGTCTTGCAGCAGCACAGGCAGCAATCGCTAAGAAGAACGCATAAGTAAGAATACATTTCAGGCTGAAGTTTCAGTCTGAGCATATATAAAGCTTCTGGCAGTCTGTAGAAATACAGATTGTCAGAGGCTTTTTTTTATGATATTTTTTGAAGTATTCCGACGGTTTACGAAAAATAGGATTCATGGTATCATGAAAGAAACAGGGCAGATAAAGCCGGAGGATAAGGAGAATTTTATGAATCAGGAATCACAGACACCTCATAAGAGACGTGTACGATATAAAGGAAAATATCCGAAGAAATTCGAGGAGAAATATAAAGAGCTTCAGCCTGAAAAGTATAAGGATACCATTGAACATGTGATCAGCAAGGGAAACACACCGGCTGGAATGCATATTTCCATTATGGTAAAAGAGATCATTGATTTTTTGGAGATCAGGCCGGGACAGGTTGGATTTGATGCTACACTTGGTTACGGTGGGCATACAAAGGCCATGCTGGAATGTCTGAGAGGTCAGGGACACATGTACGCCACGGATGTGGACCCGGAAGAATCTGCCAAGACAAGAAAACGTCTGGCAGAGCAGGGATTCGGAGAAAATATCCTGACAATTAAACTCCAGAATTTCTGCACCATTGATGAGATCGCAGAGGAAGTTGGAGGTTTTGATTTTATCCTTGCGGATCTTGGGGTGTCTTCTATGCAGATCGACAATCCCAAGAGAGGGTTTTCCTTTAAGGTGGATGGTCCTCTGGATTTAAGGCTGAACCAGGAAACCGGGATCAGCGCAGCACAGCGTCTGGATACCATTTCAAGAGAAGAGCTTGCCGGAATGCTGGATGAGAATTCCGATGAGCCGTACTGTGAGGAGATCGCGAAGGCCATCACAGATGAGATCCGAAGAGGAAACCACATAGATACCACTACGAAGCTTCGTGAAGTCATTGAGAAGACATTGTCTTTTCTTCCTGAAAAAGAGAGGAAAGACACGGTGAAAAAAACATGCCAGAGAGTTTTCCAGGCACTGCGTATTGATGTGAACCGGGAATTCGAGGTCCTCTATGATTTTATGGAAAAACTTCCCGGAGCGCTGAAGCCAGGCGGCCGTGTAGCAATCCTTACCTTCCATTCCGGAGAGGACAAGCTGGTAAAGAAAGCCTTAAAGCAGGGTTATAAAGACGGCATCTATTCCGACTATTCAAAAGATGTGATCCGTCCTTCCGCGCAGGAATGTGCACAGAATGGGCGCGCCAGATCCACGAAGATGCGCTGGGCTGTGAAGGCCTGAGTGAAGAGTGAAAGAGCAGTTCTGATACAAATACAGAAACAGAAAAATCCTGGAATGCGTTGACATTCGGGATTTTTTTTGCTATGTTATATAAGTTTACATATGATAAAGCTACGGCTTAAATTGAATAGGAGAAAGGATATGGATGTGGAGGAAAAGAAGGACATTTTTGATAAACTGATGCATCTTCCGGTGCTGAATATATTTGAACCTTTTTATAAGAAACATAAGGAAGTTCTGATGTATCTGTTCTTTGGAGGGCTCACATTTTTTCTGAACATTGCGTTGTATGCATGGCTGGATAAGGGCCTGGGCATGAATGCGCTGATCGCCAATGTGATCTGCTGGGTGGTCTGCGTACTGTTCCAGTATTTTACAAACAGGACATGGGTATTCGACGGGCAGGTGAATTCCGCCGCCGGATTTTTAAAGCAGATGGCTTCGTTTTTCGGAGGCCGGCTCTTTACTCTGATTGTGGAGGAAGCAATCCTTGCGGTATTTATCACCTGGCTTGGATTTAACAGCATGGCAGTGAAACTTGTCGCTCAGGTGGTTGTGATCGTATTGAATTATGTGATCAGTAAATTGATCGTTTTTAAAAAATAAAAGATAGTTATATTTGTGGAAAAGGAGTTGGACTGAAATTGACAAAGGACAAGACCAATGATATGACCGTGGGAAATCCGGTGAGCCTGATCATCCGGTTTATGATTCCCATGTGTCTTGGAAATATTTTTCAGCAGTTTTATAACATTGCGGATTCCATTGTTGCGGGGCAGTTCCTGGGAGTAGATGCGCTGGCTGCAATCGGAAGCACCGGTTCACTGATGTTTTTTGTTACCGGATGGCTTAACGGACTGAGCAGTGGCTTTGCCATTCTGGTATCCCAGTGGTTCGGGGCGAAGCAATATGATAAGATGCGTCATTACGTAGCTATGTCCATTTATCTGGCAGCAGCCTTTGCCATTGTGATGACCATTGGCTTTGAGGCTTTGAATGAACCGATTCTGCGGCTGATGAATTCACCGGAGGATCTGATGGGATCTGTGAAGGGATATATGGGAATTATTTATGCAGGCCTGATCGTAACAGCGGCATATAATTCACTGGCAGCGTTTCTCCGTGCACTTGGAGATTCAAAATCTCCGCTGTATTTTCTGATCATTTCGGCAGTGATCAATGTGTTCCTGGATATTCTGTTTATTGTAAAAATCGGGATGGGAGTGGAAGGCTGTGCCTATGCTACGGTTATCGCGCAGGCAATTTCCGCAGTCTGCTGCCTGATCTATATTATCAAAAAGTTCCCGATCCTGCATCTGAAGAAAGAAAACTTTGAAGTTTCTTTTACCAGCTTCCGTTATCTGCTGGCCCTTGGTATTCCCATGGGACTTCAGTTTTCCATCACAGCGATCGGAACCATTATTGTGCAGGGTGCGGTAAATATTTACGGTTCTGTATATATGGCAGGATTTTCCGCTGCGGGAAAAATACAGAATATCATTGCAACGGTATTTGTAGCTTTTGGTGCGACGATGGCAACCTATGTAGGACAGAACCGGGGCGCCGGAAAGATGGACCGTGTAAAAGCAGGAATGAAATATACCCAGATCATGGTCCTGATCTGGAGTGTGATCACTATGATCATAATGTTCTTTTTCGGAAAGTACATGACCTGGTTATTTATTGACAAGTCCCAGACAGATGTTATTAATGTTTCTGTTACTTATTTTCATACGGTATTCTGGGCATATCCGTTCCTTGGAAGTATCTTCCTCTACAGAAACGGACTTCAGGGACTGGGATATGGCTTGGTTCCCATGCTGGGCGGTGTGTTTGAACTGGCGGCAAGAAGTGCGATCGTTATGTTTATTGCAGGAAAAACAAGTTTTGCAGGTGTATGTCTGGCAGATCCTGCCGCATGGATCGCAGCGCTGATCCC
The DNA here is from genome assembly GCF_003480785.1 of Ruminococcus sp. AM26-12LB. Lineage (NCBI taxonomy): Bacteria > Bacillati > Bacillota > Clostridia > Eubacteriales > Oscillospiraceae > Ruminococcus > Ruminococcus sp. AM26-12LB. The sequence goes on along the minus strand of NZ_QUJX01000002.1, from coordinate 55,477 downwards.
TCTGATCCCGTATTATATTTATGTGATGAAAAAGTGGAGCGGGGGAAAAAAGGAAACTGCTGCCTGAGTGGGTATAATACAGAAAATGAAAAGAATAAATTTAGGCTTGCAATTATGGAAGATACAGTTATAATGATATTATAACTGCGGAAAAAACCAGGAAACCGGGATTCCGGGTAAGATTACAGATCCAGAAGGGAGAATATAGATCATGGAAATCACAAAGGAAACAACAATGGGCGAGATGCTTGCATACGATGAGAAGATCGCATACATTCTTATGCAGGAAGGAATGCACTGCATCGGCTGTCCGTCTTCTATTGGTGAGTCTCTTGAGGAGGCATGTATGGTACACGGACTTGATGTAAACGCTGTACTGGCAGACATCCATCATTATGAGGAAACCAAGAAAAAGAAATAATCAGCAGTACAATTTATATTAGAACGTACAGATTACGGACCGCAAGGGGATAACGACTGTGCATGTCTTTTTGGCATGCCGTCGTTATCCCTTTTTTTGTGAGCAGACGATAAAGAGAGTCTTAAATATCTGCTTGATATGGAGGAAAAAAGCATGTATGTGATGATCGATAATTTCGATTCATTTGTTTATAATCTCAAGGCATATTTTCAGGAGCTTGGAAGAGAGATCCTGGTCAGACGCTGCGACGAGATCACCCTGGAGGAGCTGGAAGAGCTGAACCCGGAAGGAATCATCCTTTCTCCGGGACCGAAGCGTCCCTGGGATGCGAAGCTCTGCGTAGATACCGTAAAAAGATTTCAGGGAAGGATTCCTGTTCTTGGTGTCTGTCTGGGCCATCAGGTGATTGGCCACTGTGCGGGAGCAGTAGTGGAAAAGGGAGTGTGTCCCATGCACGGAAAAGTAACAGAGATTCACAACCACGGAACAGGAGTGTTTGCAGGCCTGCCTGAGAAATACAAGGTGACAAGATACCATTCCCTGATTGTGCGGGAAGACAGCATTCCGGAGGAGTATCAGGTGGATGCGCTTTCTGATGATGGTGCTGTTATGGGAATTTCCCATAAAGCATTGCCTATCTATGGTGTGCAATTCCATCCGGAAGCCGTTCTTACGGAATATGGACATGAGCTTCTTGAGAATTTTTGCAGGATCGCGGAGAATTTTCAGAAGGAGGAGTAAAAATATGTACAAAAATCAGCGAAGAATAAAAGAACTGACCCCATATATCCCGGCAGTGGACATTTTTCGGATCTACGAGAGAGAACCCGGAGCAGCGTTTCTGGATTCCTCCCTTGTCAATGAGCTGGGACATTATTCCGTGATCGGAAGATGTCCGTATCTGAAGCTGGTAAAGGACGGAGAGAACTTTACTATCAACGGAAGGCCGGAAACAGAAACAACCTTTGAAGACTATATGCGGGAATATTTAAATACCCATGAAGACAAAAATAACAGCGGACTTCCCATCGTATCCGGTGCAGTAGGATATTTTTCCTATGATTACGGAAGAAAACAGATGGGAGTACCATCCGGAGAAAAGGATCTTGTGACTGTTCCGGAGGCAGTTCTGACGTTTTATGACTGTTTTATCATAGAAGACTGTCAGGAAAAAAGAACCTATCTTGTGTCAAACGGAATCAGTGCAGACGCTGCAGCAGAAATCGGAGCGATGGAAAAAGCAATCCGGGAATTTACAGAGGCGGGGAAACAGGAAGGATCGGAAACAGGGGAAAAAAAGGAATCCGGAAACAGGATGGTCATGGAAAATTCTCACCGTGAGAAATTCAGGATCCAGGTTCATCCCAATTTTGAAAAAGAAGAATACAAGCAGGCAGTAGACCGGATGATCCGCTATATTATAGAGGGTGATATCTATATTGCCAATATGACGCAGCAGCTGACCATTGAAAGCGAAAAACCACCTCTGGATGTTTTCTACGATCTTCGGAAAAATAATCCGTCTCCTTTCGGCGGATATCTGGATTTCGGAGATTATCAGATCGTCTGTGCATCTCCGGAACGTTTTCTGAAGATGAAAGACCGTCATGTAAATACCCGTCCTATAAAGGGAACAAGAAAACGTGGCGTAACATCTGAGGAAGATGAAATGCTCCGTCGGGAGCTTCAGGATTCCGGAAAAGATAAGAGTGAACTTCTTATGATCGTAGACCTGGAGCGAAATGATCTGAACCGGGTGTGTACACCGGGAAGCGTGAAGGTAACCGAGCTTTTTACAGTGGAAGCATACGCTACGGTTTTTCATCTGGTATCGGATATTGAAGGAAAACTGGAAGACGGAAAAAATGTTATGGATCTTCTGGAGGCTGCATTCCCCGGCGGTTCTATTACCGGTGCGCCGAAATACCGTGCCATGGAGATTATTGACGAGCTGGAACACGGCAAGCGAAATCTTTATACAGGCTCTATCGGCTATCTGACACTGGACGGAAGCTGCGATTTCAACATCGTGATCCGTACAGCTCTTCATAAAAACGGAAAATATCACCTTGGCGTTGGCGGCGGGATCACAGCAGAGTCAGATCTGGAATTTGAGTATGAGGAGACTCTACAGAAGGCGAAAGCAATCCTGGATGCACTGCAGTAGAGAAACATACAGAACGGTAAAAGTGAAAGGCTCTGTGGACAGATCAGAGAATCTGACAGGGACACTTCATAAGGAGGTCAAAGGAAATGAACAACATAACCTTAGATGAATGTTTTCAGTTCGGTCTGGGAGCATTTGAGACCATAGGAATAGAAAAGGGAACCCCCATACTTCTGGAAAAGCATCTGAAAAGACTGGAACGGGCGGCAGATTTCCTGAAGCTGGGTGATCCGTCAGTACGTGGGATCACAGCCGGGAGGATCGAAGAATATCTGGAAGAACAAAAAAAACGCCCGGAGGTGCAGAAAGAATTTGACGGACTGGAACATTGTGCGCTGAAGCTTATGCTTACAAAGGAAAATGTAGTGTATTCTCTTCGTGCCAATCATTATACGCCGGAGAATTATGAAAAAGGCTTTATCATGGATGTCAGCAAGGTAAAACGAAATGAAACATCACCTCTTGTATATCACAAAACCATGAATTACGGAGATTGTATCCTGGAAAAACGTAATGCTACAGCAGCAGGAATGGATGAACGGTTATTTCTGAATACAAAGAAACAGATATCGGAAGGGACAGTAAGTAATGTATTCTTTGTGCGAAAAGGCGTGATCTATACACCAAAAGTCAGCTGCGGACTTCTTCCGGGAATCCTCCGTGAATATCTCTGTGACACGGAAGAGGTGGAAGAAGCCTATATCTATATTCAGGATCTTAAATGGTATGAGGAATGTTTTGTCACCAATTCCCTGATGGGAATCATGCCGGTGCGTCAGATCGGAGGAATCCGGTTTGAGGAAGACAAAGTGACAAGGGAGCTGATGAGAAGATATCGGAAGATGGTCAGAGATACTGCGAATAAGAAACAAACCAGATAAATGTTATTGCGAAACTATCACATTCAGGAAAGGTGATGGAATTTGAATGAAAGTGACCAATACAGTCAGAGATAAGCGTGCATTAACTAGGGAAAGCTAAGGTTGATGCACGTTTTTTGTGCAAACTCAACCAAAAACGTTCATGAATTTTGTGAAGTAATTTGATTGACTTTGAATGAATTTGGAAGTATACTGAGTTCAACAAATGAAAAACAACAAAAAGCGGTCAAAAACCGCAGGATAAAAGATATGGGAGGAGAAAAAATGATCTGTACAGTTACTTTTAATCCGTCTCTGGACTATATCGTTTCCGTGGAGGATTTTAAACTCGGACTTACCAACCGGACAAGCTCTGAGCTGATGCTTCCGGGCGGAAAGGGGATCAACGTTTCCACCGTGCTGATGAATCTTGGGATCGAGAATACAGCACTTGGTTTCATGGCAGGATTCGTCGGAGATGAGATTGTAAGAAAGCTTGAGGAGATGGGAGTGAAATCTGATTTTATCAGGATCCCGGAAGGCGTTTCAAGGATCAACCTGAAGCTGAAATCTATTGATGGAACTGAGATCAACGGAATGGGACCGGAGATCAGCGCTGAAAAGGTTCAGGAGCTGATGAAGAAGCTTGACATACTGAAAGAGGGAGATGTGCTTTTTCTGGCAGGAAGTATTCCTTCATCTATGCCGGATGATATGTATGAGAAGATCATGGCGAGACTGGACGGAAAAGGCGTGATGATCGTTGTGGATGCAACGAGAGATCTTCTTGTAAATGTCCTGAAGTATCATCCGTTCCTGGTGAAGCCCAATAACCATGAGCTTGGAGAAATCTTCGGCGTAGAGCTTAAGAACCGTCAGGATGTGATCCCTTACGGAAAGAAGCTCCAGGAAAAAGGAGCCAGAAACGTGCTGATCTCAATGGCCGGTGAGGGAGCTGTCCTGGTAGCAGAAAACGGTCAGGTGTTTGAGAAACCGGCGCCGAAAGGAACACTGGTAAACGGCGTAGGAGCCGGAGATTCCATGGTAGCAGGCTTTATGGCAGGCTGGATGGAAAAACAGGATCACGAATATGCATTCCATATGGGAATTTCCGCAGGAAGCGCAAGTGCATTTTCTGAAAATCTTGCCACAAGGGAAGAGGTTCAGGCAGTATATGAACAGGTAACAGAGGGGTAAAGAAGAAAGGAGAAGGGAAGATGAGAATCACAGATCTGCTTGACAAACGAAGCATATCACTGGATGCTGCACCGAAGACGAAATCTGAAGCTCTGGACATGGCCGTAGATCTTATGGTAAAAAGTGAAAAGATCAGTGACAGGGAAGCTTATCGGAAACAGGTGTATTTAAGAGAGGAAGAAAGTACGACAGGAATCGGTGAGGGAATCGCTATTCCTCATGGAAAATGTGATGCGGTAAAGAAACCGGGACTTGCTGCCATGGTAGTAAAAAACGGCGTGGAATTTGAGGCATTGGATGATGAGCCGGTTACCCTTCTTTTCCTGATCGCAGCACCGAATACAGAAGATAACATTCATCTGGATGTACTCAGCAAGCTTTCCGTAATGCTGATGGATGATAATTTTACAGAATCCTTACGCAACGCAGGTTCTGTAGATGAATTTATGGAGATCATCGACAAGGCCGATGAGGAGAAAAAAGATATTGATGAAAGACTGGCAGATACAGGAAGTTCCGAAGGAGCCAGAGCTAAACTGCTGGCAGTTACTTCTTGCCCCACAGGTATTGCCCACACCTACATGGCAGCAGAGGGACTGGAAAAAGCAGCAAAGGCGAAAGACTGTTTCATTAAAATAGAGACACGAGGCTCCGGTGGAGCAAAAAATGTACTTACGGATCAGGAGATCCGGGAGGCAGACTGCATCATTGTAGCTGCAGATGCCAAGGTTCCCATGGATCGTTTCGATGGAAAGAAAGTCATCGAATGTCAGGTTTCAGATGGAATCAGCAAAGCGGACCAGCTTGTTGAACGTGCGATTTCCGGAGATGTTCCGGTATATCATGCAGCAGCAGGCAGTCAGAGCTCTTCCTCAAATGCAAAAGCAGGCGGCGGAGCAGGCCACAAGATCTATATGCAGCTGATGAACGGGGTATCTCATATGCTTCCACTGGTTGTAGGCGGTGGTATCCTGATCGCTCTAGCATTCCTGATCGATGGTTTAAGTGTAGATTTGAGTTCCCTTCCTGCAGACCAGAGAGCAAACTTTGGTACCATCACACCGGTAGCGGCTGTTCTGAAAAACATTGGTGGAACCGCATTTGGTTTCATGCTTCCGATCCTGGCCGGATTTATTGCAATGGCCATCGGTGACAGACCGGCACTTGCAGTTGGACTTGTGGGCGGTATGATCGCGGCAAACGGAAAATCCGGTTTCCTCGGAGCACTTCTTGCAGGCTTCCTTGCAGGATATCTGATCCTTGGACTTCGTAAGGTTTGTGATAAGCTTCCGGAAGCACTGGAAAAAATAGCGCCTGTACTGATCTATCCGGTTGTTGGTGTCCTTCTTATGGGACTCTGTATGACCTTCGTTGTAGAGCCGATCATGGGCGGTATTAATACAGGATTAAATAATGCCTTGACAGGCATGGGAAATTCAAGTAAAGTAATTTTAGGGTTGGTTCTTGGTGGTATGATGGCCATTGATATGGGCGGCCCGTTCAACAAAGCAGCATATGTATTTGGTACAGCAGCTATTGCGGCAGGCAACTATGACATTATGGCAGCAGTTATGGTGGGAGGTATGACTCCTCCGTGTGCCATCGCACTCGCATCCCTGCTGTTTAAAGACAAATTTACAAAAGAAGAGCGTGAGGCAGGACCGACCAACTTTATTATGGGACTTGCATTTATCACAGAAGGTGCGATTCCTTTTGCGGCATCTGACCCGGTCCATGTACTTCCGTCCTGTATCGTCGGTTCCGCAGCAGCTGGAGCGATCTCCATGTTCTTCAACTGTACACTGATGGCACCACATGGCGGAATCTTCGTATTCCCGGTTGTAGGTAATGCAATGATGTATCTGGTCGCACTGGTTGTGGGAACTCTGATCTCAGCTGTACTTCTCGGGGTACTGAAGAAAAAAGTTGCTTAAATTTTTTTAAATTAAAATGAAAACTGGAGGATAAAGAAATGAAAGAATTCAAGTATGTAGTAACAGATAACGAAGGAATCCATGCACGTCCGGCCGGAGAGCTTGTGAAGCTTGTAAAAGGTTTCGAGTCCAAGATCACTATCGAGAAGGACGGCAAGACTGTAGAGTGCAGAAAGCTTCTTGCACTTATGGGACTTGGCGTAAAGAAGGGACATGAGGTTACCTTTACATTCGATGGTGCAGATGAGGATGCAGCATACGAGGCAGTAAGCAAATTCATGCAGGAGAACCTGTAATCTCAGAATGAGTGAACAGAAGGCATCCCGGTCCGGTCGATCGGGATGTCTTTTTTGAAGGAGGAAAAGGAATGCTGACGGAGCAGAGATACGAGATCATACTCGGCCTTCTCAGAGAAAAAAACAGTGTTACGGTAACAGAACTGAAAGATATCCTGGATGCATCGGAATCTACGGTCCGCAGAGACATCACGGCGCTTTACAAGGCGGGGAAGCTGACCAGGGTTTTTGGCGGTGCGGTGGCACTGGAACATACTGTCAATGCCTATGAGCCTACCGTAGCCCAGAAAGTTGAGCTGAATATTGAAGAAAAAAAGAAGATCGCAGCCTATGCGGCAGCTCTGATCCGTCCGGAAGATTTTGTGTATCTGGATGCGGGAACGACTACCGGATATATGCTGGAGCATCTGGAAGGCTCCGGGGCGACTTTTGTCACCAATGGTGTTTCCCATGCCAGGGCTCTGGCTCAGATGGGAGTCCGTGTGCTGCTGATCGGCGGAGAACTGAAGGGATCTACGGAAGCTGTGATCGGAAGTCAGGCCATGCAAATGCTGAAGAATTATCATTTTACAAAGGGCTTTTTCGGGACCAACGGGATGACTCAGAGAGAAGGCTTTACCACGCCGGAATCCAATGAAGCACTGGTAAAGCGAACCGCCATGGAGCAGTGTCTGGAAAAGTACGTAGTGTCTGACAGCTCCAAATTCGGACAGATCAGTGCGGTGACGTTCTTTTCATTTGACGGAGCAGTGATCCTGACGGAAAGCTGTTCCAAAGAATATAAAGATTGCAGAAATATACAGATCGTATCATAGAAAGATCGCAAAAAAAACCGGTTTGGAAGAAAAAATTCTTCGTAAACCGGTTTTTTGTTTGCTGAGGATCTGTTTCAGGCTTCCCTGGAGATCATGGCTTCCAGATCTTCTACGGAAATGTCTTTTTTTTGCATCAGCTTGAGCAGACGTTTCAGTTCAGCAGCTTCCTTTGCCTTTTTTTCAGCTTTGCGGATCTCATCCAGCTGAGCTGCCAGTGCAGTTTTTTCATCCTCCAGCGCTGCTATCTTTTCGGTGCAGGCAGCAATCTTGGAATCTACTTTGGAAATTTTCTCATTGAGTACTTCTATCTTTGTACGTCTCTGTGCCATATGAAACCTCCTGATAAAAATATTACTTCTTATACACTATACAATAGCATAAACGACGATGAAATACAATTGTGAATTGATGTGCAATATGTTATCATGAATGTATATAATATTTCAGAAACGCAGGATAATACTATGGATAAAGATAAGGGTGTATTTATGACTGCCCGGGAAGTAAATATGGAAATAGAAATGCTGAAGACGGTTTTTGACATTGTAAGACTGGTGGATGTTAGCCGTACAGCTCCGGTAAATATTGGCTTAGACGATTGCTCTTATGAAGCAGAACATAAATGCTTTGCAGTGTGGAATAAAGGCAGAAGATGTGAGAACTGTATTTCTGCCAAAGTTTTTGCCCGTAAAAACAAAATGACGAAATTTGAGTTCGTCAATGATGACATTTATCAGGTAATCGCCAAATATGTGGTTATAGACGGGACACCTCTTGTCATGGAAATGGTCTTTAAAATGACGGATAAGATCTTTCTGGGAGCTTATGGAAGCGGATTTCTGATCGATAAGATCAGCAGATTCAACCGGGAATTATATGAAGATCCGCTGACTGGTGCCAGAAACCGGAGATATTTTGAGGAACAGCTGAAATCCCTGGATAAGATGGGGGCTATAGCTATGATCGACGTGGACAATTTTAAACAGATCAATGACAGCTATGGCCATGTAGCTGGAGATGCGGCGCTTTGTACCATTGTCAGAACGATCTTTGAGCATGTGCGGGCAGATGACGTGGTACTGCGTTATGGAGGAGACGAATTTCTTCTGATGTTTGAAGAAATCCCGGAAAAGGTATTTCAGCAGAAGCTGGAAGATATCCGGGAAGAGATCGCAATGGCAGATGTGCCGGAATACAAAGAAATCCGGCTTTCCATGAGCGTGGGAGGTGTATATGGAAGCTGTAAGGTCAGAGATGGAGTGATGGAAGCGGACAGGCTTCTCTATCAGGCCAAGCGGCAAAAAAACTGTGTTGCCTACAAGAGAATCTGACGGAAATGACATGACAGTCATTGAAAGCAGAATTATGTAACAGGCGCATGAGGTGTATATCTGGCAAGTGAAAGGGAGAATAGGGATATGAAGATAATCGCAAGGATCAGAAGTGATTTTCCGACAAAATTCGGAATCCCGCGTCAGAGCGGTCGAGTGGAAGAACTGACAGCCTGTATTGTTTTTGAACCGGAATACCGGGTACGGGAAGCGGTAAAAGGACTGGAAGATTTTTCGCATATCTGGCTGCTGTGGGAGTTTTCACAGTCGATCCGTGAGAACTGGTCCCCTACAGTACGTCCGCCACGCCTGGGCGGAAATGAAAGGATGGGCGTATTTGCCACCAGATCGCCCTTCCGTCCCAATCCTGTAGGCTTATCCTGTGTGAAGCTTGAAAAAATCGATCTGGAAAGCAAAGAAGCTCCTGTACTGATCGTATCCGGTGCGGACCTGATGGACGGAACCCCCATCTATGATATCAAGCCATATCTGCCTGTGGCAGACTGCCATCCGGAAGCACTGGGTGGCTTTGCGACGAAGGTGGAGCAGCATTTTCTGCAGGTAGAGATCCCGGAAGAATGGAAGGCAAGGATTCCGGAGGATAAGCTTACTGCGTTGGAAGGCGTGCTCAGAGAGGATCCGAGGCCTGCCTACCAGAAAGATCCGGAGAGGATATACGGAATGCCTTTTGCAGGAATGGATGTTCATTTTCAGGTAAAAAACGGCATACTTACAGTATGTGAGATCACAGGATATAAAAAATCAGACAGAATTTAAAATTACCTTTGACAAACTTTTTGTGAGATGGTATTATAATAATTGAGTTAGCAAGTGCTAACTCAATATTTTAAAAGCAAAGTTAGTTTAAAATAACCTTGAAACAGTCATATAAAAGTTCAAAGATCAAAGGAGAGTGAATTATGAGCGTTGTAATTGTAGGCGGTAATGAAAGAATGGTATGTCAGTATGAGGATATCTGCAAAGGCTTCGGATGCAAGGCGAAAGTTTTTGCCAAGGAAAAAGGAGCCATGAAGAAAAAGATCGGGGTGCCGGATCTGATGATCCTGTTCACCAGTACCGTTTCCCACAAAATGGTAAACTGCGCAGTAGAAGAAGCAAAGAAAAAATCCATTCCGGTATGCCGCTGTCACACAAGCAGCGCTGCAGCTCTCGAGAACATTCTGAAGCAGTACTGTGCATAAGAAACAGATCAGGAGATACTTTTCTCTTGTATAATTTGACTTTTTTTGCAGAAATGTTACGGAAAGGCTTGCAAAATTATAAATTATTCAATAAAATAGCCGTAGGTTTCTGTGGTAAAGCGTTGCAGTGAATGGTGAAAAGGCGGCGCTGGAAGTCGAAATTACAGGTGAGAGGTGTTATCATGAAAAAAGTTGTAAAATTCGGTGGAAGTTCTCTTGCAAATGCGGAGCAGTTCCAGAAAGTGGGCGATATCATCCGCAGTGATGAGAGCCGCCGTTATGTAGTTCCGTCAGCTCCGGGAAAGAGATTTGACGAGGATATCAAAGTGACGGATATGCTTTATGGATGTTATGACGCAGCATCCAAAGGGGAGGATATCACTGAGAAGATCAATGCGATTAAGGCGCGATATTATGAGATCATTAAGGGACTCGGACTGAGCCTTTCTCTTGAGGAGGAGTTCAAGAAGATCGATGAGGATTTCCGTGCACAGGCAGGAATCCAGTATGCGGCATCCAGAGGAGAGTTCCTCAATGGTAAGATCATGGCTGCATATCTTGGATATGATTTTGTGGATGCAGCTTCTGTGATCCGTTTTGATAAAGCTGGTAATCTGGAAGCGGAGGAGACCAATAAACTCCTTTCCAAAAAACTCAGCAAATCCCAGCATGCGGTTATTCCGGGATTTTACGGCGCATGTGCAGATGGCACAGTAAAGACATTTTCCAGAGGTGGTTCTGATGTGACAGGTTCCCTGGTTGCAAAAGCTATCCATGCAGATATTTATGAGAACTGGACGGACGTTTCCGGTTTTCTTGTAACAGATCCGCGTATCGTTCACAATCCGGAGCCTATCGAGGCGATCACATACAGAGAGCTTCGTGAGCTTTCCTACATGGGAGCTACTGTTCTTCATGAGGATGCCATTTTCCCGGTTCGTAAAGAGGGAATTCCGATCAATATCCGTAACACAAACAGCCCAGAGGATAAAGGTACTCTGATCGTAGAGAGCACCTGTAAGAAGCCGAAATTTACTATTACCGGTATCGCCGGAAAGAAAGGCTTCTGCTCTATTAATATCGAGAAATCCATGATGAACAGTGAGATCGGGTTCGGACGCAAGGTACTTCAGGTATTTGAAGATCAGGGGATCAGCTTTGAGCATGTACCATCCGGAATCGATACCATGACTGTATATGTTCATCAGGACGAATTTGAGGAGAAAGAGCAGCAGGTTATCGCAGGTATCCACCGTCTGGTGCAGCCTGATTTTGTGGAGATGGAATCTGACCTTGCACTGATCGCAGTTGTTGGTCGTGGAATGAAATCCCAGAGAGGCACTGCAGGAAGGATCTTCTCTGCTCTTGCCCATGCAAATGTAAACGTAAAAATGATCGACCAGGGTTCCAGTGAACTGAATATCATCATCGGTGTAGAGAATCGTGATTTCGAAAAGGCAGTCAGAGCAATCTACGATATTTTTGTTCTGACACGGATATAAACAAAATCCGGAAACGGATTTTGTTTATGAGGAAGTAGCGAAGCGGATTCCGAATATCCGATTGATATAAATCCGGAAACGGATTCCGAATATCCGATTTATTTAAAACCGCCGCAGTACGTGTAACATACCGTCCTGCGGCGGATTTTTTTGGAAAAAATCCAAGATTTATCTAAAAATAATACAATCAAATTCAACAGGATTTCCAAAGGAAAGACAAAGATATTGTACATTGTGTCGAAAAAAGTTTGATATGAAATAAACAGTATTGACAAAAACTTAACTTTTGTGTAAAACTGAAATATGAAAAAATCAGAAAGGCAGGCGGTCAGCTATGGAGAAACAGATCAAACTGGATGAAAAAAGTGCACAGGAGTTTGTCAGTGCAGCCAGCAGATGTAATTTTGATATTGATGTATTTTATAACCGTATTATCATTGATGCAAAGTCGATCCTCGGACTTTTGAGTCTGGATCTGACAAAGACTCTGACAGTAAAGTGTTACGGAGAAGATGAGGATTTTAATCGTGTTCTTTCCAAGTATGCAGCAGGTTGAGAAATATGAATAAAGAAAAACGGTGATAAAAGGGCGCAGTTCATGAGAAGAAAAGCAGAACATGCGTCCTTTTTATTATGGGAAGCTTTCGGATCATATTTTATGGTATAATCCTGGTATAGCATGGAAAAAGAATAGCTGCCGGACTGGAATTCCGGCAGCTGCCGGGAGTGAAAATATGGAAAAACCAAGAGTGCGGATTTCTGTCAGAAATCTTGTGGAATTTATACTGAGGAGCGGAGATCTGGATAACAGCAGTGGGACATCCGGAGATAAGGAAGCCATGTTAAAAGGCGGAAGGCTTCACCGCAAGATACAGCGGAGTATGAAGGGCGATTATCAGGCAGAGGTTTCTCTGAAAAAAGAAAGTGAATACGACGATGTGGTCATTCAGGTCGAGGGCCGTGCAGATGGGATCTTTACAGAGGACGGAGCCGTTTATATTGATGAGATCAAGGGGACTTACGGAAATGTCCAGGCAATGGACATGCCAATACCTGTCCACCGTGCCCAGGCCATGTGTTACGGACTGATCTGGGGAGAAAAAGAAGGGATTTCTGAAATCCACATTCAGATGACCTACGCTCATCTTGAGACGGAAGAAACCAGGAGATTTCGTGAGGATTTTTCCATAGAGGAGCTTAAAGGCTGGTATCAGAAGCTTCTGGATGCCTATCACAAATGGATCGCATATTCTCTTAACTGGAAAAAAGAGAGAAATGCATCCATGAAGGATCTGCAGTTTCCGTTTCCATACAGAGAAGGGCAGCGGGATATTGTTAGTGGTGTGTACCATACGGTTTCCAGCGGGAAGACCTTATTTGTTCAGGCGCCTACCGGTGTGGGAAAAACCATGTCTGCCATTTTTCCGTCCGTGCGCGCCATCGGTGAGGGAAAAGGTGAAACACTTTTTTATCTTACCGCAAAAACCATCACAGGAACTGTGGCGCAGGAGGCATTTCACATCCTGCGGGAAAAAGGTCTGAAATTCAAGGTAACGGCGATCACGGCAAAGGAAAAGCTGTGTTTTCAGGATACTCCGGAATGTACACCGGAGAAATGTCCTTATGCAAAGGGGCATTTTGACCGGGTAAATGATGCGGTTTATGAGCTCTGGACCACTGAAGAGGTATATTCCCGAGAAGTGATCCGTGCTCATGCAGAAAAATGGCAGGTGTGCCCTTTTGAAATGTGTCTGGATCTTTCAATCTGGGTAGACGGGATCATCTGTGATTATAATTACGTGTTTGATCCCAATGTTCATCTGAAACGTTTTTTCGGGGAAAATATTTCCGGGGATTATATTTTTCTGATCGATGAGGCACATAATCTGGTAGAACGTGGCAGAGAGATGTACAGTGCCGGTATTTCCCGTCAGAGTCTGGTAGCACTTCGAAAGAAGATAAGAAAGAGATTTTCAAAACTGGCCAGAACACTGGATAAAGCAAATCGCCAGATGATGGAACTGGAAGAGAATCTTGCGGAAACAGGAAAAGGGTATCAGGTGCTTCCCAATCCCGGAGTACTGCCGATCACATTTCTTACAATATCAGGTGAACTGGAAGAAATACTGGAGGAAAAAGAACTGGAAGAAGAACTACGCAGGGAAATACTGGAATTTTATTTTATAGTGCGTGATTTTTTAAATGTTTCAGAGCTGGTAGATGAAAATTATGTAGTATATACCGAAAACAGCGCAGAAGAAGGATTTCGTCTGAGGCTGTTCTGTGTGAACCCGGCAGAAAATCTGGGAGAATACCTGAAAAAAGGGAAAAGTGCTATTTTCTTTTCAGCTACAATGTTTCCCATGCTCTATTACCGGGAGCTTTTGACAACAGACCGTGATGCCTATGGGATTTATGTGCAGTCTCCTTTCCCAAAAGAAAACCGCAGGATTCTTATCGGCAGCGACGTAAGCAGCCGGTATACCCGGAGAAATCGTGCAGAATACCGGAAGATCGCCGGATATATTGCCAGATGTGTCTGGCAGAGGCAGGGAAATTATATGGTGTTTTTTCCGTCGTATCGTCTTATGGAAGACGTACTGCAGGTTTATGAGGAAGAATTTTCCGTAGACTGGGTGCGCTGCGTGTGTCAGACGCCGGATATGACAGAACAGGAACGGGAAGGATTTTTGGAGGAATTTCAGGAACGGGAAGGTACCCTGGTAGGGTTCTGTGTCCTTGGAGGAATTTTTTCTGAGGGTGTTGATCTGACAGGGGAAAGTCTGATCGGGGCAGTGATCGTAGGAACCGGACTTCCCCAGATCGGCAGTCAGCGTGAGATCCTGAAAGAGTATTACGATAAAAAGAATCACTGTGGTTTTGATTATGCATATCGCTATCCGGGTATGAACAAGGTGCTTCAGGCCGCCGGGCGCGTGATCCGCACAAAAGAGGATAAAGGCGTGATATTGCTTCTGGATGACCGCTTCTGGGATCGGGATTACCAGGAAATCTTTCCCAGGGAATGGCAGGACCGTACAGGCTGCAGGCTGGATACGGTAGAAGGTGCAGTGGAGACGTTCTGGAAGAGGTTTACTTGACAGAACGGAGAAATCCGATATACTTATAGAGTCTTTATCTGGAAAATCACTGGAGGAATGTGTGGATGCCGGATCAGGACAAGAAACTGTAAAATAGGATCATAAGAAAAGTGAAAGAAGTATATGAGACGAAAAAAAATATATAAAGCATTGGCATTTTGTCTGAGCACAGTGATGCTCGCACAGCCGGTTTTTGCGACAACAGTGCAGCAGACAGCACAGGGAAGCCTTGGTTCTGTTACGGAGGAGTCCCAGATACTTCCAATTCCCGGTGAAAACGGGAAATATATTCTGAAAAGCAATGGCTTTTACTGCCTGAATGAAGATGGAACCAAAGAAAATACTCCGGCAGTGTATTATTTTGATCATTTTGAGATCGACGGAACGGTTTTTGATGGATATTATTATCACGACGAAAGCGGTAAATTTACAGCGGGAAACTCGCATATGGTCCAGATCACCGATCTGAAGGCTCCGGCAAAAGACGGCAGCGGTGAGGAAGTTTCTTTTGACGGCTGTTATATGGTAAACAATCTGGGAAAACTCAGCGCCTCTCCACAGGTACGTTATATGGATGAGCTGGTGGTGGACAAAACAACATACAACGGGCTGTATTATTTTGATGAATATGGAAAAATGGTCACAGATCCAGGTATCCATTATCTGGAAATGAATGCTGCAGGACAGATGTTTGACGGATATTATTATTTTGGCGGAGAAAACGGCGTTCTGCTCCAGGAAGAGGGAGAGACTCCGGAGGGATTTTCCGTGGATAAATCCGGAAAAGTCGAGACGAAAGATCTGGGAATGGATGGCCTTGAGAAACGGCTTGCGGATCTTCTTGGAACCTATGAGGGTACATGGAGCGTTTATGTAAAGGATCTGACCAGTGATCAGGAGTTTGAACAGAACAGTCAATCACTGTACTCAGCCAGTCTGATCAAAGTGTTTGTCATGGCCCAGACCTATGCCAACATGGATGCAGTCCTTCAGAACGAAGCGGCAAAAATGAAAAAAGATGTTACAGATCCGTCCGTATCCACAAAGGTCAATGACCTTCTCTGGAATATGATCACAGTCAGTGACAATGAATCCTTTAATGAGCTGGTACGTCTGCAGACAGCATCGGGTGTTTTTAAGGACGGAGCACAGGCTGTAAATGGATTTCTTGCGGAACAGAAATTTGCAGATACTTCCGTACAGCACATCTTAAGCCCGTCCTCTTCAAAGGACGTCGGCCTCGGTGGCAGGAACACCACTTCCGTAAAAGACTGCGCAGAGCTTCTTTCCCGGATCTATAAAGGAGAATGTGTATCGAAAGAAGCTTCGGAGGCTATGCTGAACCTGCTTCTGAACCAGCAGGTTACTACTAAGATCCCCAGCGGGATATCTGTGTCCGTGGAAATTGCAAATAAGACTGGAGAAACGGATACGGACCAGCATGATATCGCCATTGTATATGGAGAAAAGACTATATATATCCTCTGTGTGATGTCAGAAGACTGTAAACCTGGGGATGCAGTTTCGCATATCCGGGATATTTCCGGTATTGTTTATAATTATCTGAATATGGACCTTGACCAGGGGTGATCTGTGAGTTAGAATAAAAAA
The DNA here is from genome assembly GCF_003480785.1 of Ruminococcus sp. AM26-12LB. Classification (NCBI taxonomy): domain Bacteria; kingdom Bacillati; phylum Bacillota; class Clostridia; order Eubacteriales; family Oscillospiraceae; genus Ruminococcus; species Ruminococcus sp. AM26-12LB. The sequence continues at coordinate 39,040 of NZ_QUJX01000002.1, read as the reverse complement.
CAGCTGAGCAAGATCCTGATGGATATTTCCGCCAGAGAAGTATCCGAAATGTTCATGAAAGGGGAATTCTATTATGAAGACAGTACATACAGACAAAGCACCTGCAGCAATCGGACCATACTCCCAGGCAATCATCCATGGAGATACGCTTTACACATCCGGTCAGATCCCAGTGGATCCGGCAACTGGAGAGGTAGTTGGCACAACCATCGAGGAGCAGGCTGACCGTGTTATGAAGAATCTCGGAGCAGTTCTGGAAGCTGCCGGTTCCAGCTATGAGAATGCGATCAAGACAGTATGCTTCCTTGCAGATATGAACGATTTTGCGGCATTTAATGAAGTATATGCCAAATATTTCGTAAATAAACCTGCACGTTCCTGTGTTGCAGTCAAGACACTGCCAAAGAACGTTCTCTGTGAGGTAGAAGTGATCGCAGCGATCGGATGATCTGATAAAAAATCCCTGTTGTCTGATTTCAGTCAGACAGCGGGGATTTCTTTTCGTGGGGATAAAGTATTTTTCTCTGTTTTGGAGCAATCTCTTTTTTGTGTTTTGAGGCGTTAAAACGGTAATGTTTTTTCTTGTGTAAAGTAGAGCGCTGTAGTATAATAAAACCAGTTTTTTAGGATACGTATAAAAGCTTAATAAGGATGATTGGCAAACCAGATGAAAGTCTGGGACGCAAAGCTATAGGGCCTGTAAAATGGCAGCCAGTTGCATGAAATGAGGTGCACTGTCTGTGAGACGGTGTTTTTTTATGGTGTTATTCGGCTATGAGCAAGTAGCGAAGCGGATTGCGAATATCCGTTTGACAGACAGTGGGGTTGTAGGTCTGGATGCTGCAAAAGAGTTTTTGGGGCAATTAAAGACTTTAAGTGAAGCAGACGCTGAATGGAAATAAGCGGAGGGGAAGGATGCAGAAGAGCAAGAGTACAGAATGAATTGAAAAAGCTTGAAAATGTAATGTAATAATCAGAGCCACTTCCCTTTATTGTGAGTGGCTTTTTATTATGACAATTTTTGTGACAAACAAAAGAAAATAGACGCAACCAGGCGAAACATTGTTTGGCGTAGAAACACCGGAAATCCTTGAAAATAAAGGATTTTTGCTATATGATGAAACAAGTTGAACTCTATCATTGCGTAATAAAAAAAAATCCTGTATAATACCAAACTGTAATATTGTATCATTCAGCGGACAGAGAAATACGCTGTGAATCATTAAAAGAAGTCAGGAGGACATAAGTACATGCGAGTCGATGCGGACGATTTTGCCCGACCTTGCAGCTGCGGGAGGGAGCACCACATAGACGTTAGAGAAATTGTAATTGAATCAGGAGCTATCGGGAAACTGGAAAAGGAAATGTCAGACGGTGATCTGAAAGAATGTATTTCCCCGCTTCTGATCTGTGACACGAACAGTTACAAAGCTACAGAGGAACTGATGGAGGATATCTACGACCGGTGTCAGGTACTGATCCTGGATGCTGAAGGTCTTGAGGCAGATGAGCGTGCCGTGGAGATCGTGGAGAATTATATGGAAGAGGACATCGATCTTGTTCTTGCAGTTGGAGCGGGGACGATCCATGATCTCAGCCGTTTTGTCGCCCATCAGTACCGGATCCCTTTTGTCTCTGTGCCCACCGCAGCCAGTTCAGACGGATTTACTTCCACAGTAGCAGACATGACCTGGAATGGTGTAAAAAAAGTATTTCAGGCATCTGCGCCACTTTTTGTTTTTGCGGATACGGATATTTTTGCTAAGGCGCCTGCAAGGCTTACAGCAGCCGGGGTGTCGGATATTCTGGGAAAATACATTGCGCTGGCAGACTGGAAGATAGCAAGTATTCTTATGGATGAATACTATTGTACAGCGGTGGTAGACCTGGAAACAAAAGCGATCCGGACTGTTAAGGATAATCTGAAAGAAATTGCAGCAGGAGAGAAAGATGCATGTGAGAAGCTGATGTATGCGCTGATCCTTTCCGGACTGGCCATGCAGATGACAGGAAACTCTAGACCGGCATCCGGGGCGGAGCACCATATGGTCCACCTCTGGGATATGGAAGTGGTCAATGGTCACCTGGATGCTCTTCACGGGGAGAAGGTTTCTGCAGCAACCATGTTGGTCCTTCTGGAATATAAAAAGCTTGCAGATGCTATCCGAAGAGGAGCCTGCAGAGTGCATGCCTTTACAGACGGAGACAGAGAACTCCTGCAGAAGACCTTCGGCAGAAAAGGGATTCTTGGAGCACTTGAAAAAGAAAACACTCCGGAACTTCTGGATGATGTAAGCACAGAAACACTTTCCGGTGCACTTCCGGAAATCCTTAAGATCATAGATCTTCTTCCTGCAGTTACAGATATGCAGGAGATGATGAGTATCGTCGGCTGCGTGAGCAGAGTCCGGGATATCGGACTGCCGGGAAAAGCGATCGAGGAGAGTCTCAGACTTGCACCGTATACAAGAAGAAGGTTGAGCCTTCTGAGACTTCGGAAGATGCTCACATACTGAGCAGGAACAGCTCATAAAAGGTTCTTTTGACTTGACATAAATTTCAGGAAAGGCAGTGATGAACGGTTTGATGAGAGTAGGAATGGGATATGATGTACATAAACTGACAGAGGGCAGGAAACTGATCCTTGGTGGTGTTGATATTCCCTGGGAAAAAGGTCTTTTGGGCCATTCGGATGCAGATGTTCTGATCCATGCGATCATGGATGCACTTCTGGGAGCTGCGGCTCTTGGAGATATCGGAAAGCATTTTCCGGATACAGACCCTGCATATAAGGGAATCTCCAGTGTGAAACTTCTGGTGCATGTTGCCGGATTACTGAAGGAGAATGACTATGCGATCGGAAATATCGATGCCACCATCATCGCTCAGAAACCGAAGATGGCACCACATATTCCGACGATGAGAGAAAATATCGCAGAAGCACTTGGGATTAAAATATCACAGCTGAATATCAAGGCGACAACAGAGGAAGGCCTTGGATTTACAGGACAGGGAGAGGGAATCTCCTCACAGGCGATCTGCTCCCTGTACAGAATCGGGAAATTGGAGGAAGAGTAACATGAAGATTTTTAACACACTGACACGCAGAAAAGAGGAATTTGTACCTCTGGAAGAAGGAAAAGTAAAAATGTATGTCTGCGGACCTACGGTATACAATCTGATCCATATCGGAAATGCCCGCCCTATGATCATTTTTGATACGGTGCGCAGATATATGGAATATAAAGGATATGAAGTAAATTATGTATCCAACTTTACCGATGTAGATGATAAGATCATCAAGAAGGCCATTGAAGAGGGCGTTTCCGCAGAGGAAATCTCTACCCGTTATATCAAAGAGTGCAAGAAGGATATGGCAGATATGAATGTAAAACCTGCTACAACTGCACCCCAGGCTACACAGGAGATCCAGGGCATGATCGACATGATCCAGACTCTTATTGATAAAGGATATGCATATCCGGCAGCTGACGGGACCGTTTATTTCCGTGTAAAGAAATTCAAAGAGTATGGCAAGCTTTCTCATAAGAATCTGGATGATCTCCAGTCAGGATTCCGTTCTCTTAAGGTATCCGGTGAGGATCAGAAGGAAGATCCGTTAGACTTCGTGCTTTGGAAACCAAAGAAAGAGGGCGAGCCGTCCTGGCCGTCACCGTGGTGCGACGGACGTCCTGGCTGGCATATTGAGTGTTCTGTTATGTCCAAGAAATATCTCGGAGAAGAGATTGATATCCATGCAGGCGGTGAGGATCTGATCTTCCCGCATCATGAGAATGAGATCGCACAGAGTGAGTGCTGCAATGGTAAGATTTTTGCAAGATACTGGATGCATAATGGTTTCCTGAACATCGACAACCGCAAGATGTCCAAATCTCTCGGAAATTTCCGTACCGTTCGTCAGATCGGTGAACAGTATGATCTTCAGGTTCTCCGTTTCTTTATGCTGAACGCACATTATAGAAGTCCGCTGAACTTCAGCGCAGATCTGATGGAGGCAGCAAAGAACTCTCTGGAGCGTATCCTTGAGGCGGCAGGCAAGCTCAGCGACCGTAAAGACAATGGGGCGGCAGAGAATATTACAGAGGAAGAGCTTGCGCTTCTCAAAGAAGCAGAAGGTTTTGTTACTAAATTTGAAGCTGCCATGGATGATGATTTTAATACTGCAGATGCACTTGCGGCAATTTTTGAGCTTGTAAAATTTGCCAACACAAACGTAGACGAGAACAGCTCAAGGGAGTTTGCCGGTGGTCTTTATGAGGAACTTTTTAAGCTCAGTGATGTGCTGGGACTGAAAATCGAGAAAAAAGAAGAGATTCTTGACAAAGAAATCGAGGATCTGATCCAGGAGCGCCAGGCTGCAAGAAAGGCAAAGGATTTCCAGAGAGCAGATGAGATCCGAGATGAGCTCCTGAAAAAAGGTATCATCCTTAAAGATACAAGAGAAGGTGTGAAATGGCAGAGAGCTTAAAGAAACTGAAAGAGCTGTTTGATCTGAAAGACGCAGACCTTCGGACCTATTCGCCGCTGACGCTGGCCTATATCGGGGATGGCGTTTATGAGCTGGTGATCCGTACTATTCTTGTGAAAAAAGCGAATTGTCCGGTAAATCGTCTCCACAAAAAAGCCAGCAGCCTTGTAAAAGCATCTGCACAGTCGGGTATGATGGAGATCCTCGAACCACTTTTGACAGAAGAAGAAAAAAGTGTATATCGAAGAGGAAGGAATGCGCATTCCGCTACTATGGCCAAACATGCCACCATGGCGGATTACCGGCGTGCCACAGGGTTTGAGGCGCTGATGGGATATCTTTACCTGAAAGAGGATTTTTCAAGGATACTGGAGCTGGTCCATGCAGGACTTGAGAAGGAGGAAATTTAAATTGACTGAAATGATAGAAGGAAGAAATGCGGTCCTTGAGGCATTTCGTTCCGGTAAATGTGTTGATAAACTGTTTATTCTGGATGGCTGTCAGGACGGACCGGTCCGCACCATCGCAAGAGAAGCCAGAAAACATGATACCATTGTAAAATTTGTTCCAAAGGAACGATTGGATTCCATGAGCGAGACAGGTGCACATCAGGGTGTGATCGCACAGGTTGCGGCTTATGATTATTCTACAGTGGAAGATATCCTGAAAAAAGCAGAAGATAAAGGAGAGCCTCCGTTTATCATTCTTCTTGATAATATTGAGGATCCTCATAATCTGGGAGCTATCATCCGTACCGCAAATCTCGCAGGTGCTCATGGTGTGATCATTCCCAAACACAGAGCAGTAGGACTGACTGCTACGGTTGCCAAGACGTCGGCAGGCGCACTGAATTATACACCGGTTGCCAAGGTTGCTAATCTGGGACAGACTATTGATGAACTGAAAGAAAAAGGCATCTGGTTCGTATGTGCAGATATGGACGGAGAGGTGATGTACCGTCAGAATCTGACAGGACCTATTGGCCTTGTGATCGGAAATGAGGGAAATGGTGTAAGCCGCCTTGTAAAAGAGAAATGTGATTTTACTACCGCGATTCCGATGAAGGGGGATATCGATTCCCTTAACGCTTCTGTAGCAGCAGGGGTGCTTGCTTTTGAGATCGTGAGACAGAGACTGTCAAAATAAATACATCAAATACAGCCATAGCTGTTCGGAGAAAAAATGTGCCGATATAATGAGATGACGGATGAAGCTCTTATCGAAAGACTTCGTGCAGGGGAATCTGCAATTGCAGATTATCTGATGGAAAAGTATAAAGGTCTGGTCAGAAAAAAGGCCCGTGCCATGTTTCTGATAGGTGGGGACACAGATGATCTGATACAGGAGGGGATGATCGGACTGTTTAAGGCAGTCCGTGATTACCAGCCAGACAGGGAGTCGTCTTTTCAGTCTTTTGCAAATATATGTATTGACAGACAGATATATACTGCAATTAAAAGTTCAAACCGCCAGAAACATCAGCCACTGAACACTTATGTGTCTTTAAGTGACGGAGAGGCGGAGGAAAACTTCAGAGATTCCTGTGTGGAGCATGATAATCCGGAATCGATCCTGATCGACCGGGAAAATGTGGCGGCTCTCGAAAATGAAATGAAAAAGAGCCTGAGCCCTCTGGAAAACAGGGTACTGCAGTTGTATCTGGATGGAAATGGATATATGGATATTGCCCAGATCCTTGGAAAAACACCGAAATCCATTGATAATGCACTGCAGAGGATCCGTGGGAAAATTAAAAGCTATTTTTGAGAAGAGTAAATACCTCTTTCCTTTTGAATATAAAAGTATTAAAATAATATTCATAAGGAGCAGAATAAGAAAGGAGACCAAATTATGGCGAAGATCAATAAATATTGGGGACTTGTTGCAGTAGGAGCGCTTACCGCTGCCGCAGCAGGAGCTATCGCAGCACTTGTATCCAGACGATCCGTATGCGAAGAAGACTTTGAGGATGATTTCGAAGATCTTGATGATTTCAAGGATGACGAGAAGAAGGAAGAAAAAGAAGAGAAAGAAGTCTTCCAGGACTGGGACAAGACTGCATCTGAGACTGTAGAAGTTTCCAAAGAGGCAGAGGATGCTGAAGAGGCACCAACAGAAGCAGAAGAGGAAACACCTGCAGATGATGAATCGGAGGCCGAAGCGGAAGAAGAGACAGAAGCAGAAGAGACAAAGACAGAAGAGTAAAAAGAGAATCCTGCGTGCTGTGTCTGTGAGCGACAGCACACAGGATTTTTTGTGCTATAATCATGAAAATATGAATTTTTAAAAAAATAAAAATAATGTATTGACAATATGACAATCATCTGATAATATAAACAACTGTGAGCGGCACAAACGTCGCGAAACAAGCTGCTGTGGCTCAGTCGGTAGAGCGTCGCCTTGGTAAGGCGGAGGTCACGGGTTCGATTCCCGTCAGCAGCTTTTTTTGTGTCTAAAAACAGACAATTTTTTGTTTAGATACAGGTTTTGCGGGTTTCAAAAACTCCGGATTTATGATAAGATAAAACATCAGGATGATATTTAGGAGGGAAAGCAATGGAGAACGAAACAGTTTCCAAAAACTTTATTGAAAATATTATAGACAAAGATCTTGAAGAAGGCGTTTATGACACCGTGCATACACGTTTCCCACCGGAACCTAACGGCTATCTTCATATCGGACATGCGAAATCCATTCTTTTAAATTATGGACTGGCTCAGAAATACAACGGAAAATTCAATCTCCGTTTTGATGATACCAACCCTACAAAGGAGAAATCCGAATTTGTAGAGTCCATCAAGGCTGACGTGAAATGGCTTGGTGCAGACTGGGAAGACAGACTTTTCTTTGCATCTGATTATTTTGATCAGATGTATGAGGCAGCAGTGAAGCTTATTAAGAAAGGCAAGGCCTTTGTCTGCGACCTGACTGCAGACCAGATTCGTGAGTACCGAGGAACTCTTACAGAGCCAGGTAAAGAGAGCCCGTACAGAAACCGTACTGTAGAAGAGAATCTTCAGCTTTTTGAAGAGATGCGTGAGGGCAAATACGGAGATGGCGAGAAGGTTCTCCGCGCCAAGATCGATATGGCATCACCGAATATGAACATGCGTGACCCGGTCATTTACCGTGTAGCCCGCATGACACATCACAATACAGGAGATAAATGGTGCATCTATCCGATGTACGACTTCGCTCATCCGATCGAGGATGCCATTGAGGGTGTGACACATTCTATCTGTACTCTGGAGTTTGAGGACCACAGACCGCTTTATGACTGGGTGGTAAAGGAACTGGAATATCCGCACCCACCGAAGCAGATCGAGTTTGCAAAGCTGTACCTGACCAACGTTGTTACAGGTAAACGTTATATCAAGAAGCTTGTTGAGGACGGCATCGTAGATGGATGGGATGATCCGAGACTAGTATCCATCGCCGCACTTCGCCGCCGTGGATTTACACCGGAGTCTATCCGTAAATTTGTAGAACTCTGTGGCGTTTCAAAGGCGAACAGTTCTGTAGATTATGCAATGCTCGAGTACTGCATCCGTGAGGACCTGAAGCTGAAACGTCCGCGTATGATGGCGATCCTTGATCCGATCAAGCTCGTGATCGATAACTATCCGGAAGGACAGGTTGAGTATCTTGAAGCTCCGAATAATATGGAGAATGAGGAGCTTGGAACCAGAAAGATTCCGTTCAGTGGAGAACTTTATATTGAACGTGATGATTTTATGGCAGAGCCTCCTAAGAAATACAAACGTCTCTATATTGGAAATGAAGTTCGTCTTATGAATGCATATTTTGTAACCTGCACAGGTTATGAGGCAGATGACGACGGAACGATCCGTGTAGTCCACTGTACCTATGACCCGGAGACCAAGGGCGGAAATGCACCGGACGGACGTAAGGTAAAAGGAACGATCCACTGGGTGGAAGCATCCAATGCAGGTAAAGTTGAGGTAAGACTTTACGAGAATATCGTAGATGAAGAAAAAGGTGTTTACAATAAAGAAGATGGTTCTCTTAATGTAAATCCGAATTCTCTTACAGTAACAAGTGCTTATGTAGAGCCGGAGCTTCTGAAAGCAAAAGGTTATGACAGCTATCAGTTTGTACGTAACGGTTTCTTCTGCGCAGATATCCATGACTCCAGGGAGGGAGCACCGGTATTTAACCGCATTGTATCTCTGAAGAGCTCTTTCAAATTACCGAAAGCATAAAAACTGTCAAAAAGAATACGAAACATATGACAGCAGTACACCGTGAACAGGTATCAGGGTGTACTGCTTGTTTTGTTTTATCGTCATCAGGAATAAATGGATAAGTACAAAATGCTCCTGCAACGATTTCGGTTGCGCCCATTTACAGAAACGGTTATACTGATAACACAGGAAAGAGAGGAATTACACATGAAGAAAATCGTGCTTGCTTCCGCATCTCCCAGGAGGCGGGAACTTTTAAGCCAGGTAGGAGTCGCCTTTGAAGTGAAGCCTGCCAGCGGGGAAGAACGGATCACCAGTGCAGAGCCTGCGAAAGTGGTGGAGGAACTTTCTCGTCAGAAAGCTATGTTTACGGCATACGCGCTGGAGGAAGAGGAGAACCGAGATCTGAGAGATGTGGTTGTGATCGGTGCAGATACCGTTGTATCTTATGAGGGTAAGATTTTAGGTAAACCGGCAGATGAGACAGCTGCAATAGAGATGCTCGCTATGCTGCAGGGGAATACACATCAGGTATATACCGGTGTAACTTTGTTGATAAGAGAAAAAGGGAGATGGAAAGCTCATACCTTCCATGAGTGCACAGATGTGAGCTTTTATCCGGTGACAGAGGAAGAAATAAAGGAATATGTAAACAGCAAAGACCCAATGGACAAAGCCGGAAGCTATGGGATCCAGGGCGCCTGGGGAGCCTATGTGAAGGGAATCCGTGGTGATTATAACAACGTGGTGGGACTGCCTGTGGCAAGACTGATCTATGAGACAAAAAAACTGGGAATGAACCTGAGAGGATGAAAGACAAAATGATAAAAGCTTGTATATTTGATCTGGATGGAACAATTGCGGATACACTGGAATCTATGGCATATGTGGCGAATGAGATCATGGAAAAGTTTTCCCTGAAACCACAGCCGGCAGATAATTTTCGTTATTACAGCGGTGAAGGTGCAGATATGCTGATCAGAAGATGCCTGATCGATGCAGGAGATCCGGAGCTGGTACACTACGAAGAAGTCAGGGAACTTTATCGCAGGAAATTTGATGAAGATCCGTTGTATAAAGTTGTGCCATATAAAGATATGCCGGAAACCCTTCAGAAGCTGAAACATACAGGCCTTAAGATGGCTGTATGCTCCAATAAGCCTCATGTTGCGGCGCAGAAAGTGGTAAAGGCGATCTATGGCGATCTGTTTGATGAGGTGATGGGACAGCAGGAAGGGATCCGCAGAAAGCCGGCGCCGGATGGTCCGCTGAAGATTGCAGAAGATTTCGGCGTAAAGCCGGAAGAATGTATGTATATCGGAGATACAAAGACAGATATGCAGACAGGAAGTGCTGCCGGAATGTATACCGTTGGTGCACTATGGGGATTCCGTGACAGAGAAGAGCTTGAAAATAACGGTGCAGATATTGTAGCAGCTGTACCTGGTGATCTGTTTACTATCTATGAGGAGAAGCAGCATGATTAAGATGGTTGCCAGTGATCTGGATGGAACGCTGCTTATCGGTGGAAGACAGACGCTGCCGGAAGAGATTTTTCCGCTGGTAAAGGAACTGAAAAAAATGGGAATCCTCTTTGTGGCAGCCAGTGGCAGACAGTATGCCAATATGAGGAATCTTTTTGCGCCGGTAAAGGACGAGATGGCATTTATCAGTGAAAATGGCGGGCTTGCTGTCCAGAATGAGAAGCTTCTGTACTGCGACAGCTTTGACAAAGAACTGGTCAGAGAGATCATTCAGGCAATATGGGAAAAGCCCGGAGCGGAATTTTCCTGTTCTACAAAGGATTTTTATTATATCATGCCCAAGACAGAACATTATCGCCATCTGATGATCGAAGAAGTAAAAAATCAGTGTAAGATCATAAAGAGTTTTGATGAGATCACAGAGCCTTGTATGAAGGTTGCAGTTTATGAGAGAGAAGGAATGACGGAGGAATCCATCCGGTACTGGAGAGAACGGTTCAAAGACAGATGTACTGTTGTGACATCCGGATTTGCGTGGGTGGATTTTGTTCCATTTACCACGAACAAAGCAAAAGGGATCCGTAAATACCAGGAACTTTTGGGAATCGGACCGGATGAATGCATAGCATTCGGGGATGAATACAATGATATTGAAATGATGAAATCTGTAAAATACAGCTTTGCCATGAAGCATGCGAAGCCAGGGGTAAAGGCGGCGGCTTTCTACGAGACAGAGAAGGTGGAACCAGTACTTCGCAGACTGATCGCGGCGGGCGGAGATATAAAGGAGGTACTTTAATATGTACAAGAAAGAATATGTCCAGACATTTCTGGAAAAACAGGGTCAGCTTTTTGATGAGCCGGTAGCAGAGGATTTTGAGGAGGCAGAGGAATTTCTCGAGGATTGCATGGCAGTTGTGCTGGATTCCCTGAAGGATGTTAAAAAATATCTGGATGGAATGGGCGCAGATGTGGAGGGGATTTCCCTGAAGGAGCTGGAAGAAGAAAGCGAAGTATTTAAACTCCCGGACGGAAAATATATGATCGTAGAAGGCTGACGGAAAGCAGGGATTACACCTCTGAAAATTAAATATGATAAACTTGCATCAGCAAAAAGAAAGCCCTGCGTAGAAAGGGTAAATGTGGGGAAAATAAAATGATGTAAAGGAGGATGGGATATGAAAAAAAGCAGAGTGCTGGCAGTCGTCATGGCTGTGCTTATGATGGTAACGCTGCTTCCATCGATGGTATTTGCCACTGCAGCTCCATCTGGAAATCTTGATGGAAAGCTGAAGGTCAAAGGAACACTTGCGATCGGGTCTACCTTAAGTGCAGATTACTCAAAGGTCAAGCCGGAGGGGATCACAGATGATAATGTGAGTTTTTCCTGGTCATTAAAAGACGGAGACCTTCTTACAGAGGTAGGAACTGACAAGACTTATAAAATCGATGAAAAAGATCTGGGTATTCCGATCGTTCTGAAGATCACCGGAAAAGAAGAGACGGGAGTCAGTGGTGAGCTTACGGTGACGACCCAGGAGGTTTCCGAAACAGAGGAGGAAGCCAAAGCACTGGCAGAAAAGAAAAAGGAAGAAGCCAAAGCAGCAGGAGAAGATCCGGATGCGGAGGAAAGTGAAGCTTCGGAGTCTTCAGAGAACACGCCGGATACAGAAGCTGGAACGTCAGAGGAGCCTGATAGTGCTCAGCCTGAGGAAACCATAGAGCCGGCAGAAGAAACGGAGTCTGCGGATGTGCAGGAGAATACAGATGTACAGGAACCTGCAGATACCCAGGAGCCTGCTGAAAACTCTGTTATAGAAGTAAACGGAGAACAGTCAGGGCCTCAGAATGCCGATGAGGCAGATACATCCGGAGATAGTCAGACAGAGACACCGGATTCCGCAGATACAGCAGCAGACGCTTCCGAAAAAAATGAGGAACCGACATATTCGGCATCTGCATACACGGAAGATGGAAGTGGAATTCTGGATTTTGGTTCCGTGGAAGAGGGATATACGGAAATTCCGGAAGCACAGATGGTTACTATCACAAATTCCGGAACCGGAGATCTTAATTTTAAAGAAATCGCCCCGGAGAATTTCATGGCTGCAGATATTAATGATGCGCCATTAAAGAGTGGTGAAAGTGTTACTGTGTGGGTAAAACCACGAGAAGGTCTGAAGGCTGGAGAATACAAAGATCTGATCACGTATCAGACAGAAGAAGGTGCCGATGTCTTCTTTGAAGCGGACTTTACAGTAAAAGAACCGGAAAATAAAAAAGCCGAAGATCATGAAAATAATGAGCAGACAGATCCCGGGGAAACATCGGACCCTGCAGCGGAAAAAATATACAAGCTAATTGCGGATCCGACAGAACTGCCTTTTGATGATCTGACTGCCGGTTATGAAAAGGTAGAAACAACAAGTACAGTCACGATCAAAAACGAAGGTACAGAAGCTGTGACGTTAGTACAGCCTGAGTCGAAGTTTTTTGATATTGCGCCGGTCAGTGAAGTGGAGAGTAGCGGAAATATCCAGTTGGCGCAGGGAGGAGAGCAGACCTTTACCGTACAGCCTAAGCTTGGACTCTCTGCAAAAGATGATCCATACGTGGAAGAGCTTGTATTTGCTTCTGATGAAAGCACGGAAGCATCTGCTACAGTGACGGCTTCGGTTATGGTAAAGACAGAAACACCAAAAACAGTTACTGCAACAGTGAAACCGGAAGGTCCTCTGAAGTTTGGAACACTGGAACAGGGCTATGAGACTGCGCCGGATGCACAGCCTGTAACCGTAGAGAATACAGGTACAGAGGCTATCCGGATCCAGCTTTCTGCTCCGGAGGATTATGAGGTGGGAGAGCCTTCTGCGGAAGTGCTCAATCCCGGAGATAAGGCGGCAACCTTTACCGTACAGCCCAAGACCGATCTTCAGGTCGGAGATCACAGCGATACGATTTCTGTGACAGATCAGAATACCGGAAACACACTGGCTGAAGTCCGGCTGGAATTTACAGTTTCGGAGCCGGAACCGGAACCCAATCCCGGTCTTTCGGTAACAGATAGTCTGGAGTTTGGAACCAAAGAGGAAGGCTATAAGGAACTTCCTGATGCGAAGAAAGTTACAGTTACCAACACCGGAAATACAAAGATCGTTCTGAAACAGCCTTCATCAAATGCATATACAATTGGTACACTTTCCGCCACAGAGCTGGAAGCAGGAGATAATGCAACCTTTAGCGTACAGCCGGTCAGCGGACTTTCACAGGGGGAATATCTGGAAGACATTGTGATCGCCAATGATGCAAATGTGGAAGCTTATGTAAATGTCCATTTCAGCGTTACAAAGAAAAAAACAGATAACGGTAAGAAGGCGAATAACCTTACAGGCATCAAAAAGCCATCCGATATCAAAGATCTACCCAATGGAACCCAGAAAACCCAGAAAGCCCTGAAGCTTCCGGGAACAGTAAAGATCACTACAACAAAGGGAGAGCAGAAGGCATCTGTTAAATGGGATGTTAAGGGATCTTCCTATGATCCGTCTTCTGCAGAACGTCAGATATTTAACGTAAAAGGTACCGTCATTCTTCCGGAGGGGGTTAAGAATCCCAACAAGATCAGTACAGTGATCGCAGTAAGTATTACAGTAAATGGATATCAGGGCACGGAAGCCGCTGCATCGGACAATAAGATCACAGGCATTGATTCCAATGGCAAGTATGATACCAATACAAAGATCACCTTTACAGCATCTGGTGCAGGGATGGATAATACAAACCCGCGTAAGGGAGATACCAGATATCAGCCGAAGAGCTGGAAGATCACAGAGACCCGTACCTGGGATGGAGAGCCTTATACTGCAACATTCCGTGTCAGCAAGCCGGGAAAATATACTCTGAAAGTTACCTTTGGACAGCAGAAATACGACGGCTCCAGCTGGAAGGATACCGGTACACAGTCAGAAAGTACGGTTACTTTTACGGTATCACAGGCAGCAGTTCTTACTGCGACTCCGAGTCCGGCAGTGACACAGACAAATCAGAAATCTGCAGTGCAGACGGGAGACAGTACACCGATCATGACATTTGTGATCATTTTGATCGTGGCTGTGGTATGTATTGGAGGAATCCTTGTATATCGTAGAAAGAAAAAATAAGAACAGAATGTAGAAGATAGTTTTACAGCACCCTCCGTACAAAAAATGTACGGAGGGATTTTTTTGCACATAGAGATCCGTTTTACATGCTGTTACTAGCACTCTATAATGATGAGTGCTAAATTTTTCTTGACTTTTGTAAAAAGTCGTATTAGTATATATTTATTGAAAAAACAACAGGTTTCCGGCTCTGTCGGAACATCAGAAATAAAAATAAAAACAAAAGGAGAGTGACATATATGTCAGCAAAACATGGCAGTTTATCAATCAACAGTGAAAATATTTTTCCGATTATCAAGAAATGGTTATATTCCGACCATGATATTTTTGTAAGAGAGATGATCTCCAACGGATGCGATGCGATCACCAAACTGAGAAAGCTGGAAGTTATGGGAGATTATACATTTCCGGAAGGTTACAAACCGGCTGTAAATGTTATCGTTGATCCGGATCAGAAAACTTTGAAGTTTATCGATAACGGTATTGGTATGACAGCAGATGAAGTAGAGGAATATATCACACAGATCGCTTTTTCCGGTGCCACAGAGTTTCTTGAGAAATATAAGGATAAAACAACGGATGATCAGATGATCGGTCATTTCGGACTTGGATTTTATTCTGCATTTATGGTTGCAGATGAAGTTCATATTGATACTCTCTCTTACAAGGAGGGTTCCACACCGGTACATTGGACCTGTGACGGTGGTACGGAGTATGAGATGGCAGACGGAAACAAAACAGAACCGGGAACAGAGATCACTCTTTTCCTCAATGAGGAAAGCCTGGAGTTTGCCAATGAATATCGTATGAGAGAGGTTATCGAGAAATACTGTTCTTTCATGCCGGTAAATATCTATCTTTCCAAAGCAAATGCTGAACAGGAGTATGAAACCATCGATGAGGCAGATCTCCGTGAAGATGATGTGGTAGTTGAGCATATCCATGAGGATGCCAAGACAGAGGAAAAGGAGAATGATAAAGGCGAGAAAGAAGTTGTGGAAGTTTCTCCTGCCAAAGATAAAGTAAAGATCAATAAAAGGCCGGTATCTTTAAGCGATACACAGCCGCTCTGGATGAAACACCCAAATGAGTGCACGGATGAAGAGTATAAAGAATTTTACCGTAAGGTATTTATGGATTATAAGGAGCCGCTGTTCTGGATCCATCTGAACATGGACTATCCGTTCAATCTGAAGGGTATCCTGTATTTCCCGAAGATCAGGACAGAGTATGATTCCATTGAGGGAACCATCAAGCTTTATAATAATCAGGTATTTATTGCAGATAACATCAAAGAGGTGATCCCGGAATTCCTTCTTCTTCTGAAAGGTGTGATCGACTGCCCGGATCTTCCACTGAATGTTTCCCGTTCTGCACTGCAGAATGATGGTTTTGTGAAAAAGATTTCTGAATACATCACCAAGAAAGTAGCAGATAAGCTCACCGGAATGTGCAAGACAGACAGAGAGTCTTATGAGAAGTACTGGGATGATATCAGCCCGTTTATCAAATTTGGATGCATCAAGGATGCGAAATTTGGTGAGAAGATGAACGATTATATCCTCTTTAAGAATTTGGACGGCAAATATCTTACCCTGAAAGACTGCATTGAGGAAAATAAAAAAGAAGAAACAAAAGCAGCTGAAGAGGAGAAGGCAGAGGAGAAAGCTTCTGAAGGCTCCCAGAATGAGGAACCGGAAAAAACGGTGATCTATTATGTGACCGATGAGGTACAGCAGAGCCAGTACATTAATATGTTCCGTGAAGCGGGTAAAGATGCTGTACTGCTGAAGCATGTGATCGATTCACAGTTTATTTCCCATCTTGAACAGCAGGATCAGACGATCCAGTTCAAGAGAATTGATGCAGATCTGACAGAAGAGCTTCGTGAAGACGGAGAAGCGGATGAAACAACAGTCAAGACACTTACTGAGGTGTTCCGTAAGAATCTTGGCAAGGATAAACTTGAAGTAAAAGTAGAGAAGCTGAAAAATGAGGGAACTGCAGCGATGATCACTCTTCCTGAGGAGAGCCGCCGTATGCAGGATATGATGAAAATGTACAATATGTACGGAATGGATCCGAATATGTTCGGTGGTCAGGAAGTACTTGTACTGAACGCAAATCATCCTCTTGTAAGATTTATAGCAGAAAATCAGGGATCAGAGTATGTTCCGGTGATCTGTGAACAGCTTTATGATCTTGCAATGATGAGCCATAAACAGCTTTCTCCTGAAGAAATGACAAAATTTGTAAAGAGAAGCAACGATATCCTTATGGTCCTTACAAAATAAAACGACATATAAAATGATCGAAAGGCTTTGCCCGTAATGGGGCGAAGCCTTTGCTTTTTTTATAACAATATGTGTATCTTTAACACAATTATAGGAATTTTAAATAAAATAATAGATATTAAATAAAAATAACCTGTAAAATATGACTAAAAATTTAAATTAGTATCTAATATGTATAAAATAAATTTTCAGAAGAAAGCGAAAAATATAGATAACTGTCGTATTATACATAAGGGAGTGCTTTTAAAAAGAGAAAAAAATGAAATGGAGGAACAAATGTATGAAAAAGGTGTATGGATTGATCAGAAGACTTGGTGCAAATTCGAAATACAAAGGATATTTTTTCGTTGCGGAAGCGGTAAAGATTTCCATGGGGGATCAGTATAAACCATTGCGGATCACAAAGGATATTTATCCATACCTGGCGCGGAAGTACAGATCAACACCTACCAATATTGAGCATGATATCAGAACAATGGTAAATGTGTGTTGGGAAGGAAATAAAAAACTGCTGGATGAGATTGCAGGATATCCTCTAGAATACAAGCCTACCAACAGTGAATTTATTGATATGCTTGCGTATTATCTGAGGGAAATAGAAGAAGAGAATTGACTATAGCCTTTCAAAAAGAATCTGATTCCTGGACAGAAAGCTCAGGATCATATCATCCCAGAGCTGCTCTGGGCGTTTATCCATAGAGAATGTTTTAAGAGAGGTTCCGGTAGTACAAAGAAGGCTGTTATTTTTAAATTGAAGATTTAAGAATAGTCCGTCTATCTGTTCGGAGGAAATTCCGAAATCTGTATTTCTCATTGCAGCTTCAACTCCACTCCGACTTAAATGCAGCACGATCCTGAAGCTTAAGGGCGTACGCTTACCGCGGATCACAGACCAGCAGAAAGGTCTGATGTCCTTCCAGAGAGAATGTGTCCGGCCGTGCTCTGTGAGTCTGTTCATGCTGTCTGTATCAAAAAAATCTTTCTGAAGCCTGCCATCAATGGTAAAAGTATTAAAAGTAGTCACAGTCGCTTCGGACAGACAGAATTTGTCAAATACTTCTCCTATAAAAAGTTTGTTTGTGAAATCCCGGATATCTGTAATCTTTAATGCAAGCATGCCGCACTTCCTTTCTTTTATGTGATCGCGTGTAGACATTATATCTCAGATAAAGAAAAAAGGACAGACTTTTTAAAAAACTCTTTTCAAATATCTGTTTATGTGATACGATAGATGTGGTATTGAATACTACATATAATGGAAAAGAGGACGATATAATTGAGCTATAAGATTGCGATAGATAGCTGTGGGGAGCTTTTAGATGAATGGAAAAATGACGGCAGGATTGAATCCATACCACTGACGCTGACGGTGGGCGGTGAGAATATTATAGATGATGAGAATTTCGATCAGAAAGATTTTTTAAAGAAGGTTGCGGCCTGCCCGGAATGCCCCAAGTCTGCATGCCCTTCTCCGGAACGCTATATGAAGGCATATGAGTGTGATGCGGAACACATTTATGCGGTGACGCTATCGGCAGAATTGAGTGGTTCCTATAACAGTGCGATTCTTGGAAAAAACCTGTTCCTGGAAGAGCAGCCGGAGAAAAAGGTTCATGTATTTAATTCCAAATCTGCATCCGGTGGTCAGAGTCTGATTGCCATGAAGATCGTGGAGTGTGAAGAAAAGGGACTTTCTTTTGAAGAAGTAGTAAGTGAAGTAGAGAAATATATTGAAGAGATGAACACATTTTTTGTGTTGGAGAATCTGGAAACTCTGCGCAAGAACGGACGTTTGGGCAGAGTGAAAGCTCTGGTGGCCAGTGCACTGAAGATCAAGCCGGTTATGGGAGCTACTCCGGAAGGAACGATCTGTCAGCTGGATCAGGCCAGAGGCATGAATAAAGCAATCGTAAAAATGGTGGATCACATTGGAGAGAAGGGGATCAACATCCCGGAAAAGACAGTTGCCATCACTCATTGCAACTGTCCGGAAAGAGCGAAGATGCTGGAGGAGGCTATCCGTGAGAAACTGCACCCAGCAAAGATCGTAGTTATGGATACTGCCGGTGTCAGCAGTATGTATGCCAACGATGGTGGCGTTATCGTAGCAGTCTGATCAGAGAAAATCTCCAGTTCAGAAAATTATCACATTTCTTCAGGGAGTTGCCGCTTTTCTTTTGAAAACAAGTGTGCTATAATGAACGAAGTACTGAAGCGGCAAAGGAGAAAGACAATGAGCCAGAAGAAAGTTGACAAATATAAAAACAACAAATACTCGCGAAACAGTGCCCTGAAGAAGGAACGCGCAGAATTTGTACTTGAGATGGCGGCATGGATCCTCATCGCGGTTCTGCTTGTAGGCTGGATCGGATATTCCGCATATGCCAAGATCCAGGCGAAGGAAGCCAGTGTGAAGGTGGATACTGTGATGGATACTTCTGCATTGACAGATTATATTTCCGGATTATCTTCAGACAGTGCGGAATAGAAAACACATATGAAATGATGGGTTCCCGGGATGTGTTGAAGCATCCCGGGGATTTTTATATACAGGATAAATACAATGCAATAAAAAACGGGTCTGCCATAAAGCAGCCCCGTTTTGACTTATACGTTTTTTATGGTTATAGAATTATAACTTTGTAACGTTAGCAGCCTGCATTCCGCGAGCGCCCTCTGTTAAGTCGTAGGATACAGCCTGTCCTTCTTCAAGAGATTTGAAGCCTTCACCGTTGATAGCGGAGAAGTGTACGAATACATCCTGTCCGTCCTCACCTGTGATAAAACCATAACCTTTTTCTGCGTTGAACCATTTTACAGTTCCCTTGTTCATTTTGTGTTACCTCCATAAAAATAAAAAAAATTAAAATAGCCTTCTGATGATAATAAAAAATCACCAGATTTTACAGACTATATTCATGTAAATATAATCTCTAAAAACTAGTGATTTTACATTAAATATTTTGCCATGCTCTGATTATATAACCCGTGTTTTGAAATGTCAAGGAGAAAATTCCAACAATTCCGGGGTGTAAAAAGGGGCGAAATTGCTTTGTAAAAAAAATCTTTATAAATAGAGAGATTTCGTGTATGATATAGGAGAATACAAGCGGATTGAAGGATCTGCTTTGAAAATACAGGATGAGAGGAGAACAGAAATGGGGATTCTGATTCGAGGAGGCCGGATCGTCGATGCGGCTACAGATACGGATAAAACAGGCGATATTTATCTGGAAGACGGAATCATTGCGGAAATAGGCCAGAAGCTGAAAAAGAAAGACGGCGACCGTGTGATCGATGCGAAAGGAAAGCTGGTCATGCCGGGAATTATCGACCTTCATGTCCATTTTCGTGATCCGGGCCAGACACATAAGGAAGATATCAAGAGTGGTGCTGCTGCGGCAGCACGTGGTGGTGTGACAACTGTAGTTGCTATGCCAAATACAACTCCCACTATTGATAATCCGGACCGGGTAAACTATGTACATAACAAGGCGGCACAGGTTTCCGGTATTCATGTACTTCAGGCAGGTGCAGCCACCATGGGAGAAAAGGGTACTGAACTTGCAGATATTGCCGGAATGGTGAAAGCGGGGATCCCGGCAGTGTCCGAGGATGGTAAATCTGTGATGAATACAGCACTTTGTAAAGAAGCAATGAGGATCGCAGCAGAATGTGGCGTGCCGTTTTTTGACCATTGTGAAGATATCGATCTGCGTGGAGATGGATGCATGAATGAGGATGAGAACGCCAAAAGACTGGGGCTTCCCGGAATCTGCAATGCAGTAGAAGATACCATTACAGCCAGAGATATCATTCTGGCGCTGGAGACAGGAGTCCATCTTCATCTCTGCCACTGTTCCACTTATGGGGATGCTCAGATGATGAAGATCGTAAAAGAGAAAGGATACGACAATATCACAGCTGAAGTATGCCCGCACCATTTTATCCTTTCATCCGATGATATTAAAACAGATGACCCGAATTACAAGATGAATCCGCCACTCCGTACACCGAAGGATGTGGAAGCGCTGAAACAGGGCCTGAAGGACGGTACCATCGAGGTGATCAGCACGGACCATGCACCGCACAGTGCACAGGAAAAAACAGGTTCTATGAAGAATGCACCATTTGGGATCGTAGGTCTGGAAACAAGCCTTCCGCTCACCTATACAGAGCTGGTGGAAAAAGATGTGATCACACTGAAACAGATGGTTGAGAAGATGTGCCTGAATCCGGCGAAAATCCTCGGGCTTGACAGAGGAACTCTCCAGAAAGGCCATCCGGCAGATGTGATCATCGTGGATACGGAGCAGGAGTATGCTATCGATAAAAATAAATTTGTTTCCAAAGGACATAACACACCGTTTGATGGCTGGAAAGTAAAGGGAAAAGTGCTTTATACCATCTGTGACGGAAAAATTGTATTTAATAACCAGGAGGAGAAAGAATCATGATTAACAAACTGATCAGCAATATCCGCAAAACAAATGCACCAATCGTTGTAGGACTGGATCCTATGCTGAATTATATTCCGGAGCATATCCAGAAGAAGGCTTTTGCAGAGTTCGGGGAGACTCTGGAAGGCGCTGCAGAAGCAATCTGGCAGTATAACAAAGGAATCGTGGATGCAACCTGTGATCTGATCCCGGCAGTGAAACCACAGATCGCCATGTATGAGCAGTTTGGTATCCCGGGACTGATCGCATACAAGAAAACGGTTGAGTATTGTAAATCCAAAGATCTGGTTGTGATCGGTGATATCAAAAGAGGTGATATCGGTTCCACATCTGCAGCATATGCAGTTGGTCATCTGGGACAGGTTCAGGTAGGCTCAAAAAAATATGCAGGTTTTGATGAGGATTTTGCAACAGTCAATCCATACCTTGGTTCTGATGGTGTGAAACCCTTTATGGATGTATGCAAGGAAGAGAAAAAGGGTATCTTTGTTCTGGTCAAAACTTCTAATCCATCAAGTGGTGAGTTCCAGGATCGTGTCATCGACGGTCGCCCGCTCTATGAGCTGGTAGGTGAGAAGGTTGCACAGTGGGGCGATGAGCTTATGGGTGATGGATATAGTTATGTTGGTGCTGTTGTAGGTGCGACCTATCCGGAAATGGGAAAGGTATTAAGAAAGATCATGCCGAAGACATTTATCCTTGTTCCCGGATATGGTGCTCAGGGTGGAAAGGGCGCAGATCTTGTCCATTTCTTTAATGAGGACGGACTTGGTGCTATCGTAAACTCTTCCAGAGGAATCATCGCTGCATATAAGCAGGAGAAATATAAAGAGTTTGGCGCTGAAAATTACGCAGATGCTTCCAGAGCGGCAGTAAAAGATATGATCGCGGATATCAGCGGTGCGCTGGAGAACAGATAATACAGGAGGCATTTTATGAGTACATCAGAAAGTAAAAAAACAAAAAAGCCCTGTAAGATACTCAGCCAGGAATGTATTGGTACAGATATTTACAGTATGTGGCTGGATGCAGGTGAGATTGGAAAAAATGCAGTGCCGGGACAGTTTGTATCACTTTACAGCCGCAATGGCGGTAAGCTTCTGCCAAGACCCATCAGTCTCTGTGAGATCGATAAAGCAGAAGGAAAACTGAGACTGGTATATCGCGTTACAGGAAAAGGAACCGGTACGGAGGAATTTTCCAGACTTCATGCAGGGGTCCCCATTGAGACTATGGGACCTCTGGGAAATGGTTTTCCGCTGGATGCAGTAAAAGGCAAAAAAGTGTTTCTCATGGGTGGAGGAATCGGAATCCCGCCAATGTTGGAAACTGCTAAACAGCTGGACGCAGAAAAGATCATGGTTCTCGGATACAGAGATGAGCTGTTTTTAAATAAGGAATTTGAAGCTTATGGAGATGTCTATGTGGCAACAGAAGACGGCTCTGCAGGAACAAAGGGAAATGTTATGGATGCCATCCGTGAGAACGATCTTGAGGCAGATGCGATCTTTGCCTGCGGACCTGCCCCGATGCTCCGTGCCATCAAGGCATATGCCCTTGAAAAAGGAATTCCGTGCTGGATCTCCATGGAAGAGCGTATGGCCTGTGGCGTAGGCGCGTGTCTTGCCTGTGTGTGCAAATCCAAAGATGTGGATTCTCATTCTCATGTCCATAACAAGAGAGTATGTAAAGACGGACCTGTATTCCTGAGCACGGAGGTAGAGCTATGAGCAGAATGAATGTAAATCTTGCCGGCGTAGAACTTAAGAATCCGGTGATGACAGCGTCCGGAACATTTGGTTCCGGAGCGGAATACAGTGAATTTGTGGATCTGAACAGACTTGGCGCAGTTGTGACAAAAGGTGTGGCAAATGTACCGTGGCCGGGAAATCCTACACCGAGAGTGACAGAGACAGCATCCGGAATGCTCAATGCCATTGGTCTTCAGAATCCGGGGATTGATGTTTTCTGTGAAAGAGATATTCCGTTCCTTAAAAAATATGATACAAAGATCATCGTCAATGTCTGTGGAAAATCTGCAAAGGATTACTGTGAGGTTGTAGAACGCCTTGGAAATGAGCCTGTGGATATGCTGGAGATTAATGTTTCCTGCCCGAATGTCAAGGAAGGCGGAATTGCCTTCGGTCAGAATCCGAAAGCTCTTGAAGAGATCACAAAAGAAGTAAAGAAATATGCAAAACAGCCGGTGATCATGAAGCTGAGCCCAAATGTAACCGATATTACCGAGATGGCGAAAGCAGCAGAAGCTGGCGGCGCAGATGTTCTTTCTCTTATCAATACCCTGACAGGAATGAAGATCGATATCAACAGACGTACATTTGCACTGGCAAATAAAACTGGTGGAATGTCCGGTCCTGCAGTAAAACCGGTAGCTGTCCGTATGGTATATCAGGTGGCAAATGCAGTATCCCTTCCTATCATCGGTATGGGAGGAATCGCAACTGCTGAGGATGCCCTGGAATTTATTATGGCAGGTGCTACTGCAGTGTCTGTGGGAACTGCAAACTTTTTTAACCCTTATGCTACTGTGGAGATCGCAGATGGTATTCAGGCATTTCTTGAAAAACAGAAAGTGGAAGACATCAATGAGCTGATCGGAGTAGTGAAATAACGGAGGATTGCCGTATTTGCAATTCTGTTGTTCATATGTTAGAATTAACAGGATAAATAAAGGGATTTTACACTGGGATTGCAGCAGAGTGTGGATCCTGGGTTTGTCGTATATATGAAAAACATGGAGGATTAGATAAATGGAACAGTATAAGCAGGAATTTATTGAATTTATGATTGACTGTAATGTCCTGAAATTTGGAGATTTTACTACGAAATCAGGAAGAAAGACACCATTTTTTGTAAATACAGGATTTTACCGTACCGGTGCGCAGCTTCGCAAGCTGGGACAGTATTATGCAAAAGCGATAGAAAGCAAATTCGGACTGGATTTTGATGTGCTGTTTGGACCGGCATACAAAGGAATTCCGCTTTCTGTAGCAGCAACTATGGAGATCAGTGAAATGTACGGAAAGGATATCCGTTACTGTTCCAACCGTAAGGAAGTGAAAGACCACGGAGATAAAGGAATTCTTCTTGGCAGCCCGATCCAGGATGGGGATAAGGTAGTGATCATTGAGGATGTTACGACTGCAGGAACATCCATTAAAGAAACACTTCCGATCATCAAAGCGCAGGGAGATGTAAATCCGATAGGTCTTGTGGTTTCTGTTGACCGTATGGAACGCGGCCAGGGAACAAAGAGTGCGCTCAAAGAGATCGAGGAAACCTACGGCCTTCAGACTACAGCTATTGTAACTATGGCGGAGGTTGTTGAGCATCTCTACAACAAAGAATACAAAGGCCGTGTTGTGATCGATGATAAGCTGAAAGCTGCCATTGATGCATATTATGACCAGTACGGCGCAGAATAATATTGTTATAAAAGGTCATAAAAGAGCGGCGGATTCCGAAGGTCCGCTTTTACTGGGAGGACGCAGCCTTATGAATGAAAAAATTTATAAAACTATGGCGAGCAGCGGGGCGGGAAGCCTTGCACTCGGTATTGTCGTTCTGGTGACGGGACTTGTCACAGGAATTCTGATGATCGTGAACGGTGCGAGACTGCTCAGAAGAAAATCAGAGATATTAATCTAATATGATCTGAAAAGCCGCACGTTGTTCCGTGTGGCTTTTCGGACTATTTAAGCAGGGGAGAATATTGGAAAAAGGGACAAAACGCAGAGTAAAAAAACTCGGGACAGCTTTTTTTGTATTGTATGTTCTTGTTCTTGTGTATCTTCTGTTCTTTTCCGAAGGATACGGAAGAGTGGCGGATGCAGAAAGAGAATACCGTTACAATCTTGTTCCGTTTGTGGAGATCAGGCGTTTCTGGACTTATCGAAAAATAGTGGGTACATTTGCGCTTTTCACAAATGTTTTTGGAAATGTGCTGGGATTTGTGCCATACGGATTTATTCTTCCGGTAATAACCGGAAAAATGCGAAATGGCTTTTTTATCATATTATCCGGCTTTTTTATCAGTCTGACGATAGAAGTGATCCAGCTGCTTACAAAAGTTGGCTGCTTTGATGTGGATGATATGATATTGAATACTCTGGGCGCAGCGCTTGGATATGGGATTTATGCAGTCTGCGACAGGATTAGGAGAAAAATTAATGGCAAGAAGATATAGATATGCATTTGCAAAAAAAAGAGAAGCTTCCAAGGGAAAATGGTCTGTAGGACTTGCGGCGGCTTCCCTCGTGCTGTTTATCGCGGCAGTTGTGCTTGCACTCTTTTTTGATGGAAAGCTCGGGGGCCTGATCGGCGGAACCGGGCTTTTTGCCATGCTGCTTTCTGCATATGGCTTTACACTGGGGCTTTCCAGCTTTTCGGAAGAAAACCGGAAACACAGGACGAGCATGGTCGGGTCTATTTTGAACGGAGTGATCCTGGTTATCTGGCTGGGACTTTTTTTATCGGGGGTATAACAGATGGATAAAAAAGAACGCTTAAAAAAACAGCTGGACTTTATTATGGAGATAGATAAAGTCAAGAATATTTTCCGTCAGACATATCTTGCAGACGGAAAGCGGAAAGAGAATGATGCGGAGCATTCCTGGCATCTGGCGTTGATGGCAGTGCTTTTAAAGGAATATTCCAATGAGGAAGTGGATCTTTCGAAAGTGATTCCTATGGTACTGGCGCATGATCTGGTAGAGATTGATGCAGGTGATACCTATGCATATGATGAAAAAGGAGCGACAACCAAGGAATACAGGGAGAAGCAGGCAGCAGAACGGATCTATGGACTATTGCCGGAAGATCAGGGACAGTGGTTAAAAGCATTATGGGAGGAGTTTGAGGCTTACGAAACCCCGGAGGCGAAATTTGCCCATGTGCTAGATAATTGTCAGCCATTGTTTCTAAATGATGCTTCCAACGGAAAAAGCTGGGAAGAGCATCAGGTGAAGAAAAGTCAGATTTATAAGAGAAACCGGAAAACAGGAGAGGGTTCTGAAGTGATCTGGGAATATATGAAAGAACTCGTTGACAAACACATTGCCCTGGGGCATGTGATCAATGATGAAAAAGATGGGAGATGAAGTCTTGGAAGAATGCATGAAAGAACGTTATGGACTTGCGAAGGAACGGATCCGTGAGATCATAACAGAAGAAACCGTAAAAAAACCGTTTGGAGATTTTTTCAGAAACAGGGCAAAGTTTCTTTCCATGGCAGCAGATGTGATGGATGAGAGCGCAGCAGAGCTTACGATGGAGGCGTTGAAAGAGAGAAATCATTGCTTTTATCAGGATATCCTCCCGGAAAATTATGAAAGCAGCTATGGAAATCCGGCGTATGCAGTACAGCAGATGGGAGAATATGGAAAAGCCTTCAGTTTTCTGTATGCAGAGATCGCAGGAACTGTAGCTTATGCTCATGAGAAAAGGCTGTGGGATATGACTGTATCCATGGAACTGTTTCTGGAAGTATATTCTGCATTTTGTGAGGAAGAACTTCCGGAGGCGGCAACAGTGGAGGGGATTCTCCGTTCCTATGTAAATGATTACTGCCAAGATATGATGGAGCAGAGGATACGGGAAGGTGTAGATCCGGAGCTTGACTTTGCGGCAGATATCATCATGAATTCGGATTTTTCCGATCTGAGATATCTGTATCGCTATGGCGAGTTTGTTTCAGAGAATGAAACAGGAGTTGCAGAGTTTCTGAATTCCCTTTCTCAGGAAGAGATCGATAAGATGGCTTCTACCTATACAGAAGGCTATCGGATCGGATTTATCACCGGACGGAAGGATATCACAAAAAAGAAAACAGTAAATATCCGATATAGTCTTGGCTTCGAACGGATGGTAAAAGCAGCGATCCTCCAGTTTGAAAAAATGGGCCTGAAGCCGGTGATCTATCGCCATGCAACGCATGTGGTAAATAAGAGAGGCGCAGTGAGAGTAGGCTATACAGGCGGCGTTGCCAATCCGCAGTACGATTACGATCATCGTCAGGACAGTGCATTGTTCCTGGATGGGGATTTTGTTCAGCGAAAACTTCGTGCTATGCAGACCTCCTATGAGAAGTACAGAGAACTGGCAGAAGTACATGGCGGTCCGGCCTGCATTGATACATTTGGAGAAAATCCTTTCTCTCCGATAAGTAAACCGGAAGCTTATGCATTAAGCGAGACACAGCAGAAGCTTCAGACAGAACTTGACAATGAATCCGGACAGATCGTAAACCGATACATCAAAGGTGATGAGAGAAGTTTTACGATCATTGCATATCCGGTTCCTGAGATTGGTGGAAATTATGAGGAAATTTTCCGTGAGATCGTAAAGATCAATACATTGGATTACCATCTCTATCAGGAAATCCAGCAGACGATCATCAATACCCTGGATACCTGTGAGTGGGTGGAAGTCAAAGGACGTGGAGACAATGAGACGGATCTTCTGATTCATCTTCATGAACTGACAGATCCGAAGAAACAGACGAATTTTGAGAACTGTGTGGCAGATGTGAACATTCCGGTGGGCGAAGTCTTTACATCTCCGCAGCTGGCAGGCACAGGCGGAATCCTTCATGTGAAAAAAGTATATCTGAACGGTCTTCAGTTCCGGGATCTGAAGCTGGTATTTGACTGCGGCCAGGTTATTGATTACACCTGCTCGAATTTTAAAACCGAAGAAGAAAACCGGAAATATATTGAAGATAATATCCTCCACCACCATCCGAAGATCCCCATGGGAGAGTTTGCCATCGGTACAAATACCACAGCTTATGTGGCGGCGCTGAAATACGGAATTGCGGATAAGCTTCCGATCCTGATCGCAGAAAAAATGGGACCGCATTTTGCTGTGGGCGATACCTGTTACAGCTGGGCAGAGGATACACCGGTATATAATCCGGATGGAAAAGAGATCATCGCCAGGGATAATGAGATTTCCGAGATGCGAAAGGATGACGTAAGCCTTGCTTATTATGGCTGTCATACAGATATTACGATACCTTATGATGAGCTTGGAAGTATCCGGGTGATCGATGATGAGGGAGAAATGATCTCCATTATCGAAAACGGAAGGTTTGTTCTTCCCGGAACAGAGGAATTGAACCGTCCTTTTGAGAATCTTCCATTAAATAATAATATAAGTTAATTAGTAAATTTACAGTTTTTTCGATCGTATTGACAGAAAGTGAGAATATACGTAGAATAACCATAACAATAGTCAAAGGACACAGGCTAATATTCAGTTAGTGTACCATGAAAGGAGAACACAATGGCAAAAGTAGGAATTGTAATGGGTAGTGATTCAGATATGCCGGTTATGAGCAAAGCAGCAGATATCCTGGAGAAACTGGGGATTGATTATGAAATGAAGATCATTTCCGCACACAGAGAACCGGATGTATTTTTCGAGTATGCAAAGACAGCAGAAGAAAAAGGCTTCAAAGTTATCATCGCAGGCGCAGGAATGGCAGCTCATCTTCCGGGAATGTGCGCAGCGATCTTTCCGATGCCGGTGATCGGTATTCCGATGCATACAACCTCTCTGGGAGGACGAGATTCCCTTTACTCAATTGTACAGATGCCAAGCGGTATCCCGGTTGCTACAGTAGCGATCAATGGTGGCGCCAATGCGGGACTTCTTGCTGCCAAGATCCTTGCAACTTCCGATGCAGAGCTTCTTTCCAGACTGAAAGCCTACAGTCAGGATCTGAAGGAGCAGGTTGAGAAGAAAGACGCAAGGCTTCAGGAAGTTGGATACAAAAATTACTAAATAAATCTTTTACCATAAAATAAAAAGGTGTTGTCATAAGGAGGACATTATGGATTACAAGACTTCAGGCGTAGATATTGAGGCAGGATACAAATCAGTAGAGCTGATGAAAAAGCACATTGCCAAGACAATGAGACCGGAGGTACTTGGAGGAATCGGTGGATTCTCAGGTGCATTTTCCATGGAGAAATTCAAAGATATGGAAGAGCCTACTCTGGTTTCCGGAACAGACGGATGTGGAACCAAGGTTAAGGTAGCCATGGTTATGGACAAGCATGATACCATCGGAATCGATGCTGTAGCCATGTGTGTAAATGATATTGCATGTGCAGGCGGCGAGCCATTGTTTTTCCTGGACTACATTGCCTGCGGCAAAAATTATCCGGAAAAGATCGCAGAGATCGTAAAAGGTGTTGCAGAGGGCTGTGTACAGTCTGAGGCAGCTCTGATCGGTGGTGAGACAGCAGAGCATCCTGGACTTATGCCGGAAGATGAGTACGACCTTGCCGGATTTGCAGTAGGAGTCGTTGACAAAAAAGATCTTCTTACAGGAGAGGCCCTGAAACCAGGAGATGTCCTGATCGGTATGGCTTCCACAGGAGTTCACAGTAATGGATTTTCTCTTGTACGTAAAGTATTTGACATGACAAAAGAGTCTCTGGATACTTATTATGAAGAGCTTGGAACAACTCTGGGAGAGGCACTGATCGCACCGACCAGAATCTATGTAAAAGCGCTGAAGAGCATCCGAGAGTCTGGCGTGAAGATCCATGCATGCAGCCATATCACAGGGGGTGGATTCTATGAGAATATCCCACGTATGCTGAAAGAGGGAACCAGAGCTGTTGTCAAAAAAGACAGCTATCCGGTACTTCCGATCTTCAAGCTCCTTGCTGAAAAAGGAAATATTGATGAGCATATGATGTATAATACATATAATATGGGTCTTGGAATGATCCTGGCAGTAGATCCTGCAGATGTTGACAAAACAATGGAAGCTATCCGTAAAACCGGCGATAAGCCATATGTGGTAGGATCCATTGAAGAGGGAGAAAAGGGAGTGACCTTATGTTAAAGATCGGTGTTCTTGTTTCCGGTGGGGGAACGAATCTTCAGGCGATCCTGGATGCTATTGATGCAGGAGGGATCACAAATGCAAAAGTGGATATTGTGATCAGTAATAATGCCTCCGCTTATGCTCTGGAAAGAGCCAGAAAGCACGATATAGAGGCGGTATGCATCGCACCGAAAGACTATCCGGACCGAGAAGCTTTCCATAAAGCATTACTGGCGAAGCTTCAGGAAAAAGAGGTGGATCTGATCGTTCTTGCAGGATATCTGGTTGCAATCCCTCCGATGATGGTGGAAGCGTATCCCAACAAGATCATCAATATCCATCCATCTCTGATCCCGTCTTTCTGCGGAAAAGGTTTTTATGGACTTAAGGTCCATGATGCAGTTCTTGCAAGAGGAGTGAAAGTAACAGGCGCTACGGTTCATTTCGTAGATGCCGGAACGGATACAGGTCCGATCATCCTTCAGAAGGCAGTAAAGGTAAAAGACGGAGATACATCCAAGGAGCTTCAGAGACGTGTAATGGAAAAAGCAGAGTGGAAGATCCTTCCGGAAGCAATCAATCTTATCGCCAATGACAAAATCACAGTGACAGATGGAATTGTTTCTTTAAAGTAATCAGCAGACAGATGAAACAAAGGAGTAAACAGATGAAAGTATTAATCGTAGGAAGCGGCGGAAGAGAACATGCAATTGCATGGAGTGTTGCAAAAAGCCCGAAAGTTGACAAGATCTACTGTGCACCTGGAAATGCAGGAATCGCAGAGTATGCGGAATGTGCAGATATCGGAGCAATGGAATTTGAAAAACTGGCAGCCTTTGCCAAAGAAAAAGAGATCGATCTTACTATCGTGGGAATGGATGATCCTCTTGTGGGCGGAATCGTAGATGTATTTGAGGCAGAGGGACTGCGTGTGTTCGGACCGCGCAAAAATGCTGCTATTCTGGAAGGCTCCAAGGCTTTTTCCAAGGATCTTATGAAAAAATACGACATTCCTACAGCTGCTTATGAGAATTTTGATGATCCGGAAAAAGCTCTGGAATATTTAAGGACCGAGGCAAAATTCCCGATCGTTTTGAAGGCAGATGGCCTTGCTCTTGGAAAAGGTGTTCTGATCTGCCAGGATCTTGCAGAGGCAGAAGCTGGCGTAAAAGAGATCATGGAAGACAAAAAATTCGGAAATGCCGGAAATACCATGGTAATTGAAGAATTTATGACTGGCCGTGAGGTTTCCGTACTTTCTTTTGTAGATGGAAAGACGATCCGTACCATGACATCCGCACAGGATCACAAGCGTGCGAAGGATGGGGATCAGGGACTGAATACAGGCGGAATGGGAACATTTTCTCCAAGTCCGTTCTATACTCCGGAAGTAGATGAATTCTGTAAGAAATATGTTTATCAGAAAACAGTAGATGCCATGGCAGCAGAGGGACGTCCGTTTAAGGGAATCATTTTCTTCGGACTGATGCTTACTGCAGATGGCCCGAAGGTTCTGGAATATAATGCAAGATTTGGGGATCCGGAGGCACAGGTTGTTCTTCCGCGTATGGAGAATGATATCATTGAAGTAATGGAAGCCTGTGTAGACGGCAAACTTGATCAGATCGATCTGAAATTTGAGGACAATGCAGCAGTTTGTGTTGTTCTTGCAAGTGATGGATATCCGGTAAAATACGAAAAAGGTATCCCGATCCATGGATTTGAGAATTTTAAGGACAAAGACGGATACTACTGTTTCCATGCGGGAACCAAATTTAAAGATGGAGAGATCGTTACAAACGGTGGGCGTGTTCTTGGCATCACTGCCAAAGGAGAGACATTAAAAGAAGCCAGAAAGAATGCATATGCTGCTACAGAGTGGATCAGCTTTGCAAATAAGTATATGCGTCACGATATCGGAAAAGCTATCGACGAGGCTTAAGTTGGTCATTTTTCACAGGCACAGCTTGACGAAAACAGGGATTTCATTGTACAATAGTAACAACTATGAAACACAGTGAGTAGTTACGAACATGAAAAGCTGGATGCTGACAGGGCACAACAGGAACCAACCATTTTCCTTGATGAGGTGTCGCATCCAAGTGATGAGGCAGAGAGGACAGAAAAATGGGAATCAGTGTAGAAGAAGCAATCCATGAGCTCAGAAACAGGGAGGAAGTATTTGTTGCATATTCACAGGCAACCAGACTTCCATATGTGACCTGTGATGAAGAAACATTTAATGACCAGGCAAGGATTTTTGCCACAGAAGAAGAGATCAAAGAATATGGTAAACAGCTCCTTGAGGATAAGATCCTTCTTATGGGCATGAAATATGAGAAAAAAGACTATCCAAGACTGTATGGTACGCTGTACGCGATCGGAGTGAACAGTGTGATCTGGATCGACGGAGAAGAGAAGATCGAGATTGAGATCGGAAAGATCGCAAACCAGAGAGATATGAGTAAGATCGAGCCGTCAAAGAGACCGCTTCTGAACCCGTCTCTTGAACTTTCCGGAATCTATTTTATGCAGGAATTGCGTCGCCCGGTAAAACAGGAAGAGCATAAGAATATCCGTGAGTTGGAAGAAGAGCTGATAGCAAACCTGCGTAAGGCAGAATTCCTGATCGCGATCAATGCAGAGCAGGAAGAAGATGGAAAGCTCCATATTCCGTATCTGAAAAATAAAGAGGATAAGATCATGCAGCCTGTGTTTACAGATGTTATGGAATTTGAGAAATTTGGAAGAGGCAAGAATCTCCGTGTTGCGAAAGTGACTATAGACAAACTTCCGAGCCTGATGATTCCGCAGGCAAACGCTTATGTGGTAAATCCAATGGGATTTAATCTGGTTCTTAACAAAGAACAGATAGAGAAGATTGCAGGGATCAGTAAATAAAAACAAAAATCACAGCAGGCTGCCAGGATGAAACTGTGCAGCCTTTTGCTGTTGTAGAGGAGAGATTACCCTATGGTGATAGAAATCGATTTTAACAGTGATGAGGCAATCTATATGCAGATCACCAATCAGATCATAATGGGGATCGCTACATCAAGGCTTCATGAAGGGGATACTCTGCCTTCTGTACGGCAGCTTGCAAGCATTGCAGGAATCAATATGCATACTGTGAATAAGGCATATGCGCTGCTTCGTCAGGAAGGCTTTGTGACTATTGACAGGCGAAAGGGAGCGGTGATCTCCATAGATGCAGATAAGGTCAGAGCACTGGAAGAAATGAAACAGAATCTGACAGTAGCAATGGCATGGGGATGCTGTAAAAATGTAACAAGAGAAGAAGTCCATCAGCTGGTGGACGAGATTTTTGACGAGTATGACACAGACAGATAGGAGGAGACATCATGCAGGAACGATATACAAAACAGGCAGAGAATGTTCTTGCTCTGGCAAAAGAGGCAGCCAGCTCCTGCGGACATAGTTATATCGGCACGGAGCATCTGCTGGTCGGGCTTGTAGAAGAAAAGGAGGGCACAGCAGGAAGAGTTCTGGAGGAGTTTGGAATCCAGGCTGATAAAGCGATGGCTCTGATCGATAAACTGATCGCACCGCCGGGAAATACGGCTGTTTCACAGAAACCGGGATTCAGTCCGAGAACCAGAAGAGTTCTTGAGGGTGCATATGCAGAAGCAGAATCCATGCGTTTTGAGGAAGTCGGGACAGAACATATTCTGCTGGCAATGTTGAAAGAAACAGACTGTGTGGGTACCAGACTGCTGTACACAATGGGTGCCAATATCCAGAAGCTTTATGCGGCAGTGCTGACAGCTATGGGAATGGACAGCGATGCCATTGCGGAAGAATTCCAGGCTGTAAAAGCTTCAAAGGGAAGAAACAGCAGTGTAACACCAACTCTGGATCAGTATAGCCGAGATCTGACGGCCATGGCAGAAGAAGGTAAGCTGGATCCTGTAGTGGGAAGGGATAAAGAGATTGCCAGACTGATCCAGATCCTGAGCAGAAGAACAAAGAACAATCCCTGCCTGACTGGAGAGCCGGGAGTAGGAAAAACGGCTATCGTAGAGGGACTTGCACAGCGGATCGTCACAGGAATGGTACCGGATACTGTGAAGGATAAGCGGGTTGTAGTTCTGGATCTTTCCGGAATGGTCGCAGGAAGTAAATATCGCGGTGAGTTTGAAGAACGTATCCGAAATGTGATCGATGAGGTAAGCGAACAGCAGGGAATATTGCTCTTTATTGATGAGATCCATACGATCATCGGAGCAGGTGGAGCGGAAGGTGCACTGGATGCTTCCAATATCCTGAAACCGTCTCTTTCCCGTGGAGAGATCCAGCTGATCGGAGCAACGACACTGGAAGAATATCGGAAATACATTGAAAAGGATGCAGCGCTTGAACGGCGTTTTCAGCCTATCATCGTGGAAGAACCTACAGAAGAGGAGGCTGTTGAAATCCTGAAGGGGCTGCGCCCATATTATGAAAAACATCATGGTGTAGAGATTCTGGATGAGGCCCTTGAGGCGGCTGTAAAAATGTCCGTTCGTTATATCAATGACCGGTTTCTTCCGGATAAAGCCATTGACATTATTGATGAGGCAGCGTCGAAAGTACAACTGGCGGGATATCGTCCGTCTCCGAAAGCAGAAGCACTGGAAAGAGAGATCCACGATATTCTGAAACAAAAAGAACAGGCAGTCATAAATGCAGATCTTGAAGGTGCAAAAGCAGCACAGGCAAAGCAAAATGAGGCGGAAGCAGAATTGGAAAAGATCCGAAGAAAGGCGGAGCGGAAAAATCGGAAAAATCCATTTACAGTTGATGAAGAGGCAGTTGCCGGTATTGTGTCTGACTGGACAAAAATACCTGTACAGCGTCTGACAGAGGGGGAATCCCGTAGGCTTGCAAATTTGGAAAAGGTTCTGAAAAAACGTGTGATCGGACAGGATGAGGCAGTTTCTGCAGTTGCCCGGGCGGTAAAAAGGGGAAGAGTAGGATTAAAGGATCCGGCAAGGCCTATAGGTTCTTTCTTATTCCTGGGACCTACCGGAGTGGGAAAAACGGAGCTTTCCAAAGCGCTGGCGGAAGCTGTATTTGGAAGTGAGCAGGCAATGATCCGTGTAGATATGTCCGAATATATGGAAAAACATAGTGTTTCTAAAATGATCGGATCGCCGCCCGGATATGTAGGCTATGAAGAAGGTGGACAGCTCAGCGAAAAAGTGCGCAGAAATCCATACAGTGTCATTCTTTTTGACGAGATTGAAAAGGCTCATCCGGATGTGTTTAATATTCTTCTGCAGGTACTTGATGATGGTCATATTACAGATGCTCAAGGCAGAAAAGTGGATTTTAAGCAGACGATCATTATCATGACTTCCAACGCAGGTGCGCAGATGATCATGGAACCGAAACATCTTGGATTTATGTCCGGAGATACGGAAAAGCGTGATTATGAACGTATGAAGTCCGGAGTGATGGAAGAAGTGCGGCGGATGTTTAAACCGGAATTTCTGAACCGGATCGATGAGATCATGGTATTCCATTCTCTGAATAAAGAAAATATCAGGAAGATCGTTACTATTCTTTTGAAAAACCTGGAAAAACGCTGTCAGGAACAGCTGGATATCATACTGAAAGTTACCGGAGCAGCTAAAGATCTTATCGCAGATGCAGGCTTTGACAGTAAATACGGTGCAAGACCGTTGCGTCGTGCGATCCAGACAAAGATTGAGGATGAGATGGCAACAGAAATCCTTGAAGGTCGGATCAAAGCCGGTGATACCGTACAGGTGAAGGTCAAAGACAAGAAAATCTACTTTGAAGTAAAAGATGCGGAGAAAGCGTAAGAATTTTATTACTTTCTATAGCCAAAAAAACAGAAATAAGTTATAATTAACAAAATTAAAACTATACAACGAAAGATTTCAGGAGGACATAAGATCATGGCAGTGGTACAGGAATTGATCCGCACAGAAGATAATGGGACTATCAGTTTTGGAGATTATGAATTAAATCAGAAATCCAAATTGTCGGATTATCAGTATCAGGGAGATATGTATAAAGTAAAAACATATAAGGAGATCACCAAACTTGAGCGTAATGGAATGTTCGTATATGAGTCTGTTCCGGGAACCAGTGTGTTCCATCTTCAGCAGGATGGAACAGCAATGAGTTTTGAGGTTCAGGGCTTTGAGGATTCTCAGATTACTGTTGAACTGGAAGCTGAGACAGAGTATCAGGTATTTATTGATGATGTAAGTACAGGTACAATGACCACAAACCTGGGCGGCAAGCTTTCTTTCAGTGTTGAACTGGATGCGAACACCAAAGCAGAAGTTAAAATTGTAAAATGCTAAAAAATAAAAAAACGGTTTATTTTTGTCAGGAATGCGGGTATGAATCAGCCAAGTGGATGGGGCAGTGCCCGGCATGCAAGGCATGGAATACTTTTGTGGAGGAAACGGTTTCTTCCAAAAAATCTTCCTCAGGGAGTATTAAAACTACACAAAAGAAAACGGAGCCTGTAGTTCTGAAAGATATCAGTCTTTCTTCAGATGAACGTCAGAGCTGCGGAATCGGTGAACTTGACAGGGTGCTGGGAGGCGGAATCGTCCCCGGCTCCCTTGTTTTGGTAGGTGGAGATCCTGGTATTGGCAAGTCTACATTGTTGTTGCAGGTGTGCAGAAATTTATCTTCACAGGGGATTTCTGTTTTGTATATTTCTGGTGAGGAGTCTCTTAGACAGATCAAGCTCCGGGCAGATCGGCTTGGAACGTTTAATGATAAATTGAAACTGCTCTGTGAGACGAATCTTGAAAATATCCGGGAGATCATTGAGCGGACGAAACCAGATGTAGCTGTTGTGGATTCTATCCAGACGATGTTTCATGAAGATATTTCGTCTGCACCGGGAAGTGTTTCTCAGGTGAGGGAATCTACCAATGTACTGATGCAGATCGCTAAGGGTATGGGAGTGTCCATTTTTATCGTGGGTCATGTGACCAAGGAGGGAAATGTGGCAGGTCCTCGTGTACTGGAACATATGGTAGATACTGTGCTTTACTTTGAGGGAGACAGGCATGCTTCTTACCGGATCCTGCGTGCGGTGAAAAATCGTTTTGGTTCTACCAATGAAATTGGTGTTTTTGAGATGCAGAATTCCGGACTTGAAGAAGTGAAGAATCCTTCCGAGTTCCTTTTGAATGGAAGACCGGAGAATGCTTCGGGGTCTGTTGTTGCATGTTCTATGGAGGGGACGAGACCGATTTTGGTGGAGATCCAGGCTCTGGTGTGTCAGAGTAATTTTGGAATTCCGAGAAGAACAGCAGTTGGTACGGATTTTAATCGTGTGAATCTTTTGATGGCGGTTCTGGAGAAGAAGGCGGGAGTTCATCTTGCTGCTTCGGATGCTTATGTGAATATTGCGGGTGGCATGAAGATGACAGAGCCGGCGATCGATCTGGGTATTTGTCTTGCTATTATTTCCAGTGCGAAGGAGATCGTGATCCCGGATTCTGTGATGGCGTTTGGTGAAATTGGTCTGAGTGGCGAGGTTCGTGCAGTGAGTATGGCCGGACAGCGTGTGCAGGAAGCGAAAAAGCTTGGGTTTGAGACGGTGATACTTCCTGAGGTGAACCGGACGGCTACAGAGAGTATTAAAGGAATTAAATTGGTTTATGTGGCTGGGATCCGGGATGCGATTTCTTTTATCAGAGGGTTGTGAGTTTCCGGCAGGTTATTTTGAATAGGATCATGTGGTCAGCCGCTGTATGGTTTGTACGGCGGCTGTGTTTGGGTTAATAGATAAAAAAACATAGATGATAGTAAGGGAAAGGCTGGTGTTGGTTATGGGTATTGGTAATATTGGAAATATTGGAAATATGATGAAGGTTATGAATGCATGGAATACATTTAAACAGAATCATCCGAAGTTTCCGGCATTTTGTAGTGCGGTTTCCCGGCGTGGGATTCGTGAGGGGAGCATTCTTGAGGTGACGTATATTAGCCCTGAGGGTGAGAAGCTGACTACGAATATTAAAGTGCAGGCCAGCGATCTTGAGTTGCTGAGAGAACTTTCTGGTGGTAATTGAGTTGAGCGGATAGCGAATGTTGATTATATATTGTATAGGTCTGTTTGACGGGTGTTTTGGTTTCGGTGTCTGGCAGTGTTGGAACTGCCGGGTGCCGTTTTTTTTGTTGGGATGGAGAGGGACGCCAGAGGAAGGTGGCATCGCTCCGGGCAGGGACTCCGTCGGGGGATACTACTAGGGCTGCGGGAGACGGCGTTATTGCGGCAGGGTCTGCTGTCTGAGCCGCAGGCGAGTTCTGGCCCTGCCGCAATGCTTTTAGCCGTCTCACGGAGCCCTAGTAGTAATCACCCCTCCTCCGCAGCAGCCCGGCCCGATGCCACCTTCCTCTGGCTGACGCTTCCAGCCGACAGGAAAAAACATGCGGGGTATGGAAGCGGACTGGGCGTCCTGTCCTGAAATGTCAGACTGGTACAGAATATTCCTATAAGTATCGAAGAATACAGAAACGGGATCGGCACAGCGTATCACCATAAATATCGAAGAATACAGGAACCAGATCGGCACAGCGTATCACCATAAATATCGAAGAATACAGGGCCAGATCGGCCCAGCGTACCACCATAAATATCGAAGAATACAGGGATT